>JAFGKG010000119.1 GCA_016928715.1 Chloroflexia bacterium
ACTTTTCCGCGCACGCTTTTTGCCGCCTTTTCAAGAAAAAGATGCCCTAAACAGGCCATTTCCGGTCAAATTTCTACCCCAGTCAGGCGTAGGCGGGGGGGGCAGGCACAGGGGCCTGCCCGGTCAGATAGGGGGCAGCCACGGGGGGGCTGCCCCCTACAAGACATATCTACAATGCTATTTATAGAACAGGCCCAAGAGATGCCACCACCCTTGATTGAGGTACGCGACCTCCACTTTAGCTACAACCCCGGCAGCGACCGGGAGATCAAGGCCCTGCGCGGTATTAGCCTGGACATCCCCGGCAGTGCCTATATCGCCATTATCGGGGCCAACGGATCGGGCAAGTCCACCCTGGCCCGCCATTTCAACGCCCTGCTGCTCCCCAGCCAGGGGGATGTGTGGGTCCGGGGGTTGAACACCCGCGAGCGGCGGCACCACCAGGCCATCCGCCACTGTGTGGGCATGGTCTTTCAGGACCCCGACAACCAGGTCGTCGCCACCATTGTCGAGGAGGACGTGGCCTTTGGCCCGGAGAACCTGGGCCTGCCGCCGGAGGAACTGCTCTCCCGGGTGGATTGGGCGCTGCAGGTCGTCGGCCTGGCCGACCAGCGCCAACGCTCCCCGCTGCATCTCTCCGCCGGCCAGCGCCAGCGCCTGGCCCTCGCCGGCGCCCTGGCCATGCGGCCGGCCTGCCTGGTCTTGGACGAGGCCAGCGCCATGCTGGACCCGGCCGGCCGGCGGGCCACCCGGCTGATCGTCCGCCAACTGCACGGCCAGGGCGCCACCATCGTGAGCATCAGCCAGCGCATGGAGGAGGCCGTCGAGGCCCAGCGCGTGATCGTACTCTCGCAGGGCCGAGTGGTTCTGGACGGCTCCCCGGCCCGGGTCTTTGCGGAGGAGGCGCTGCTGCGGCAACTGGGCCTGGAGCTGCCGCCATCCGCGCGCTTGGCCCGGCTGCTGCACGAGCGCTGCCCCTCCTTCCCGCCGGACCTGCTCACCCCGGACGAACTGGTGCGCGAGCTAAAAGCGCGGGCGGCTTTTGGGCCACCCGCAGACGCAGGAGGAGACGGATGACCCGGCCGCCCCCCCTGATCGAGGTCCACGACCTGCACTACCGCTACATGCGGGGGACACCCCTGGAGAGGGAGGCGCTGCGGGGGGTGGATTTCGACTTGTATCCCGGGGAGGTTGTCGGCGTGATCGGGCCGACCGGTTCGGGCAAGTCCACCCTGCTGCAGCACCTCAACGGCCTGCTGCGGCCGCAGGCCGGCACCGTCCGCGTGGCCGGCCAGGACCTGTCCGACCCCGAATGCGATCTGCGCGCCCTCCGGCTGCGCGTGGCCCTGCTCTTTCAGAACGCCGGGGACCAGCTCTTTGAAGCCTACCTGGCCGACGACGTGGCCTTTGGGCCATTGAACATGGGACTGCCCCAGGACGAGGTGCGCCGGAGGGTGTGCCGGGCCATGGAGGCCGCCGGCCTGCCCCTGGAGACGTACCGCGATCGCTTGACCTTCTCCCTCAGTGGAGGAGAACGCCGCCGGGCTGGCCTGGCCGGCGTCCTGGCCCTGGACCCGCAGGTGCTCGTCCTGGACGAGCCCCTGGCCGGCCTGGACCCACAGGGCTGCCGGGACCTGTTGGGCCTGATCCAAAGCTGGCAGCAGCGGGAGAACCGCGCCATTGTCTGGACCTCGCACTCGATGGAGGAAATTGCCCAACTGGCCCAGCGCATCTACGTCCTGGCCGAGGGGCGGGTCGTGCTGCAGGGCCCGCCCCGGCAGGTCTTTCAGGATGCCCGGCTGTGCGAATACGACCTGGAGCCGCCGCTGGTGACCCAGGTGCTGGGCGAGCTGCGCCGGGCCGGCTACCCGGTCTCGGGCGACGCGCTCACGCTGGAAGAAGCGGCCGACGCCCTGCAGGAGCTGCTGCCATGAGCGAGTTTGAGTTGAGCCGGAACCTGGCCTTTGGCCAGTACTTTCCCGGGGACTCGCCCCTGCACCGGCTGGACGCCCGGGTCAAGCTCTTGGGGGCCGCCCTGCTGATGCTGACGTTGATGTTCCAGCAGGGGCCTGCCCTGACCCTGCTGGGGGTGCTGCTGGTCCTGCTGCTTTTCTGGCTGGCCCGCGCCCCCCTGCACTTTGCCCTGCGCGGCCTGCGCCCGCTGCTGCCGCTCCTGCTCTTTGCCCTGCTGCTGCAGTTGCTCTTTTATCCCCACCGGCAGGCCATCGCCGAGGGCAGCCTGGCGCTGCTGGAGTGGGGGCCCGTGCTGCTTAGCGGCGCGGCGCTGGCGGCGCTGGCGGCGTTGGTGCTGCGCATGATCTCGATCGTGCTCCTGCTGACCCTGCTCGGCGCCTGCGCCGACGTGACCGACCTGACCCACGGCATGCAGGGGCTGCTGCGGCCGCTGCAGCGGCTGGGGCTGCCGGCGCACGAGTTTTCCATGGTCCTGGTCATCGCCCTGCGCTTTGTGCCGCTGCTGGTCCGCGAGTTGGAACGGCTGATGAAAGCGCAGGCCGCCCGGGGGGCCGACTTTGGACGGGGCCGCGGTGGCATCGTGCGGCGCGTGAGCAAGATCATGCCCCTGATCATCCCGCTCTTTGTCACCGCGCTGCGGCGGGCCGAGGATTTGGCCGTAGCGATGGAGGCGCGGGGCTATGCCGGCGGGCGGGGCCGCAGCCACCTGGTCTGCCTGCACATGCGGCCGGCCGACGGCCTCGCCCTGTTTTTGGTCTGCGCCGCCTGTGCGGGTCTGTGGTTTGTGGATCTGGGGGCTTTGGAAGAGATCGCCGCCACCTGGCTGCGGGGGCTTTGGATTGTTTGAGCATCATCCGTATGGAGAACGTGCAAACGGGCAGCGTTCTTATGGTCAAATGCATCAAGGAGGTCTGTCATGCAAGTGAGTACCCGTCAGATCGTCGTCGCCGGCGTCATGAGCGCCATTGCCATCCTGCTGGCCATCATTCCCGTGGGACCCAACTCGCTGGGGTTCATCCCCTTTTTCCTGGGGACTTCTATCACCATCATGCACATCCCCGTTATCATCGGGGCCGTGCTGCAGGGGCCCTGGGTCGGGCTGTTCGTGGGGCTCATCTTTGGCCTGTCCAGCATGCTCTGGGCCTATATCCGGCCCACGGGTGGGGACATCTATTTTCAGAACCCCTTCATCTCGGTCCTGCCGCGGCTGTTCATCGGCCTGGAGGCCTACCTGGTCTACCGGCTGGCGAAACAGGGCCGCTGGTGGCAGGCCATCCTGGCGCTCGTTCTGATCCTGGCCATCGCCGCTCCCGTCGTGGTCTATGGCACGACCATTTTGGATTATGAACCCGGGCTCAAGGTGCTGGTGCTGGTTTCCTCCCTGGTGCTGGCTGTGCTGGCCCTGGCCGGCCTGATCCTGGCCCGGCAGCAGGGGGAACTGGCGGCCGTGGGCGCGGCGGCGGTGGCCGGCACCCTGACCAACACCGTTCTGGTCCTGACGGCCATCGGGCTCGCCGGCAGCTTTGAATGGGTACCGCCGCTTCCCTCCAGCCTGCTCCTGGCGCTCGGCCTGACCAACGGCCTGCCCGAGATCATTGCCGCCGTGATCGTCAGCGTCGCCGTCATCGCCGCCTGGAAGCAGATCGAGGTCGGCCGCAAAGGGGCGCGCATCTTTCAGGAGGAGGGCTAGGCATGCTGCTCTGCATCGATGTCGGCAACACCAATATCGTCCTGGGCCTGTACCGGGGGGAGACCCTGGTGAACCACTGGCGCATCGCCACCGGCCGCCAGCGCATGGCCGACGAGTACGCGGCGCTGCTGCTGGTGCTGCTGGAACAGGCCGGCCACAGCCCGCGGGACATCCAGGCCGGCGCCCTGGCCAGCGTCGTCCCCCCCCTGACCGGGGTGTTCGTGGACCTCTGCCGGCGCTACCTGGAGATCGACCCGCTGGTGGTCGACGCCGGGGTGCGCACCGGCGTGCGCATCCGCTACGACAACCCCCGCGAGGTGGGCGCGGATCGGGTGGTGAACGCGGCGGCCACCCTGCACAAATACGGTGGGCCGGCCTGCGTGGTGGACTTTGGCACCGGCACCACCTTTGACGCCATCTCAGCCGAGGGGGATTATGTAGGGGGGGCTATCGCCCCAGGCATTGGTATCGCCGCCTGGGCCCTGACCGAGCGCGCGGCCAAGCTGCCTCGGGTGGACATTGCCCGGCCGCCCCAGGCCATCGGCCGCAACACCGTGCACAGCATCCAATCCGGCCTGCTCTTTGGCTACGTGGGCCTGGTCAAGGAACTCGTGCAGCGCTTTCGCCAGGAATTGGGCCCAAACATGCGCGTCATCGCCACCGGGGGGCTGGCCGAACTGCTCGCCCAGGAGACGGACGTTTTCGACGCCGTGGACCCCTGGCTGACCATCGAGGGGCTGCGCCTGATCTATGCGCTGAACCACCCTGCCTAGCGCCGGGCCGGCGCTATAAATCGCGCCGCTGGAAGGAGCGCAGGGCCAGCAGCAGGACGACGGCGATATACACGCCCGTATAGGCCACCATGGCCGGGCTGGGCGCGCTGGCCGAGGCAAAGGGCGAGATGCCCAGGTCTCGCAGAAAGGGCGGCTGCATCAAGTAGGCCGCCCGTTTCCACATCGACTCGGCCGGAACGAGCAGGCTGACCACGATGCCGGTGTTGACCATGGCCTCGTTCTGGATAAAGGCGCCGATCTGCTCGATCCAGCCGCCGACAAAGGTCAGCCCGTAGAGCATAAACATCACCGTGCCGTTGGCCAGCGTGGACAGGCGGGTCCCCCCCAGGATCGAAAGGGAGAGCAGCACCAGGCTGCCCAACACGATCAGGGGCACGCCCTGGAGGGGTTGGGGCGGCAGGTAGCCGGAGATCAGCCAGACGATGGCTATCAGACCTACGCTCATGACCAGGATAAATGCGGATAGCATGGCCGCCAGGCCCAACCATTTGCCCAGGATAACCTCCCAACGCCGCAGCGGCTTGGTCACGATGGTCTGGATGGTCCCGGAAGCGATCTCGCCGGCGATGACGCCGGCCGAGGTCAGCACGGTCAGCACAATGCCCAAAAAGTTGACCACGTACAGGCCCATCAGCAAAAAGATGCTGTTGAAATCGATCATCATGGTGACGGGATCGGGGGAATGCCGGCTGACCTCGCGGTGCAGCAGCAGGAAGCCGATGGCGTACAGGACCAGAAAGGCCAGGCCGATCAGGACGATAATCCAAAGCAGCTTGCGCTGGCGGGCCTCTTGAAAACTCAGGCGGGCGATCGTCAACGTCCTCATGGCGTCTCATCCATGGCCCGAACAAAGAGCTCTTCCAGGGAGAGCCGGCGGGGGGACAGCTCGTAGAGCTGCGCCCCGCCCGAGACGAGCCATTGGGCCACGGCCGGCAGGGCGTTCTCGTCCGCCACCACCAGGGTCAATCGGTCCGTCTCGACAGCGCTGAGACTGCCCCAGCGCGTCAACCCCTCCAGCAGGTCCGGGGTCAGTCCGGTCGCGCGCACCTGTATCTCTACCGTCTGTCCGGCCAGCTCTTCCAGCGTGCCGGTGCGAATCACCCGTCCCTGCTTGATAATGACCACCCGATCGCAGGCAGCCTCGACCTCGCCCAGCAGGTGCGAGTTCAAAAAGATGGTCACGCCGGCCCCGCGCAATTCCCGGATGAGAAAGCGTACCTCCCGGCGGCCCATGGGGTCCAGTCCCGAGGTCGGCTCGTCCAAAATGACCAGTTCGGGTTCGTTGAGGAGGGCCTGGGCCAGCCCAATGCGCTGCAGCATGCCCTTGGAGAATTTCTCCAGGCGGGTATGCCCCCAACGGGCCAGCCCCACCTGTTCCAGCAGCCGGGGAATCCGCTGCCGGCGCCGCTCGGGCGGCATGGCGTAAAGCCGGCCGTGCAGGTCCAAAAATTCCAGGGCCGTCAGCCAGGGATGAAAGCTAAAATGCTCGGGCAAAAAACCCAGCCGGGCCATCGCGGCGGGATCCCCCGGCGGCCGGTCCAGGATGCGGGCCTGGCCCGAGGTCGGATGGGCCAGGCCCAACAGCATGTTGACGGTCGTGGTCTTGCCGGCGCCGTTGGGGCCCAGGAAGCCCAGCACCTCGCCCCGCTCCACGGACAGGTCCAGGCGGTCCACGGCCACGGTGCGGCCGTACACTTTGCTCAATGCCGTCGTCTCAATCACCGTCATAAAATATCCCTTGCGCTTGGCTTGCGGGCGGGGCGATCATTTTCGCCCCGCCCACAAGCGTGGATTTCGGCCCTAGCGCAGCGAATCCGCCGCCTTGAGCAGCGCCTCGTTCGAGGTGTTATAGCCCAGCACGGCATAGACGAAACCGTCGCGCTGCCACAGGACCACATTGTTTTGGCGGGCCGAGGTCGAGGAGGTCTCTTCGATCAACAGCCCCTCGACGCCATCCACCTCGACCTCGCGGAACTGGGTCACCTCTTTGGGCAGGGGGATGACCAGGGTGCTGGCCCAATCGATGTTTTGGGACAATCGCTCCGCTTCCTGGGGCGACATCCCCAGGAACTGCAGCAGGGCCTGTCCCATCATCTCGGGTTCCAGGCCCGGCGGCAGGGTCAGCTCGGGACTGGGCATCTGCACCAGCACCAGGCCGTGGTCCTGCCTGGTGCGGTATTCCTGCCAGACTATGGCGGGGAAATCCACTTCCACGCTGAGGGGGTCTACCTCCGGCAGGTCTACCTGTTGCAGTTCCAGCATATTCAGCAGCATCTGCAGGCGCGCTCGTTCCACCTCGTAGCGCATGGCCGGACCGCGCAGGACGACAAACTCGTCCAGGGCCGCGCCCCCCGGCAGTACGGTCGGGGTGCGCACCGCATATCCGGCCAGGGCGCCGGCCTCTGCGGCGTCGGCCACCCCTTGACCTTCGCCCGGCTCGCGCAGAAAGGTGGGTTGGCCCAGCGCTCCGGATTCGATCAGCCCTTCCAACTCTTGCAGGCGTTCCACCTGCTCTGCGTCCACCGGGATGACGGCGAACTTGGTCACGCGGAACACGCCCAAGAACTCGGCCGCGGCCTGGCGCACCGGCGCTATGCTGAACAATAACAGCACCAGAGCTAGGGTGGTCAAGCCGACGGCAAGCGGCCGCCAGCGGGGATTTCCCAGGGATCGCCGCAGGGAAAAGAGCCAGGCCGCCCCCCCTTTGCGCCCTGGTCGGGCCTGAAAGCGAGCCAGGGCCGCCGCCGTATCAGGCAGGTGCGGTGGGTCTAGGCGGGCCAGGCGTTGGGCCAGGGCTGCGTTCTGGCCGCGCAGTTCCTCGATTTTGGCCCGACAGGCGGCGCAGTCCAGCAGGTGCTGTTCCAGCGCGGCCGCCTCCGCGGGGGCCAGGGCCTGATCCAAATAGGCCTGCAATTGACCTACATCACATTTCATGGTGTCCTCCTCGTGCCGGGGTCTCGATCACCTGCTGGTAGGCCGACTCAAAGGACGCCTTGGACCGGGAGAGCAGCGTTCCCACAGAAGAAGGGGCTGTCTGGACTGCCTCGGCCAGCTCTCGGTAGCTCAGGCCGGCATAGTACAACAGCAGGAGCTTGGCCTGATGAGGCGAGAGCCGGGCCAATGCTCGGTGCACCAGGTCTCGTTCCTCGTCTCGCAGGACGGCCTCCACCGGATCGGTCGCCTTGGATCGCAGCGGTTCTGCTCGACGGGCCTCTCGTGTTTGGCGTTGTATGCGCCGTCGGTGGCTGCGCAGGGCATTGTAGGCCAGGTTTGTGGCCACCCGGTAGAGCCAGGCCCGCAGGTTGTGCTCGCGGCCAGGAGGGAAGCGGTGTTCGTACAGGCGTATAAAGGCCTCCTGAGCCAGATCCTCGGCCTCCTCCTGGCTGCCGACGATGCGGAACAGCAGCCTGTAGACCCCGGCATAGTGGGTTTGAAACAGGCTCTCAAAATCCAGTTCGTCCTCAGTGGTCTGTTGCCAGGTGTTGGTGATCATCATGGACGGATCCTTTTACGTGGCCTGATCGAAATGCGCCTGTGCCCAAGGGGTCATCGATCAGGCTCTACTTTATTAACACCGACCGTCCGAGAAATGTGACAGGAACGCACCGTTGTGTTAGCTCAGGCGAACCACCAGCTCAGGGCGACGAGCAGCAGGGCGATGGGGAGCATACAGCGGGTGTAAAAGGTGGCCCGCATGGCCAGGGGCAGCCAGCGGCCGGCCCGTTCCAGAAAGGACAGGACCAGCAAAGTCGCTAGGCCGGCCCACAGGAGTGCGGCCCACAGTGTCGGGAAAAGGCCGCTGTAGGCCAGGACCAGGGCCACCAGGCCCACGTGAGCGCTCAATTCCAGGGCCTCCAGCGCCCGGAACAAGGCCAGCGGGCGCCCTCCCAGCGCGGAAAGAGCCGAGAATTGCTCATTCCGATCCCAAAACGGCCAGGGCAGCAGGATTAGCAGGAGCAGGGCCAGGGCCAGCATCAGCAGAGCCGGCCAAAGGGTGGTGGTAGGTTCGGGCAGCAGGGACAGTTGGCCCGAGTGCAGCAGCAGGGCTGTCCCGCCCAGCAGCAGCGGCAGAAGGCGGGCCAATTCCAGGGAAACCTGGCGGGAAAGATGCAGCACGGTCTGGGTTTCCCCAGAGAGGCCGGCGGCCCACAGGCGGGCCAGGGGCGGCACCGCCAGGCAGAGCAGGTACAACGGCAGGCCCACAGCAAAAGCCGGGGGCGTCGGTAGGCCCAGAGGGTTCCAGGGCAGCATGCCGGTGGCCCAGGACAGCGCCACCAGGCCCAGGAGGGCCGGCCAGGCGGACCAGGCCAGCTCGCGCGGCCGACCCA
This sequence comes from Chloroflexia bacterium, assembly GCA_016928715.1. Lineage (GTDB taxonomy): Bacteria > Chloroflexota > Chloroflexia > DTKN01 > DTKN01 > JAFGKG01. Next base: position 8,787 of record JAFGKG010000119.1, read on the forward strand.
CCGGGAACTTTTTTGTGGCCAGGCGCCCGAGTTCGCCCAAAGGCAGCCAAGCGGGGGGGGCTGCGCGCTGACGAGATAGTCCCCAGGGTCGTCGTCGCAGGTGTGCCCCCAGCCAAGCGGCCAATCCCCGCCAAAGCAAGCCCAGCAGCAGAGCCGTTAAAAAGCCCGGACAGACCAGGCCCCGGAACAAAGCTCCCCAGAACACTAGTCCTCCTCCTCGTCCGCCCCCTCGGGGAGCCGGATCCCGGGTCGTTTCTGCCAGGTCGCCTCGATGGCTTCCAGGATTGCCGGCGGGCTGGGTGGACAACCATGCAGGGTCAGCTCTCGTTCGGCAAAGAGATCTTCCATCTCGCTGCCGCAATCGCCCATGCGCAGGCAGGCCCACGGTTCCGGCACGTTCTCCCCCATGCGTCGCATTTGCTCCAACAGTGGGCTCAGCCAGACGCCGCACAGCAGCAGCACATCGGCGTGGGCCGGGGTCTGCACCCAGACGATGCCCCGTCGGGGGGCGCCATAGCAGGGCGACAACGCCGAGCGGGCCTCCATAGCGCAGCCGCCGCAGCCCACGCCTTGCAGCAGGCAGACCCGAAGCGGTCCTCTGTCGCTCTGGTTGGTTTCGCTCAAGTGTCTCTCCTCGGGCCGGCGGCCTATCCGGCGATGGCGGCCCGCAGTGTCTGCAGCACCGGGTTTGGATAGAGGCCCAGCAGCAGCAGTCCGACGATCAGCAGTCCAATGACCCACAGGACCAGGCGGGACGGTTTTTGCAGGGCCACGGTCTGATCCGTAGCCAGCAGCGTTGGCCAAAGCGCCCGGACCATGGCCAGCAGCAACAGGGCGGTGGCGACGAGCAGGCCGGCCAAAAAGGGCCAGCCCTGCTCTTGAGCCTGCACCAACAACAGCCAGCGCCCGACAAAACCGCCAAAGGGTGGGATGCCGGCCAGGCTCAGGGTGGCAACCACCAGGCCCAGGGCCACCAAGGGCATGCGGTAGGCCACGCCGACCAAGCCGGCCACATCGTCCCGACCGGTGCTCCACTCCAATACGCCAACGCAGGCCAGCAACAGGGTCAGGGCCAGCCCGTGGTGGATCGTTAAAAAGAGTCCGGTCTGCAGAGCAGCGGGGCTGGCCAGGCCAAAACTGTACAGGATCAGGGCGACGTCAAAGGAGGCGGCATAGGCCGCCAGTCGCTTCCACTGGCGCTGGCCATTGGCTAATAGGGCGGCCAGTAGGCCGGCCAGGATGGCGCCCATGCTCAACCAGAGCGCGGAACGGGGGGTTTGCTGCAGCAGCCAGGGCAATCGTTGAAACTCCCCCGCCAAAAAGAGCAGGCCGGCCCCCTGAACCAGGGAGACCAGCAGTCCCGTGACCGCTGTCGAGGTATGCCCGGCCAGATCGGCAAACCAGAGGTGAAAGGGCGCCACGGCGGCGCTCAGTCCAAAACCGGTCACGACCAGCCCCAGGGCCAGTCGGGGCAGGATCAACTGATCGGGGGTCTCGACATAGAGGTCCAACAACAGAAAGCCCATCACCAGGGCAATGCCGGCCAGGGTCATCATGATCAGGTACTTGAGGCCCGCCATCAGCGCCGAGACCGGCAGGAGTCCCACCGGCTCCTGGGGACGGTCCACCGTGCCCAGGACAATGGCCAGGCCGACCACCTCTAACAGCAGCACGATCACAATGCGATCGTCCAGGAGCACGATGGTGTTGGTGACCCCCAGGATAAACAGGCCAATCGGTACGGGAAAATCACCCTGCAGTAGCTCCTGGGCGACCAAAAGTACCACGCCGGCCAGCAACAGAAACACATAGAGGAAAAGCCGCTCCAGTTGGCTCAGGGCCAGGGTTGCTCCTAACAGCCGGATCGGTTGTTCCAGGGGTAGATTCGCACACAAATAGCTCTCCAGGACAATGGTCGTCAGCGCCGCCCAGAGCAGCAGCTTGCGCTGCTGGCCCAATAAAAAGGTATAGAGGGCCACTACGAGGGGCAGGGCGATAAAGAGCAAGTACAGCATTAATCCCACTCCTCCGCCGAAGGCAACTGCCAGCCCTGGAGACGCAGGTAAAAGAGCAGGGCCAGGTAGGCCGACCCCAGGGCCAACAGGATGCTGACGGCATTGAGCAGGCCGATGGCTAGCAGGCCCATGCTCTCGGACAGCGTCGTGTACAAAAGGTCCACTCCCGCCAGACAGAGAAGCAGGCCCACGCAGATCTCCTGGACTTCTCGGGCGAAAAGGACGATAAAGAGGCCCGAGAGCGTCAGCCAGTACCAGGTCAGATCGACATAAAACCAAAAGGTCGTCTCTGGCAAGTTGACGCTGCCGACCAGGGGGTAGAGCCGGGCCAGGGCGTAGGTGGCCGCAATCAGGATGGCCAGGGCAAAGGTGGGCAATAAATAGACCCACAAACTAAAGCGGGCCCGCTCTTGTGTACGGGCCATGCGCCGCGCGGCCCAGCGCAGTCGAGCCTCGGTGATCTCATCCAGGGCCTGCTCGCTTTCCGGTGGACGAGCCCAGCGGCGCGAGATCACCGTGAGGGTCAGGATCCCCACCACCGTCAATCCCGTGACCGCCTTGACCGCGACCAGTGCGTTAGTCGTGAACTCACCCACGACCAAGGTGCGCGGGATAAAGGTTTCGGGAAAGCGATCCAACAGTGCACAGAGCAAGAAATACTCCCCCAGCAGGGCCGGAAGAGCGATGCGCCAGTCGCGAAAAACGATCAGCAAGCCGCCAAAGACGAGAAAGCCAATCCACAGCCCCAATTCGACGCTCAGTTGTAGATTTTCCAGGCCCATGGCTTACCTCGTCATTACAATCAGGATTACAGCAGCCAGGATCAGTGTAACCAGGAGGAAATAGGTGGTCTGCTGCTCCAGAAACGTGACCAGCTGCTGGAATGCGGCCAAGGCCCGTCCGAACAAGGAGGCGGCAAAGCGGTACACGGGCTTGGGTTGGGCCAGCCAGGCCAACCAGGCGCTCTCGCCGAGCAGTGCCCGCGGCGGTTCTGGCAAAAGTGTGAGCGCACCTTCCGCCGGCTTCTCCTGGGGTAGGGAGGGGCGACGCAGGATCCCGCTCCAGAACGCTCCGCCCAGCCCGATCAAGAGCAGCAGGCCCATCCAGGCCGGCCCCCAGGAGGATAGGGCCAGGGAGCCCCAGGCCTGCTGCAGGACCAAGGGAGCCGTCGCCTCGACGATGCGCGCGGCAGGCTCGAACTGCAGCCATTCTCCCAGGCCGGCGGTGGCCAATCCGGCCACCAGGAAGGGCAGACTCAAGGCAACAAAGCTCGCCTGGGCCCAGCCGGGCAGGGGATCCGGGGCCTCTTTTGCAGAAAGGAGGGACCAGCCGCGCCAGAGATAGGCCAGCGCGAGGGGTGTGCTTAACAGGACAAAGGGGATATACAGGGGGCGGTCCGCCCAGAGCAGCCCCCGCAATAGCAGGCAGCGTCCCACAAAGCCCAGGGACAGGGGCAGCCCAGCCGCTCCCCAGCCGGCTAGCAGAAAGATGGTCCGCCGGGCGGCCAGGGACAAACGCCCCTCTGCCAGGGCGAGGTGGAACAATAGCTTGCTCAGGAGCAGGTCCGCCAACAAGAACAGGCTGATCGGAATGGCCAGCGCGGTGTCCAATCCCAGTGCGAGCCAGAGCAAGCCCATTCGGGAGATGGTATCGCCGGCCTGGACCTGCCGACCACGCTCCTGGCGCATAGCCAGGACGGCGCCTCCCAGTAAACTGACGGTGCCTAGGATCATGACCAGATCCCGCGGACCGTGCACGGCTGCCCCTGAGAGCAGGCGCAGCCAGAGATAAGGCGCCAGCAAAAAGCTGCCACTCCCCAACAGCAGCGTGCTCACCGGACCGGGGCTCTCCGCCGCTGCGGTCGCCCAGGCGTGGAAAGGCACCTGGGCTGTCCGTATCCAGGCGCTGCCCAACAACAGCAATAGTACCGTTGGCCCGATCGCTCCTGGCAGCAGGGCGCCGATATACAGGCTTTGGCCGGAGCGGTCGATCAGGATCAGGGCGACCAGTAGGGGGTAGCCGGCCAGGTGTTGTACCCCCAGAAACCACTCGGCGATTCCCGGGGTGGGGATTTTCTCCCGGCGGTAGACCAGTAGGAAATACATAGCCAGCAGTACCAGTTCCCAACCGGCATAGGCGACCAGTAGATCGCCGGAGCAGAGCAAGTGTAACTGGGCGGCCAACAACAGCAGGGTCCAGGGGGCAAAGCGGCCTTCTTCGGGCCGGGCGCCCAGCGCCATCCAGAGCAGCAGCAGCAGGGAGAACAGCACCGCCAACAGCGCAAAGGCGGCCGCGAGTGCGTCCAGGCGATAGACAAACTGGATCGGCCCCGGTGCCCGCCAGATCCAGTCAAGGAGCACGATCTCGTCCGGGCCTCGCAGTCCCGCCAGTAGAGGTAACGACGCCAGCGCCAGTACGTTCAGGGACAGCCAGGCCGACCAGCGGGGTTGGAGCCAGCGGCTCAACAGCAGCAACAGGCTGCCCCCAGCGCCGAGCATTCCCATGCCAATGAGCAGGGCCTGGATCATCCGATTACCTCACCAAACAGGGCTGGCAGAGCCCCCACGAAGCCACAATCACACCGACCTGGCGCACTTGCTGCCCCGGCAGAATTCGGGGCAGGGCGGTCAGGTGCAGCGGGCTCGACGAGATCCGTCCCAGCGCCGCCAAGCCTTGTTGAGGCCAACCCGAATCGACCGTTGCCTTGTGCTCCAGTTCCAGGCGCACCGAAAGTGGCCCGGAGGGGGCCTCTACCCAGGACTGGCTCTTGCCCGCTGGCAACACCAGTTCCCGCTCCCGGTGAACGGGTCCCGGGGGCAGGGATCGGCCTACCTCTTCCAGCAGGCGCAAACTCTCAAAGGTCTCTAAAAGCAGCACCACCCAGCGGGAAAAGGCGTCCCCCCCGTTCTGGGTGACGATCTGGACGGCTAGCTCGTCATAGGCCGCATAAGGCTGATCCAGGCGCAGGTCCCGGACTAGCTCCGAGGCCCGGGCCAGCGGCCCCCCGAGACCCAACTCCGCGGCCAACTCTTTGGTCAGCAGCCCGGCGCCCACCATGTAGGTGGCAAAGGCCCGCTGGGAGAGCACCTGATCGACCAGCCGATACAAAGTTGCCTTAACCCGGCGAACCAGCTCGCCGATGGCCGATAGATCCTGCAGGTCCCGGCGCAGGCCACCGGGTACGTTCAAGTCGGGGAAAAAGCGCCGGCCGACCAAGTGCTGGCGGGCCTCTAAAAAGGCCTCGCGTAGTTCCAGCAGGTTCAGGGCCGTGGCGTGCAGTCCCAGCAGTTCCAGTATGTCGGCGGCCACCAACAGGTGGCGAATCGGCCTCTCCAACTCGGCCAGGAGCACCCGCAGGTAACGGGCCCGCGGCGGCACCTCCAGCCCGGCCAGCGATTCCAGGGCCTGGCAATAGACCAGGGTGTAGGCCCAGGAAGAGGGGGCGCAGAGCCTTTCCACGCCGGCTAGGCCCTGTTCCAGGGAGAGGCCGGCCCAATCCTCCGGGCGAAGCCATTCCGGCCGCAGGATGGTGCTTTCCACGGTCCGTACAACGCCGGACTCGACCTCCAGGTCCAGTCGAAGCGCCGCCGGCCAAGCAGGATGGAAAGGACCGAGAGCAAGTTGCTGAGGCATGCAATCCCCATCCAGGACCCAGCGGGGGTCTTAGGCGGTGGGGAAGAGGTAAAGGATGACCAGGACGACCCCTCCCCACAGCAGCAGGTTGAATAAAAAGGGCAGGTCTCGCAGCAGAATCTCCTCGGGACTGCCCCCACCGTCTTTTTGATAGACCAAATAGAGATAGCGAAATACTGCATAGATGACAAAGGGTATGGTGAACATCATATAGGGGTAGGGTTCTTTGGGCAAATTGGGGGCAAAGACCGTATAGAGCGAGTAGGCCATTACCGTGCTGGCCGTGACCACAGAGACCATCTCCTCCAGCAGGGCCGGTGAGTACTCTTGCAGGATGCGGCGATGCCGGCTGGCGTCATTGTTCAGTAGGATGAGCTCGTGACGGCGCTTGGCCAGCCCCAGAAAGAGGGCCAACAGGAGCATACAGACCAACAGCCAGGGGGATATGGCCACCTGAATGGCGAGCGCACCGCCGGCCGCCCGTAGGACAAAGCCAAAAGCAAGGGCAAAGACGTCCAGGATGACCACGTTCTTTAGATAGAACGAGTAGGCCACCATCAGCCCAAAGTAGGCCAGCAGCACCAGGCCAAAGATCAGGTCCAACCAAAAGGCCAGGGCCAACGATACCGTAACCAGCCCGATCGCCGCGCCCACAGCCAGGCCTGGCCGCAGCCGGCCCGAAGCAATGGGGCGATTTCGCTTGCTTGGATGGATCCGGTCCCCCTCTATATCCACCACATCGTTGATCAAATAGACCGCGCTGGAGGCCATGCAAAAGTAGGTAAAGGCCAATAGTGACTTGGCCATTGCAGCCGGGTTCAGCAAGCTCCGGGAAAAGACCACGCCGGCAAAGACAAAGACGTTTTTTGTCCACTGCTTGGGACGCATACTCAACAAGAGGTCACGTAGCACGGTTCACCTCAGCTCTTTGATCCGCCCGAAAACATCCGGCCCTATGATACCGCAAGTCGGTATACTCGTCAACTGTGGGTCCCTTTTCAGTGGACAATCAGGCCAAGCTGTTGTAGAATGGGAACAAGCCTAACCGAGTTAGGGAAATGGCGGGCCGGGTTCGGCCCTGGCCCGGGGGATCCGCCCCGGAATAGTGGCCGTGCACAGGTTCGCCCTTCAGGAGGTACACATGACCGCCTGGTATCGTTACTCTTGTGAGGTTTGTGGCCACAGTGGGTTGACCCAGGATTGGGCCGGCTACCAGCAGGGGAAATATGTCTGTCCCAAATGCGGCGGCCTGAAATTCGAGGTGGAGGCGATCGACGCCGCCCCGCTGCCCGAATCCGGAGATGAGGTCGCCCCCGAGATCGATGACTCGTATGACTAGAGTCTGCATGCCCAAAGATTTGGACCCGCCGGGCCAAGTGAGGGAATGGTATGCTCGAAAAAAACATTTTACAGGAACTGCGGAAAATCGTGGGACCATCCTGGGTTCGCGACGAGCCGGAGGATTTGTACTGCTATGCCTACGATGCGACATTCCACGAGAATCTGCCCGAAGTCGTGGTATCCCCGCAGCAGACCGCCGAGGTGTCCGGCGTAATGCAGGTTGCCTATCGCCACGAGATTCCGGTCGTCGCCCGGGGGATGGGCAGCGGGCTGGCAGGGGGGTCGATCCCCACTCAGGGCGGCATTGCCCTGAACCTCACCCGCATGAACCGCATCCTGGAAATTGATCGGGGCAACATGATTGTGACGGCCCAGGCCGGTGTGGTCACGGCCGACCTGCAGACAGCCGTGGCCCAGGTGGGGCTCTTTTACCCTCCGGACCCCTCCAGCCAGCGTCAATCCACGCTGGGGGGCAATATTGCCTGCAACGCCGGTGGTCCCCACTGCCTTAAATACGGCGTGACCGGGGACTATGTCATGGGGATGGAGGCCGTCTTGGCCGATGGGCGCATCCTGCGCACTGGCGGCAAGACCATCAAGAACGTGGTGGGCTATGATCTGACCGGTTTGTTCGTCGGATCGGAGGGCACCCTGGGCGTTATCACCGAGGCGCTGATGCGGCTGATCGCCCCGCCACAGGCAATCCGCACGGCTATGGCCGTCTTTCCCCGCCTGGTCGAAGCCAGCGTGGCCGTCACCCGCATCTTGGAGGCCGGCCTGGTGCCCGTGGCGATGGAGATCATGGACGATACCACCATCGCTACCATCGAAGCGCACAAAAACATGGGTCTGCCCCTGGACGTCGAGGCCATCCTGATCCTCGAAACCGATGGGGACGAGGACCAGGCCGTGCGCGAAATCGAACGGATCGCCCAGATCTGCCGGGAAAACGGGGCCCGCGAGGTGCGCGTGGCCGAGGACCGCGAGCAAGGCATCCAGTTGATGCTGGCCCGCAAGTCCGTCTCGCCCTCCCTGGCCCGCCGCCGGCCCAACAAGCTGGGCGAGGATATAACCGTGCCCCGCCAGGCCATCCCGGAAATGGTCGCCCGCGTCAAAGAGATCTCGCGGCGTTTCAACCTGCCCATCCCCATCTTTGGGCACATCGGGGACGGCAACCTGCACCCCAATATCCTCTTTGACCGCAAGGACGAGCAAGAGTTCGCCCGGGTGCAGCAGGCTGCCGAGGCCATCTTTGAGGCCGCCATCGATCTCGGCGGTGTCCTCTCTGGGGAGCACGGCGTCGGTACCCTCAAGCGGGACTATATCGAACGCAACCTGGGTCCCGTGGCGGTGGAGGTTATGCGCTGCATCAAGGCCTCCCTGGATCCCAAAAACATCCTCAACCCAGGCAAGGTGCTGCCGAGTTCAAACTAGCCATTCACGGGGTTTTAGGGGCAGCCAACTTTTAACGTTAAACCGTACTACCGTTCCCGTATGGCAATGGCCTGGCGGATGCCCTCCTGCAGGTCGGCGCAGACGGGGATATCGGCCAAATCCAGGCCCAGGGCCACGATCGTTCGGGCGATCTCGGCCTGGATGCCGCTGAGAATGCAGGTCGCCCCCAGCAAAGAGACCGAGCGGGCGGTCCGCAGCAGCGACTGCACGACCTGCTCGTCGACCACGGGCACCCCGGTGATGTCGATCAGGACCACCTCGGCCCGGCGCTGGCCGATGGCTTCCAGCAGCGCCTCGGTCACCAGTTGGGCCCGCTCCGGCTGTACCGGGCCGACCAGGGGCAGGGCCAGCACCCGTTCCCAGACCTGGATCACCGGTGTGGAGAGGGATCGTGCCAGGTCGGCCATCTCCTCGGCCCGTTCCTCCTGCTCCAGGCCGTGGTAGGCGGATTCGGCGATGGCGCTGGCGATTTGCTGCAGTAGGCGGGCCAGCGCCTCCAGGCGTTCTGGCGAGAGAAAGGGCAGTTGGGCCAGGGCCAGACGGTAGTCATCGGCATCCAGTCCCAGGCGGAGGATATTTCTGGCCACCGCTTCCTCGTCCAGCCGTTCGGCCAGAACCTGTCCGCCGACCAGGTAGCCGATTATCTGTCCCTTGACCAGGATTGGGGCGGCGAAATCGTAGAGGCCGGCGTGGCAGCGTCGAATGACGTAACGGCGCTGCCGATTGACCTCCGCCACCAGATGGCGGTCGGAGGCCTGGCAAGCGGCTTTTCCCACCTCGGCAGCCTGCACCAGATCGCAATGCCTGGCCGACTGGCCGGCGATGGTCAGCCACTGCCCGTCCAGGTCCATGGCCGAGACCAGGATGGACGTCGTCAGGACAAAATCGTCCAAAATCGCCTGCAGCGTGGGTACCGACACCAGCTCCTGAACGTGATATTGGATCGAGGACATGGTTCCCCCACAAATAGAAATGATTTCAACTACAAAGGATACAAAGGGTTCGAAGGGAAAAAAATTGTGTCCTTGGTGTCCTTTGTAGTTACCTCCTTTTTGCTTCCGGCTCGGCCAGGTTAGCCCCTATTGTACCACAAATTGATAAATCCTGCAGCTTGTCCCCACTTACTACAGGGCTTGATTAAACGGCTTGTCCTCAAGCCCTTGCTGTGTTATAATAGCCCCAGCCTAGACCGCTTTGGCTTGGCGGGACTGGAGAGTAGCGATGGTCGACGCCGATCTGGAAAATTGGATCCGTCAATTGCCCAAGGTGGAACTGCACGTGCACCTGGAAGGCTCGATTCGTCCCCAGACCCTGACCGAGCTGGCCGCTAAAAATGGGGTCGATCTGCCCGGCGGCGTGACCGCCATCTACCAGTTCAGCGACTTTTCGGGTTTCCTGGACGCCTATATGCGCTGCGCCGCCTGCCTGTGCACCCAGGGCGACTTTGAACGGGTGACCTACGAGTTCCTGTTGGACCAGGCCGCCCTGGGCATTCACTACTGCGAAGTCTTTTTGTCGTCGATGCAGCATCTCAGGCGGGACTTTGATTTCGACTGCCTGATGCAGGGCATCCAGGCCGGCTACCGGCAGGCGCGCTCCGAAACGGGTATCCGCATGGGCGTGATTTTTGATCACGGCCGGCAGTTCGGCGCCCAGGAGGGCCTGCGCGTCCTCGAGCGCGCCATCGGCACCCGGAAATTCGGCGTGATCGGCCTCAGCATCGGCGGGGACGAGGTCAATTTCCCGCCCGAACTCTTTGAGGAGATGTTCCTGCGGGCACGCCAGGCCGGCCTGCGCGTCACCGCCCACGCCGGCGAGGTACGGGGCCCCGAGAGCGTTTGGGGCGCCATCCACAAGCTGGGCGTGCGCCGCATTGGCCACGGCATCCACGCTATCCAGGACCCCGATTTGATGGCCTACCTGCAGCAACAGCGGATCTACCTGGACATCTGCCCCACCAGCAATGTGCGCACCGGGGCCGTCCCCTCCCTGAACGAACATCCCGTACGGCGCCTGTTCGACGCCGGCGTTCCCCTGACCATCTCTTCCGACGATCCGGCCCTCTTTCAGACCAACCTGGTCCAGGAGTACCTGCTGCTGGCCCAGCACTTTGGGTTTGACCGCCGGGAATTGCAGCAGCTCAGCCTCAACGGGGTGCGCGCCTCCTTCCTGCCGGAGCAGGAGCGGGCTGAACTCCAGGCCCGTTTCCAACAAGCCCTGACCGCCCTGGTCGTTTGACAACACTTTCTGCCTCTGCTATAATAAAGGTCGCTGTGGGGGTTTCCCCCAGCGTCCCTACGTGCTGGTTGGCCGCCGCACTGTACGCTAGTGTGGCCCGCCAAAAGGAGGTGTAGACCCCGCAAATGCCCCGTTGGACGGATTTACCGGAATGTAAGCACACCTCAAGTGAGGAGGAATACAGTATGAATAGCAAAAAGTGGCTGACGATCTTTGGCGTGCTGATGATCGTCTCTATGATTGTCCCGCTCTTGGCCGCCTGTGGTCCCACCGAGGAGCCCCAGGTCGAGCCGACCAAGGCCCAGGTCGAACCGACCAAGGCCGCCGAACCGACCAAGGCCCAGGTCGAACCGACCAAGGCCGCCGAACCGACCGAGGTAACCGAGCCCGTCGTTATGCACCTGAACCTGGGCACCGAGCCCCCCACCCTGGACCCGGCCCTGGCTACCGACACCACCTCGGTCGACTGCGACGAGAACCTCTTCCTCGGCCTGACCGGCTTTGACGCCAAGACCGACGAGGTTGTCCCCGAGCTGGCCCTGGACTGGACCGTCTCGGCCGACGGCACCGTCTATACCTTTAACCTGCGCGACGACGCCTACTGGATCCGCTACGACCCCGCCACCGAGACCTTTGAGCAGGTCCGCCCCGTCACCGCCTATGACGTCGAGTACGGCATCCAGCGCACGGTCCGCCCCGAGACCGCCTCGGACTATGCCTACGTGCTCTATATCATCAAGGGCGCGATGGACATCAACATCACCGAGATCCCCACCGACACCTATGACATCGCCGACCTGGGCGTGCGCGCCCTGGACGACTATACCATCGAGATCGAGCTGGAAAACCCGGCCGGCTTTTTCCCGGCCATCGCCAGCATGTGGGTTGCCCGCCCGATGCCCAAAGAGGCCATCGATGAGTATGGCGACCAGTGGACGGAACCTGGCCAGATTATGACCAATGGCCCCTACGCCCTGGCCGAGTGGACCCACGACAGCCACATGACCATGGTCAAGAACCCCTACTACTATGCCGCCGACAATGTGCAGATCGACGTCATCGACCTGGTCATGATCGTCGAGGCCTCCACCGCCTTTGCCATGTACGAGAACGGCGAGTTGGACAGCGTCGGCGTCCCCCTGGACGATATGGACCGCGTCAAGGCCGACCCCGTGCTGAGCCAGGAACTCTACATCGCTCCGGATGCCTGCACCTACTACTATGGCTTTACCACCGACAAGGCGCCCTTTGACGACGTGCACGTGCGCCGGGCCTTCTCCCTGGCCATGGACCGCCAGGGCCTGATCGACAACGTGCTCAAGGGCGGCCAGCTTCCGGCCAACTCTTTTGCCTGCGCGGGCATCTTTGGCAACGTGGCCAGCGACCCCACGGTGGGTGTCTGGTCTGACCCCGCAGCGGCGAGGGAAGAGCTGGCCACGGCCGGCTATCCCGACGGCGCCGGCTTCCCGGCCATCACCCTGATGCACAACACCTCCGAGGGACACGCCAAGATCGCCCAGGCCATCCAGCAGATGTGGCAGGAAACCCTGGGTATTGTGGTCAACGTCGAGAACCAGGAGTGGGCCGTCTACCTCGATACGATCTCTAAGGACACCCCGGTTGAGGAAATGCCGCACGTCTGGCGCATGGGCTGGTGCGCGGACTATCCGGACCAGAACAACTGGGTGCACGAGGTATTCAACCCCGAGGCTGGGGCCAACCGCCCCCGCATTAGCGTGGATGACCCCCAGGTCGGCGAGCAAGTCGCCCGCTTTATCGAGCTCACCTGGGCGGCCAGCAAGGAGCAGGATCCGGACACCCGCGCCGAGATGTACCGCGAGGCCGAGCAACTGCTGGTCTGGGACATCGCCGCCATCGCCCCCATCTATTTCTACACCACCGTCAACGTCACCAAGCCCTACCTGCAGCGCAACTTTATCACCGTGGGTGGCGCCGACTGGTTCAACTGGACCATCACCAAGTAGCAATTTCGGGGCGCGGCCCACTTGGGCCGCGCCCATCAAGGCCTGGGGGGCCCTCCCCAGTACGTAGGGAACACCCAAGGGGCGGAGGAAATGGTTCCTCCGCCCCCTGATCATGTCAGTCCTATTGCCCAATCCAGTCGACCCCGAAACAAAAACCACAAAGGACACCAAGGACACAAATTTTTCCCTTTGAACCCCTTGTGTTCTTTGTGGTTGAAATTCTTGTTATAAGAATTCGACAAGTACTAGAATCACCAAAGGAGGTTGTATGTCCCCATCCTACCGACCCCGCGTCCTGTTCCTGGACACCCTGGAAGAGGTCTGGCAAGAGATGGAACGCCTCGGCGTCTCCAAGCAGGGCCTGGACATCATGGCCCCCAAGGGCCTGTTTCGGGCGGTCCGGCTGTCCAATATCCCCGCCGCCCAGGCCAATATTATCAAGCAGGGGATGCTCTCCAAGGGCGGCGAGGCGGCAGTCAATTGGACCTGCTACCTGGCCGAGCAGGGCAGCACCAGCGACCTGCTGCTGCTGGGCACGCTGCGCCATTACCGCCGGCTGCTGGCCAACCTGCGGGCGCAGCCCCCCTCCCTGGGCTTTGCCCCGCTGGTCCAGGCCCTGAGCGACGTGCTCCTCCGCTACGAAGGGGGGAGCCTTGGGAACATGGCCCTGGCCGGCCGGCGCTTTGACTGGGGCCGGCGCACCTACATCATGGGCATTCTCAACCTGACCCCCGATTCCTTTTCCGGCGATGGCCTGCTCCAGGGGGACGACCTGCTGCAAGCCGCCCTGGCCCAGGCCTACCGCTTTGCCGAGGAGGGCGCCGACCTGCTCGACGTGGGCGGCGAATCCACCCGGCCGGGGGCCGAAAAGGTCCCCCTGGAGCAGGAGATGGAGCGGGTGCTGCCGGTGCTGGAGCGCCTGCGCCGCGAGGTCGACCTGCCCCTCTCGATCGATACCTACAAGGCCGAGGTGGCCCGGGCCGCCCTGGCGGCCGGCGCGCACCTGGTCAACGATATCTGGGGCCTGCGCCAGCCCGAGGGCGAGGGCTGGAACTGCGAACTGGCCCGCGTGGTGCGGGAGGCCGGCGTGCCGCTGATCCTCATGCACAACCGGCGCGCCCGGGCCACGGTGGGCGATCTGGGCGGCCACTACCGCCAGGTGGAATACGATGATCTGCTGGGCGACATGCTGGCGGACCTGCAGCAGAGCGTGGATTTCGCCGTGTCCGAGGGCATCCCCTGGGAATCGCTCATCCTCGATCCCGGCATCGGCTTTGGCAAGACCCCGCAGCAGAACCTGGTGGTCATGCGCCGGCTGCGCGAACTGCGCAGCCTGGGCCGGCCGCTGCTCTTGGGCACCTCGCGCAAGTCCTTTATCGGCCTGACCCTGAACCTGCCGCCCGCGGAGCGCCTGGAGGGGACCCTGGCCACGCTGGCCCTGGGCATCGCCGCGGGGGTGGATATCGTCCGCGTGCACGACGTCCAGGAGGCCCTGCGGGCGGTGCGCATCAGCGATGCCATCGTGCGCGGGGGGCGGGCGAGGGAATCAGAATAAACGCCCGCCGGCCTATCCATGGGAGCACAAGAATCCTCATGCCCGCGAAAAGCCTGCCCTCGCGAAAGCGGGGGCGGGCATCCAGAAAGAGTTTTTAACTTGCATTTCTTTGCGACCTTGGCGCCTTTGCGGTGAGTATTTAAAACTTGCCGGATAGGCTACTGTGTTCCAGCAATCGGTCAAAGGCCTTTGCCGGCAGAGCCCAGAGCGTGCTGGCCTCGCTGGCGACAATGCTCGCCTGGGCCTCGCTGCCCAGCAGGGTGGAGAGCGCGCCAAAATATTCCCCGGGGCCCAATTCCTGCTCGATGTCGGTGCTCTCCTCCCCCCAGTCCTTGATGCGCAGCAGCCGGCCCGATTCGATCAGGTAGAGGGTCTGGATGGATTGGCCCTGCCGGACCAGCATCTCGCCGGCAGGTACGTCGACGCGCTCGAGACGGCCGGCCAGGGCCCGCAGTTCGCGCCGGGGCAGCCCCTGGAACAGGCCCACCCCGTCCAACCAGGCCAACAGGCGGGCCCGCGTGCGGATGCGCTCCGACGGCACGGGCTGCGTCTGCAGAATGTCCTCCAGCGCACCGCCCTCGATCCGCAGCAGCACCGTCTCTACCGAGGTCCGGTAGGTGCCGGGGTAGGTCTGCCCGCCGACCAGGGCGTCCTCCCCAAAGGTGTCCCCGCGGTGGTGTTCCTCCAGCAGGCGCTCGCGGCCGCTCTCGTCGCTCTGCCAGACCTCCACCTCGCCCGAGGCGACTACCCAGAGATCCCGGACCGTCTGCCCCTGCCGGACGACGACCTGTCCCGGTGACAGCCGTTGCTCCTGCGAGGCCGCGCGCAGTTGGGCCAGCAGGGGCTCGTCACAGACGTAGAACATGGGCACCTGGGCCAATAGGCGCAGGTCCAACTCTTTTTGGGAGAGGAAATCCTGCGAGATGGCCTCCCCCCAGGGGGTGCGGGAGAGCACCCATTGGGCCAGGGCCTCCCGTTCGGACCAGGGCAGGCCGTCGTAGGCAGTTTGGATGGCCCGGCGCAGGAAGGGGCTGCCGGCCAGGTCGTCCATCAAGTCCACCGTGTGGCCGAGCAGAGCGATGTACTGCCCGGCCAGCCGGGCCAGGGGAAAGGTCTCGATGCGCGGGTCCTCGCGGATGTGGCCCACGTCCACGCTGACCAGCCAGTTTGCCGTGACCGAGAGGACGTCCAGGCGGTCGTCCAGCCCCTGGGCCTTGCGCCGGCCAAAGGTGTGTTGAAAGAGGAGAAAGAGGCTGTTGAAAAAGTGGATAAAGGCGTGGCGCAGGCGGGTATGGCTGCCCATGACCAGGGGCGTCTCGACCCAGTCCTCGCCCCGGTAGCGCAGGTAGCGTTGGGCCAGCAGGTAGAGCAGGCCGGCCTGGGCCACCAGGAGGGCGATGCCCAGGTCCAGGGCAAAAGCCACGGCGACGGTGACGCCGGGCAGCAGGCGGGCCAGGCTGATCAGCAGGGCCAGGAAAAAGAGGTCCCAGGAGGGGGCAAAGGGCGTGTGCAGGAAGGAGGTCACCGTGGGCACCAGCAGGGCCAGGGCCAGCCCCCCCAGGAAGGCCGGCCCGCCGGCCCAGAGGGCCGCCGCCAGGCCGCCGGGGCCGGCCGGCAGGACCAGGGCCACGGCCAGCACAAAGCCCCCGGCCAGGGCCAGGCCCATGGCGATCTTTTCCATCCAGTGCGCGCGCAGCAGATCCTCGGCGGAAAAGGCGGCCAGGGCGATCAGCAGCGCGCCCGGTTGGGCCAGGCGTACGGCATAGCTGCCCAGCCAGACAATGCCCCAGGCCCATTCCAGCGCGCTGCCCAGGGCCAAGAGCAGTATGGTGACGCCCAGGTAGATCAGCACCCGGCGAAAGGGCGTCCCCTGGTAAAAGGGCAGGAGCAGGGTGAGGGTCAACAGGCCCAGGCCGTGCAGCAGCAGGGGCAGAAAGGGCAGCAGCAGATCCTGCCAGGAGCGCGGCAAGAGGCCGTACAGGAGGCCGGCGAGCAGCGTGGCGGCGGCCACCAACCCCAGGCGTATTCGGCCCTGGCCCAGAAACCCCCGTTCGCCCAGGGCCTGCCAGGCCTGCCGGCCGGCCCGGTAGAGGCGCCGGGCCGCCAGAAAGAGCAGGGGCAGCGCCAGCAGGGCCAGCAAAAGGCCCAGCAGCACCCGTCCCCACAAACCCCGTCCGAGCAGGTCGGCCGCCATCAGGCGCACCTGGCTGCGCCAAAATATAAAGACCAAACCGCCGACGACAATCACGTACAATATGGCCAGCAGGCCATAGACGCTGTAGAGGCGCTCGCGGCGCTCCAGGGACTGTCCGGACTGCCAGCGCTTCCAGAGCTCCTTTCTGACGAATTCGAGGGCGTCGCGGCGCAGGTAGGGCTGGTCCAGCCAGTCGCTGAGCATAAAGTAGCCGTCCAATTCGAGCAGGGGGTTCAGATTGAAAAAGGCGCTGGCATAGAACAGCGTGGCAAATTTGAGCCAGAGCGGGCCACTGGCCCAGCCGGGCAGGGCCAGCAGCGCGCAGAGCCCGCCCAGCACCAGGTCGTTCCAGGGGCCTGCCGCGGCGACCTGGATGCGGCCCTGTTTGTCCGCCATCCAGGTGTCGGTGGTATCCACAAAGAGGGTGGGCAGGCCCAGGTACAGCATCAGACCGCCCCGGCGCACCTCGCAGCCGTTGTGGATGGTGGCCAGGGCGTGGGCGCTTTCGTGCAGGCTGAGGGTGACCGCGTTCATCAAAAAGAGCAGCAGCAGGCCCCAAAAGTAAGAGCGGCCGGCCTGGAGCACCTCGTAGCCCTGCCGGCCCCACCACAGCAGCAGCAGAAAGGCGGCCAGGCCGAGCAGCGCCAGCAGCCGCTGCAGCCACACGGCCGGTCGGCTAAAGAGCCACCGGCCGCCCCAGCGGTAGAGGGTGCGGAAAAAGCGGTCCGTCCCCCGGATGCACAGGGGATGGCCCCAGAGCAGGTTCAGGATCCGGCGGCCCCAGGGCTCCTCCTGCTCCCGCACGGCGGCCTGCAGTTGCTCCCGCAGGCGGGTGGGCGGATCGGCCAGCAGGTGGCCCTGTCGCAGCCGGCGCACCAATTCGGCCACCGGCATAAAACGCTGAAACTGCAAAAAGTAGGCCACGGCCAGCTCGCGCACCGACCTCTGGCCGTCTAACATCTTCCAGAGGGCATATTCCTCCGGGGCCAGGCGCGTATAGGCGCCGGCCCGGGGGCTCTTGAGGACGTACTGCCCCTCCTGTTCGCTGGCCGTGACATCCTCGGCCGGCCGCGGCCGGTAGTCGGCCAGGCTGACCGCCTCCTGAAGACGGGTCCAGAAGGTGCTGGGGGGGGTGGTTTCCATGGGTCCGTAATCACTCCTCCAACAGCCAGCTCACCGCGTTCTGGATGAGCAGGTCCATCTCTTCGCCCAGGACGAAAAAGGAGGGGAAGGCCATATAGACGACCCGGCCCGCCTCGCCCTCGTAGGCCAGGACGGAGGCGGCGCCGGCCTGCTCGCTGTTTGGACCGCGCACAAAGACGACATCGGCCCCTTCCAGGGGCGCGATCACGTCCGGGTGCATCTCGTATTCGGCATAGAACTCGTCGAACTCGATGACCTGGCCGGCCTCCAAGCCCTCCGTGATGGGGTGCTCGCCGTCACTGACTTGCAGGTCGATCTGCGGGGCTACGTCCAAGAACTCGGCGTGGCAGACACCGGCGTAAAAGTCGCTGCCGGCCCAGTCCGAGCCAACGCGCATGCCCCCGATGAGCAGGCGCCCTCCATGATCCACGTACTCGAGCAGGGTCTCGGCGTCGCTCTCGCTGGGCGCCGTGCCCGAACAGGTGCCGGTGGCCCAGATGACGGCGTCGTAGGGCAATAGGTCGTCCAGGGAGGGCTCGCCCTCCGTGTACTCGTACCACTCGTCCACCTCGTAATCCTCATAGAGGGCGTAATAGTAGACAAAGTCGGCCCCGGTGTAGCAGTCCCACTCGGCGTCGTTGTCGTCGACGATGAGCAGGCTCCCCGCGCTGGGCCCGCCATTTCCGCCCTCGCCGTCGCCATCCCCATTCTCGTCGCCGTTGCCATCCCAACTGCCGCCCTCGCCCAGCGCGCAGAGGACCAGGTCCTCGTGCAGGGTGACGCAGGCGGAGAGATCGCCCCGGGACAGGTTGTCCAACATGAGGCCCAGGTTCTCGACCTCGTCGGCCAGCAGGACCAGCACCTGCTGCTCCCCCTCCTGCTGGCGGTAGAGCAGGCCCAGGCCGGCCGAGTCGACCTCGCCGATGCCGGCGATGGTCAGGGTGAGGGACCGGGAGGGTGATAGGGCCTCCTGGACGGGCGCCACGGTGATGCCGCCCTCCTCCAGGTAGGTTTCCGCCCCTTCCGCGGCCCCAAACAGGCCCACGAAAAGTAGGTCCTGGGTCGAGGTCAGGCCGCGCCCGATGGACAGCTCGCGCTCGTTGGCCCGCAAGATCTGCTCCAGTCGGCTGACGACCAGCACGTGGGCGCTGCCCAGGGGGTTCTCTTCCAGGCCCAGCGGGACCAGTTCGACCTCGTCCCCCAGATAGTGGGGAAAGTCGGCCAGCTCGTAGAGCCGCTCGCCTCCGCCCATAAAGTCGGCCAGGTTGGCGATCAGCCGGTCGTTGTCAAAGGCGTTGGCATAGGGGCTGGTCATAAAGCTGAGGTCGCCGATGGCCAGCACCTGCTCCTCCCCACCCATGGCGGCCGCGGCCAGTTCGCGGCCCAGTTCGTTGGTGGAGGAACGGGTCTCCCCCTCGGCGATGATCAGGCCCCCACCGTAGGAGCGGATCGAGTGGGTGGAGTAAAAGGCGACCTGGGAGAGGCCGGCGGTCAGGGGGTTCTCGGCGGCAAACTGCTCAAAGAGGATATTTTGATAGTTGCCCTCGTGTTCGACGACGTTGTAGAGATAGTCCTCCTCAAAGGTCAGGCCAAAGGGCTCGGCCAGGGCGTTGAGCAGGCGGGCGCTGGTGACGATGTCATAGTATTCATAGTATTCATCCCAGTCCAGGACATAGCGGGTGGGGTCGCCGATGAGCAGCAGGCGGCCGCCCTTGTCCACGAAATCTCGTACGGCGGCGACCTCTTGCGCGCTGAAATCGGCAAAGGGGGTAATGACGACAAAGGCCAGGGCCGGGCGCAGGGCCAGGGCCAGGTCGTCCGCGCCGTCGTATTCCGCCAGGAGCAGGCCCCGGTTAGCCAGGGCCGCCGAGAGCGGCCCGATTTCGGCCGGGCTGTAGTCATTGTCGTGGCCCCGGTCGAACAGGATCAGCCCCTCGCCAGGTTCTGGTTGATCCACGTAGATGCCGGTTCTGGGGGTGGGGACCGAGACGCCGCTCAGGTCGGGGGCCGGAACCTGGCGGGCTTCCGGGAGTCCCCGGTAGTACCAGAGCCCCCGGGCCAGCGGCATGATCAATAAGGCCAGGATCGGCAGCAGGATCCAGAGTTTGCTGGAGCGGCTTTTCATCATTTTCCCCCTTTCGGCGCGGGTTGGTAGGGCGCTCTCTCCTGGGGCGGCAGGTATAAAAAGTAATAGCCCGCCGGCAGGTCCCCCTTGGAGAGTTGGGCCGGCCACTTTTTCAGGGCCGGGCCATAGTAGAGCGGCGGCAGTTGCCCCGCGCTGGACAATTCCTCGGTAATGTCCAGCGCCTCATAGTCGCGCAGGCCGGCCAGCTGGGCGGCGTGCTCCAGGGCGTCGTCGCGCGAGCCGATCTCGTCGACCAGGCCGATCTGCCAGGCTACCGTCCCCACATAGATCTCGCCGCGGGAGAGGGTGCTGCGGTCGGCGCGTTCCACGTCGAGACTGTCGCCGCGTTGGGCAAAGACGGCCTCGATAAAACTGTCCTTGAGCACCTCCATGTGCCGCATGTAAGTGTCGCGCGGATTGCCAAAGGCCTTGAAGGGGCCGGTGAACAAATAATTCTCCTCCACCAGGCTTTCCGAGGGCAGGCTGGAGATGACGCCGATATTGCCCACGTCGGCGGAGGGCGTGGTATAGATGGCGTCGGCCGCGGCGGCCATGTAATAGCCCCCGCTGGCGGCCATGGTGTTGACCATGACCACCACCGGCTTGCTCCGGCGCAGGCGCAGCAGGTCGTAGTAAAGGCGTTCCGAGGCGGCGGCCTCGCCGCCAGGGCTGTCGATCTCGATCAGGACGGCGCGGATGGCCGGGTCCTCTTGGGCGTAGCGGAACTGGACCTCCAGCCAGTCGGTGCTGCCGTACCAGATGTAATCCTGAAAGCGAATCACGCCGACCTTGGGGCTGGGGATCAGCACTACGGACAGCACCCAGCCCAGCCCAAAGGCCAGCAGGCAGACCAGGGGGCGGTAGACCCAGGGACGTTTGAACGTCGCGACCAACCTTTCCCACCAAGACATGGCTTTTCTCCTTTCACGTGTGGGACAGACAGCGATGGCTGTTTCTATTCTATCAGAAAAGCACGCTTTTGTGAAGCGTTCCAGGCGCGCGCCCGGCGCGCTTGACAGTTTACTGTTTTCTGCTATAATTGTTGTACTAAAAAACAAACAGGAGCCTGTGCAAATGAACATGCTAGAGGCAGATCCCTTTGAGGAGTATGTTGACGTACATTATGCGGCCAAGCGTCTGCACATCCATCCTGAATCCGTCAAGCGCCTGATCCGTGCGGGCAAGCTGCCGGCCCGCAAGTTTGCCAACAAGTGGTTCGTGCGGACGGATATCCTCGAGCAGTTCGCCACGACCTACGTGCCCCGCAGGGGTCGGAAAAAGACCCTGCTCTAGGACGGCTTTGGGAATAGTCCGCCATAGCCGACGGGCCGCCACGAAGAATATAAATATCCCTGTAGGGGCGAGGCGCGCCTCGCCCCGCCCCTACAGGAACGGCTATTTGCGGAGCAGAAACCGCAGTGCCCCCGGCAGCCGGGCGGCCCAGGCCGATTCGTGGTGTACGGCCCCTTCCTCCTCCACGTAGAGCAAATCCTCCCCCAGCCGGTAGCCCTTGCCCCGCAGCAGTTCGACCATTTCGCGCACGTCCCGCAGGTACTGTTGGGAAAAGCGCTTCTTTCCCCAGGGCCAGCGCACCATGTTGTAGCCCTCGCGGGTGCCCACGTCCACGTAAATCCGGCCGGGCACGAAATCCGCCCCTGCTACGTAGGCGAACAGGGCCTCCCGGGCAAAGAACAGGGCCGGGCTGATCACGCCGGCCAACCCGAAAACCTCGGGATGGCGGAAGAAGGCGTACAGGCTGATCAGGCCGCCCAGGGACGAGCCCATCACGCCGGTGTGGGCGGCGCCGGCCAGGGTGCGGAAATCGCGGTCGATCCGAGCTTTGACCGTCTCGACGAGGAAGGACAGGTAGGCCTCCCCATCCCCGCCGCCCCGCTTGGGGTCCGGGAAGGGGCTGTATTCCGGCACGCGCCGCTCCCCCATGTTGGGCACCCCCACCACGATGGCCTGGAGTCCCTCCTGGCTCAGGGCCTGCAGGGTCTCGTCCACCCGCCATTCTCCGGCAAAACTGCTGGCCCGGTCAAAGAGGTTCTGGCCGTCGTGCATATAGAGCACGGGATAGCGTTCGTCCCCGCTGCTGTAGGCCGGCGGCAGGTAGACCAGCAGGTCCCGGTGGTTGTCCAACCGGGGGCTGTACAGGCCGGCCAGCCGTTTGACCGTGCCGGCGACGGTGTGGCCCGCTCCGAGCGTTGCGGTGAAATCGTGCCAGTCTAGCATGTTGGGTTCCTTTCGGTGAGCGTTTTCCTTCCATCCTAGCACAATCGCCGGCTCCGGTCAACTGTCAACAGTATAAAACGTTCCAACGCACCAACCCTTCCTACCCACCCCCACCCGTCCACCTGCCCCAAACCGTCAACGGTCAACCTTCAACTGTCAACAGTGCAGTCCCCCTCCCCCAATCCCCCACAAGTATGGTATAATAGGGACGAGCTACTATGAGGAGACGGTTATGCGCAGTTGGGCAGAGATCGATCAGCGCTTGTTCCAGGGGCAGGCGGCTGTACTGACGGCGGCCGAGGCCCAAGAGTTGATCCGGGAACGCGGCCTGGAGGAGGCGGCCCGGCGGGTGGACGTGGTTGTCACGGCGACCTTTGTCCCCGCGTGCTGGGCCATGCTCTTTTTCCGGCCCACGGCACCCAGCGTGGCGCATTGGGTAGAGCAGGCCTGGCTGGCCGGCGTCCCCCTGCTGCAGGGGTTTCAGCCCCAGGAATTCGTCCTGGAGGCCAGCGCCAGCGGGCCGCGCCAGCTCCGGCGCGGGGGCGCTCACCTGATGGAGGCCTGGTTAGCCGGGGAACGCCTCAGCCTGCGCCTGCAACTGCGGCCGGTCTCTCCCACTACGCCGGGCTCGTGGGAACATGCCCTGGGCCTGGCGGACCTGCAGCAGGCCCGCCTGCTGGTCGTGCAGCGGTCCCTTGCCCGCGGCTGCCTGGCCACGAACAGCCAGGCCGAGGCCCTGCCCAGCGAGTTGGGGATATTGCTGCCCGGGATGGGCAACGCTGCCTCCGTCTGGATGGGCCCCTGGGAGCCGGCCGTGCTGGATCCCCACGGGCGGATCATCCGCCCCGGTCTGCCGGTGCTGCTGGCCGGCGAGGTGGGCCACGTGGTCTGGCGACAGACCGAGACGATCGCCGTGTCCACCGATCTGTCGTTGGCCCGTCGGGAATACCTGCGCGCACTGAGTATCCCCGGTTACGCCGTCGGCCTGGCCGTCGGGGTGGCCTGGCCGATCGCCGTGCTGGACGCAGCGCTGCTGGCCCCGCTGCAGAATCCAGAAAAAGACCTGCCGGCGGACGTGCTGGACTATGGTTCAGCCCAGCGGCCCTTTCCCCGATTGGCGACGCTGTCCTATGGCCAGATACAGGGCGACACGATCGACGTCGATGGCCGGAATGTCCCCTTGACAACGCTGTCCAGCCGGAGCCGGGCCGCCCGCCTGGCCGAGGAACTCAAGCAGCGCCTGCTGCGCCGCGAGTTCCCCCCGCTGGCGCCGCCGGCCGCAGCTCCCACTGAGACTGGCTAGCCGGCCGAGTTGTAGGAGGATCCCCCCCATGAGCAAAAAACCGGCCCAAAAACGCTTTCGCCTGATCTTTCCCGCTCACCTGACCGACCAGCCCATCCTCTATCAGCTCGTGCGCAATTTCGAGCTGATTCTCAATATCCGCCAGGCCCGGGTGCTGCCGGACCAAAGCGGCCAGGTGTCGGTCGAGCTGCAGGGCAGCGAGGATGAAATTGGCCGGGCCGTGGACTTTTTCCTCGAGCAGGGGATCGAGGTCGCCGAACAGGACGAGGAGTTGGGTTGGGATCCGGATGCCTGCGTCGACTGCGGCGCCTGCCTGCCGCTGTGTGCGCCCGGTGCACTCTATCGCCTGGATGCCTCCGGCCGGGTGACCCTGGATCGCTCCCGCTGTACGCTCTGTGGGCGCTGTATCGAGGTCTGTGCCTATGGCGCCGTCTGGATGGAATCATGAACACGAACCGCCAACGCCTCTATAACAGTGAGGGCATTGTGATGCGCCGCTGGGATGTGGGTGAGAGCGATCGCATCCTGGCCCTCTACACCCCGGAGCGGGGCAAGCTGCGCGTCATCAGCAAGGGCGTGCGCCGTCCGGGCAGCCGCCTGGCCGGGCACGTCGAACTGCTCTGCCACAGCGCTTTTCTGATCGCCCGCGGCCGCCATCTGGATATTGTCACCCAGGCCCAGACCCTGCACGCCTTTGCCAACCTGCGCCAGAACCTGGAGCGGATCGGCTGGGCCTGCTATGCCGCCGAGTTGGTCGATCGGATGACCGTCGAAGAGGCCGCCACCGAGCCGGCCTTTCGCCTGTTCCTGGCCGTCCTGGAGCGATTGGACCGCGGCGCACCGCCCGAGATCTTGATCCGCTCCTTTGAGCTGCACCTGCTGGGCTATCTGGGCTATCGCCCCCAGCTCTTTCGCTGCGTCTCCTGCGAGCAGGAGGTGCAAGCCCGCCCACAGTTCTTTAGCGCCCTCTTGGGGGGAGTGCTCTGCCCCTCCTGCCGGGGCGCCGATCCCCAGGCCCAGTCGCTTTCCCTGGAGGCGCTCAAGATACTGCGCTACTTGCAGCGCAACAGTTTGTCCGATGCGGAGCGACTGCGCCTGGAGCCCCAGCGCGGGCGCGAACTGGAAGCGCTGCTGCATCCCTATATCCGCATCATCCTGGAGCAAGAGATGAACGCGCCCTCGTTTCTGGGCCTGCTGCGGCGGGAGTCCGCCCGCCAGAAAGGAAAAGCCCCATGAGCATGCACTTGTCTGAACAGATTCAGGCCTCCGTGGCCGCCATCCGCCAATACAGCGATACAGAGCCCCTCGTCGGATTGATTTTGGGATCGGGCCTGGGTACATTGGTCGAGTCCATCGAGGGGGGCGTCGCCGTTCCCTACGATCAGATTCCCCACATGGCCCCCTCTACCGTGCTGGGGCACCAGGGCCAATTTATCCTGGGCCGCCTGGCGGACCTGCCGGTCGTGGCGATGCAGGGCCGCCTGCATTTTTACGAGGGCTACAGCATGGGCCAGACGACCTTCCCGGTCCGCGTGATGCGGGCCTTGGGCTGCCAGGTCCTGATCGTGACCAACGCCGCCGGCGGCATCCACCCGGACTATCAGGTGGGCGACGTGATGCGCATTGTCGACCATGTCAACCTGCTGGGCATGGCCGGGAACAACCCCCTCTATGGACCCAACGATCCCGCGCTCGGTCCGCGCTTTGTCGAGTTGGGCGAGGCCTACGACCTGGAATTGGGGGCGCTGGCCGACGAGGTCGCCGGGGAACTGGACCTATCCCTGCAGCACGGCATCTATGCCCAGCTCAGCGGTCCCTCGTTCGAGACGCCGGCCGAGATACGCTTTCTGCGCCTGATCGGGGCCGACGCGGTGGGCATGTCCACCGCCGCCGAGGTGGTTGTGGCCCGGCACGGTGGCATGCGTGTCCTGGGCTTTTCGCACATCAGCAACGTCGCCCTGGGCGAGCCGCCCCGGGCGCCGGCGGAGCCCCAGCCTGCTTTGGCAGCCGCCGATCCCCACCATGAAGTGTTGGAGGCCGGCCGGCGGGCCATCCCCCACCTGGAGGCCCTGATCCGGGGTGTGCTGCAGCGCCTGCCGGAGGTCTTGTAGGCCACAGAAAAAAGGAGCGCATGATGCAGATTGCCATGGCCGCCGACCACGGCGGATTTGTCCTGAAAGAGACGCTCAAGGCCTTTCTGAAAGAACTGGGTCACGAGGTGGTCGACTTTGGCGCCTACCGCCAGGAGCCCTGCGACTATCCGGATTTTGCCATCCCCGCCGCCCGGGCTGTGGCCGACGGCGAATGCGAGCGGGGCGTTTTTTGCTGCGGCACGGGCCTGGGCGTGATGCTGGCCGCTAACAAGGTGCCGGGGATCCGCGCCGTGCGCTGCCACGAGGGCTATTCCGCCCGCATGAGCCGCCGGCACAACGACGCCAACGTGCTCTGCCTGGGCGGGCGAGTCGTCGGCGACGAGCTGGCCAGGGAGGTCGTCCAGGTTTGGCTGCGGGCCGAATTTGACGGCGGCCGGCACAGCCGGCGGGTACAGAAATTCATGGAATTGGAGAAAAGCGCATGAACCCAACAGGGGATTTGGCCGCCGCCTATGGCGGCAGCGGCTGGTCGCCCCGGCGGGCCTCGCTGGAGGAAGAGCTGGGTACGCTTTGGGGGGATTGGGGCGTGACCAACGAGTGGGATCCCCTGGAGGCGGTGCTGCTGCATCATCCCGGCCCCGAGATCGACCAGTTGGCCCAGGCCGACGAGGCGCTGATGCTGGAGGAACTGGAGCCGGCCCGCCTGCGCGCCGAGCACCAGGCCCTGATCGAAACCTACCGCCAGATCGGGGTGGAGGTGGTCCTGGTCGCCCCCGCGCATACGCCTCCGCCCAACACCATGTTCTGCCGGGACCTCTTTTTCATGACGCCCCAGGGCGCCGTGCTGGCCCGGCCGGCCTCCACGGTGCGGGCCGGGGAGGAACGCCTGGTGGCCCAACGACTGGCCGCCCTGGGCGTGCCCATCCTGCTCAGCGTGCACGGGCAGGGCGTCTTTGAGGGCGCCGATGCGCTCTGGTTGAGCCGGGACACCGTCCTGCTCTCCGAGGGACTGCGCACCAATGGGCCCGGGGCCGACCAGGTCGAGGCGCTGTTGGGCGGCCTGGGCGTGCGGACGGTGCGGGTGGACCTGCCCTACGGGACGATGCACCTGCTGGGCATGGTCAACCTGGCCGGACCCGACCTGGCCGTGGCCTGGCCCGGCCGGCTCGCCTACCGGGCCGTGCAGGAACTGCGAGCGCAGGGCTACCGGGTGCTCTTTCTTCCGGACCAGCAGGAGGCCCTCCAACAGATGGCCCTGAACTTTGTCTGTCTGCGGCCCTACCACATCCTGATGCCGGCCGACTGCCCCCGTACCCAGGCCTTTTACGAGGCCCACGGCATCACCTGCCATACGCTGGACATCCCCCACCTGCGCCGCGCGGCCGGGGGGATGGGCTGCCTGACGGGCATCATGCGCCGTCGGCCGTCCTAGAACCGTCCCAGTTCTGTCACAAAGCTGCCGCATAACGGCTTGACGGCCCCTGCCCGATCTGCTAAGATGAAAGAGCGGGCGGACCCCCGTGCCCGCCCGCTCGGATAGGGGCAGCCACGGCGGGTTGCACCTACAACCGACGCAGCGCAGCCGAGGCGGCCACCCCAAAGGACGAAAATGTAGGGGCAGCCCTTGTGGCTGCCCGGTCGGATACAAAGCTATTTACGGAACAGGAAAACCATGACCGCCAAGATCCTGGTCGTCGACGACGAACCCCCCATCGTGGAGGTCGTTTCCTACAACCTGAAGCGCAACCACTACCAGGTCCTGGTCGCCTACGATGGCGAGCGGGCCCTGGAACTGGCCCGCCAGGAACGACCCGACCTCATCATCCTCGACCTCATGCTGCCCAAGCTGGACGGCCTGGAGGTCTGCCGGGCCCTGCGCCGGGAGTGGGACGTGCCCATCATCATGCTCACGGCCCGCGACGCCGAGGTCGACCGGGTGGTGGGATTGGAGTTGGGCGCCGACGATTACGTGCTCAAGCCCTTCAGCGTGCGCGAGCTGATGGCCCGGGTGCGCAACGTCCTGCGCCGGACCGCCGGACCGCCGGCCGAAGAGGCGGCCGAGACCCTGCAGCGGGGTCCGCTCCTGGTCGACGCCGCCGGCCGCGAGGCTTTCCTGGAGGCCCAGCCCCTCGACTTGAGCGCCCTGGAGTTCGACCTGCTGCACGTCCTGGCTCAAGGGGCCGGCCGCGTGTTCAGCCGGGAGCAGTTGCTCGACGCGGTCTGGGGCTATGACTACTATGGCGACCTGCGCGTGGTGGACGCTGCGGTCAAGCGGCTGCGGGCCAAGCTGCGCCAGGTCGATCCGGCGCTCGAAATCATCGCCACGATGCGCGGGGTGGGCTACAAGTTAGTGCTGGATTGAACGGAGGAACGCATGCAGCGCCTGTTCTCGACCATTCGAGGCCGTTTGACCATCAGCCACCTGGCGTTGGTGGTGGTGGCCATGGGCCTGGCCGGCGCCCTGCTTTTCTCCCTGCTGCGGGGCTATTTCCTGCAGGCGCTGGAGGATAGCCTGGTGGCCCAGGCCCGCATCACGGCCCAGGCGCTGCTGCCGGGCGCGGTGGCCCTGGGGCCGGCCGGGGAGGGGCAGGACCCCGCCTACAACACGGTCAATACCATCCAGCAGCAGGACAATATTACCGTGCAGACCCAGAACCTGGTCCCGGGGGTCTCTCTGGAGGATCTCGACCTGGCCCTGCTGGCCGAGAGTTCGGTCCAACTCAGCGCCCAGCTCCAGACGCGCATCCGCATCCTCGACGTCGGGGGGCGGGTGCTGATCGACTCGGCCCAGGAGCAGCAGGGCGCGGACCTGGCTGGCGACGCGCTGGTGCAGCAGGCCCTGCGCGGCCAGTACGCCAGCCGGGTCGGGCGGGAGGAGCCCGCCGCGATGCACGTCGCCGTGCCGGTGCTGCTGGAGGGCCGGCCGGCCGGCGTGGTCTATCTCAGCCAGCCGCTGGGGGACGTCAACGCCGTGCTGGGCGATCTGCGCAGCTTTTGGCTGCTTTCCAGCGGCCTGATTCTCCTGCTCTCCGTGGGGGCCGGCCTGCTGCTCTCGCGGACGTTCTCCCGGCCCCTGGGCCGGCTCACAGCCGCGGCCGCGGCGGTGTCCCAGGGCGATCTGGAAGCCCAGGTGCCGGTGCGCTCCGCCGACGAGTTGGGCCGGCTCAGCGCCGCCTTTAACCAAATGACCGCTCGCCTGCGCGCGGCCCACCGCATGCAGGTCGATTTTGTGGCCAACGTCTCCCACGAGCTGCGCACCCCGCTCAGTTCGATCAAGGGCCTGCTAGAGACCCTGCGCGGCGGCGCCGTGGACGATCCCCAGGTGCGCGATCCCTTCCTGGAGACGGCCGATCGCGAGACCGACCGGCTCATCCGCCTGGTCAACGACCTGCTGCTGCTCTCGCGGGTGGACTCGGCGGCCCTGGAGCTGCGCCGTCGGCCGGTGGACCTGGCCGGCCTGGTCCAGGCCGCCTGGCGGCGCCTGGCCCAGCGCGCCCAGGAAAAGGGCGCCTCCCTCTTGCTCCAGACCGCCCCGGAGCTGCCCCCGGCCTGGGGTGATCCCGACCGGCTGCTGCAGGTGCTGGTCAACCTGCTGGACAACGCGCTCAAGTACTCCCCCCCGGATAGTGCAGTGACCGTTCGCATTGGGGAGGAACCCGACGGACTGCTGCGGCTCCAGGTGGAGGACAGGGGCTGCGGCATCCCGGAGGAAGCCCTGCAGCACATCGGGGAACGTTTCTACCGGGTGGAGCGGGACCGCTCCCGCGGTGAGGGCGGCAGCGGCCTGGGGTTGGCCATCGCCCGCAGCCTGGTACAGGCCCACGGCGGCCGGCTGTGGCTGCAGAGCAGCGAGGGCGTGGGCACGACCGTCTCGCTGACCCTGCCGCCGGAACCGCAGGATGGGACGTAGGGGTTGCCCCTACTTGCTTGTTTGCCCCCTCTTTGGTAAAATGGGCCATAGATTTACCTTTCCGGTCCTCTCCGGCATCTCGCAACCTGGAAAGCCAAGATCTCTGGCCTGCGCCGAGCCCTACCATCGGAGTGCTTTCATGGACATTCAGCCGGCCCATATCCTGGTCGTTGACGACAACGAGATGAACCGCAATCTGCTGCTGCGGCGGCTGCGACCCCAGGGATACCATGTCTCCGTCGCCGAGGATGGCCGGCAGGCTCTGGACATGCTGCGGGAACAGTCCTTTGACCTGATGCTGCTGGACATCATGATGCCCGGAATGAATGGCTACCAGGTGCTGGAAGAGGTCAAGGCCGACCCCGTGCTGCGCCATGTCCCCGTGATCGTGATCTCGGCCATCGACGAGCTGGAGAGCGTCGTCCGCTGCATCGAACTGGGCGCCGAGGATTATTTACCCAAGCCCTTCAACAAGGTGCTGTTGCGGGCCCGCATCGGCAACTCGTTGGCCAAAAAGCGCCTGCACGACCAGGAACGGGCCGCCCGAGAGGCCCTGGAGGCGGCCCACCAGACCAAGAACCGCTTTATCTCGATCATTGCCCACGAGTTCCGCAACTTTGTCACCCCCATCGACGGCTATCTCGAACTGTTGCGGGGGGGGCTGGCCGGCGAGATCAACGAGGATCAGGCCGAATTTCTGCAGGTCATCTGGGCCAACGTGCAGCGCATCAAGACGCTGCTGTTGGACCTGGACGACGTTCCCCGCATCGCCTCCGGAGAGCTGCAACTGCAACTGGAGGATGTTGCCCTGCAGGAGGTGCTCTCGGAGGTCACCACCGCTATGGGCAAAAGGTTCGAGGCCAAGCAGCAGAACCTGCGGGTCGACCTGCCGCGCTGCCTTCCCAGTGTCCGCGCCGACCGCACCCGCCTGGTGCAGGTGCTGACCAACCTGTTGAGCAATGCCCACAAGTACACACCTGAGGGGGGGGGCATCCGCGTCTGGGCGGAACGACTGGGCGAGGAACCGGGCGCACTGCACGTAGCAGTGCAGGACAGCGGTATTGGGATCGCTCCGGAGGAACAGGACCGTGTTTTCCTCGAATTCTTTCGTTCTACGGACGAAAAGGTGCGCGAAACGCCGGGCGTCGGCCTGGGCCTGAACATCACCCGGCGCCTGGTCGAGATGCAGGACGGAACGATCTGGTTCGAGAGCGAGTTCCGCAGGGGGACGACCTTCCACTTTACCCTGCCCTTGGCAGAGGGGTAGGGGGGGGAGGAGACCACCGAGATGCGCATTACCCTCATCGCGCCGTTTGCCACCCGACCCAAGGGGACCACCCGCTCTCGGGTGCTGCCCCTGGCTACGGCGCTGACCCGGCGAGGTCACCAGGTTCGCGTGCTCATTCCGGCCTGGGATCACCCCAGCGAGGCCGGCCGCGAACAGGTCATCGACGACCTGCACCTGCACTGGTTGGAACTGCGCCGGCCGCTGCTGCCCCGCCTTTCCTGGAAGTTGGCGCGAGAGGCCCGACGCGGCCAGCCCGATCTCATCCACGTTTTCAAGCCCAAGGCCCACGCCGGCCTGGCCCTGTTCTGGCTGTGGCTGCTGCGCAGCCGGGTGCCCCGCATTCTGGATACGGACGATTGGGAGGGCCGGGGCGGCTGGAACGAGATCAATCCCTACAGCCGCAGCCAAAAGGTGTTCTTCCAGTGGCAAGAGAGCTTTTTGCCCCGCCACTGCGCGCAGGTCGTCACCGTGGCCAGCCGTACCCTGGAAACCCAGATGTGGTCGCTGGGCCTGTCCACAGAGGACGTCTTTTATCTGCCCAACGGGGCCAGCAGGGCCCGCTACAGCGGCTGGGCCCAGGCCGACCCCACCCCGGTGCGGGTCCGCCTGGGGCTGGGGGGACAGCCGGTGATCCTGCTCTACACCCGCTTTGACCGCTTTGACGTTCAGCGTGTGCCCAATGTACTGGCCAAGGTGATCGAACGGGTGCCCGATACCCGCCTGCTGGTCGTGGGCCAGGGCTTTTTTGGCGAGGAGCAGATGCTGGAAAAAGAGTTCGCCCGGCGCGGTCTGGGCCAGCACCTCATCCAGGCCGGCTGGGTGGAAGAACGGGATCTGCCTGCCTACCTGTCCGCCGGGGACGTGGCCTATTTCCCCATGGATGATACGCTGACCAACCGGGCCAGTTGTTCGGCCAAGCTGGTGGAGCTGATGGTCAGCGGCCGGGCTATCGTGACCGACGGCGTGGGCCAGAACCGCGAGCTGCTGGAGCACCGCATCTCGGGCTGGTTGACCCCTCCCGGGGCGATCAGTCTACAGGCGGCGGCCATCGTCGCCCTGCTCAAGAACACGGCCATCCGCCAGGCCCTGGGCGAGAATGCCCAACGCCGCGTCTGGCGCCATTACGACTGGGACCGCCTGGCCGAACAGGCCGAGCGGGCCTACGAGCGGGCACTGGGCGGCTAAAAACGTTTGGGCGTTAGAACGTTCAAACGTTTAAACGTTCCAACGCTTGAACGCATTTGGAGGTCCCAATGTCCGCACAGCTCGAACCGATCCTGGTCTACCACCAACAGAGCAAGCACGCTTTTCAGGCCTTTGCCCGGGGCCCGGAGCGCCTGGACTGGTCCACCCAGCCCGATCCCTTTCGCCGCTACCAGGGCGCGCCGGTACTGCTGCTGGATCTGTTCGACAGCGCCGATGGCCCCCCCTACGCCCAGGCGCTGCAGCCGGGCCGCATCCCGCCGGCCGCGCTGGACCGGGCCGGTGTCTCGCGGCTTTTCCTGGACAGCCTGGCCCTGTCGGCCTGGAAGCAGGCCAGCGGTGCGCGCTGGTCGCTGCGGGTCAACCCCTCCAGCGGCAACCTGCATCCCACGGAGGGCTATCTGATCAGCGGCCCGCTGTCCGGGCTGAGCGAACTCCCGCTGGTGGCCCACTATGCCCCGAGGGAGCACTCGCTGGAGCAGCGGGCCACCTTTCCCCTGGAAATCTGGCAGGCCCTGACGGCGGCGCTGCCGCCCCAGAGCCTGTTGGTGGGCCTGAGTTCGATCCACTGGCGCGAGACCTGGAAGTACGGCGAGCGGGCCTATCGCTACTGCCAACACGACGTCGGGCATGCCCTGGCGGCCATTCGGGTGGCCGCGGCCGGCCTGGGCTGGCGAACCCGCCTGCTGGATGACCTGGGCACCGAGGAGGTCGGCCGGCTGCTGGGGCTCTCTGGGCAGCAGGGCGTCGAACGGGAACATCCCGACTGCCTGCTGGCCGTGTACCCCTATGATCAAGAGTGCACGGCCCGTTCGCTGCCCGGTGCAGCCATGGCCTCCTTCGCCGAACTGGCCTGGGAGGGACAGGCCAACCGCCTCAGCCCGGGCCACGTGCCCTGGCCGGCCGTCGAGCGGGTCGACCGGGCGGCGGAAAAGCCGCCCACCGACGGGGCCTACGCCGGACTCGCGCCGGCCGCCGCCCAGCCTGAACTGCCCGTCCCCAACGCCGATCCCTCGCTGCGCCGCATCCTCCACCAGCGCCGCAGCGCCGTGAACATGGATGGGCTGACCCACCTCTCCCAGGAGTCCTTTTACGCCATCCTGGCCCGCACCCTGCCCGGCCCGGGGCGGATCCCCTTTGACGTCCTGCCCTGGGATCCCCGCGTGCATTTGGTCCTGTTCGTCCACCGGGTGGAGGGGCTGCCGGCCGGCCTCTACCTGCTGCTGCGCGACCCGGCCCAGGGCGAGCG
>JAFGKG010000120.1 GCA_016928715.1 Chloroflexia bacterium
ACTTTTCCGCGCACGCTTTTTGCCGCCTTTTCAAGAAAAAGATGCCCTAAACAGGCCATTTCCGGTCAAATTTCTACCCCAGTCAGCGCCTACGCGGGGGCAGGCTCTACAGAAAGGCCTACTTTGCAGATTGCACGGAGCACAAAGATGAGCCAACCCGACCCGTCCGAGATCACCCCCGAACATATCTACCTTAACCGGCGTCAGTTCATGCTCGGACTGGGCGCGCTGACGGCCGGCCTGGCCCTTGGCGCCTGCGGCGGCACGACGAAAACGCCGGCAGCCGCCACGCCGTTGAACCAGGTCACCCCCTACAGCGGCCCGGAAACGGACGACCTACAGCATGAACTCACCTCCTACGAGAGCGTCACCCACTATAATAACTTTTACGAGTTCTCCCTGGACAAGGAACGGGTAGCCCAACTGGCCCAGGACTTTCAGACATCCCCCTGGCAGGTCGTCATGGGCGGGCTGGTGCGCAACCCGCGCAGCTTTGGCCTGGACGACCTCCTGGCCTTTGACCAGGAGGAACGCGTCTACCGCATGCGCTGCGTGGAGGCGTGGTCTATGGTCATCCCCTGGATCGGATTTCCCCTGTGGAAATTGCTCGAGATCGTAGAACCGACCGCCGAGGCCCAATACGTGCGTTTCGAAACGCTCTATGCGCCCAATCGCATGCCCGGCCAGGAATCCGCCGTGCTCGACTGGCCCTACGTAGAGGGCCTGCGCCTCGACGAGGCCAGGCACGACCTCACCATCCTGTCCACAGGCCTCTATGGCAAATCCCTGCTGCCACAGAACGGCGCGCCCGTCCGGCTGGTAGTGCCCTGGAAATATGGCTTCAAAAGCATCAAGTCGATCGTCAAGATCGATCTGGTCGAGGACATGCCCCTCACCTCGTGGATGCAGGCCTCCCCCAGGGAATATGGATTCTACGCCAACGTCAACCCGAACGTCCCCCATCCCCGCTGGTCCCAGGCCACCGAGCGCCGCATTGGGGTCAGCGGCCGGCGCGAAACCCTCCTGTTCAACGGATACGGCGACCAGGTCGCCCACCTCTACGCCGGCATGGACCTGGAGAAAAACTTTTGACCGGGCGAGACTGGGCCCGCTGGCTCCGGTGGTCCGTCCACCTGGCGGCCCTGCTGCTGGTGACCGCCCTGGCCTGGGCATTTTGGCAGCAGCGGCTGGGGCCGGACTCGATCGGGGAAATCACCCGGCGCACGGGGCGCTACGCCCTGGTCATGCTCCTGCTCTCGCTGACCGTGACCCCGATCGCCACCCTGGGCAAATTCAAGAGGATCCTGCCGGTACGCCGCACGCTGGGCCTCTACGCCTTCTGGTTCAGCCTGCTGCACCTGCTCGCCTTTGCCGGCCTGGACTTTGCTTTTGATTTCAAACTGATCCTCGGGACCGCCCGCCAGGGAAACCGCGTGCTGGCCGGCCTCGCCACCCTCGTCGTACTGCTACCGCTGGCGCTGACCTCAACCGACGCCTGGAGAAAGCGCCTGGGCAGGCATTGGAAGCACCTGCACCGGCTGGCCTACCTGGCCGCCGCGCTCGATGTGCTGCATTATGGCCTGAACTTTAAAGAGTTTCGCACGGCGCCCGTATTGGCGACCGTAGCGCTCATCCTGCTGCTGATCGCGCGGATTCCGGCCGTGTCCCGGCGGCTGCGCCAGGCATAGGACAACGTTTTTGTGACAACGCTCACTTGCCAAAATGGCCCAAGATACAATATAATAGCGGTAGACCGGCAAGCGAGTTGTCCGGCAATCCAAAAAGGAGAAACAACATGGCTGCAAAAACAAGCGTGTCCGATGAGGCCAAATTCGCCGGCCTCAAACGTTTCAACCTGGTGATGGGCTTTCTGCACCTGATCCAGGGCGTCTTTATGATCCTTGTCAGTAACGACACCACCTACCCCATCTATACCAACTTTCTCAGCTTTAACACCGAGACCTTTTCGCTGGCACCGGACCCCAAACTGCTCTACAACCTGCGCTTCGGGCCAGCCGTGGCCGTCTTTTTGCTCATCTCGTCCGTGGCCCACTTTTACCTGGCCACCGTCGGCTACAAGGGCTATGTCCGAAAGCTCAAGCTGGGGATGAACCCGACCCGCTTTTACGAATACGCCCTCAGCTCCTCCCTCATGATCGTACTGATCGGCATGCTGACGGGGCTTTGGGACCTGGGCGCCATCATCCTGATCTTTGGCCTCAACGCCACCATGAACCTGTTCGGCATCATGATGGAAATGCACAACCAGCACACAAAAAGGACGGACTGGACCTCCTTTATCTATGGCTGCATTGCCGGCATCATCCCCTGGATCGTGATCTTTGTCTACTTTTTGGGGGCAGTGAACTCGGGGGACGCCAAGCCGCCGGCCTTTGTCTATGCCATCATTCCGACGCTCTTTGTCTTTTTCAACATTTTCGCCATCAACATGGTGCTCCAGTATAAAAAGGTGGGGCGCTGGAAGGACTATCTCTTTGGCGAGCGGGTGTACATTATCCTCAGCCTGACCTCCAAATCGGTCCTGGCCTGGCTGATCTTTGCCGGCACGCTGGCGCCGGTGTAGGAGGGCGGGCACCCCAAAGGACGAAAATGGCTCCGTAGGGGCGGGGCGAGGCGCGCCTCGCCCCTACGGAAGGATCTATTTTCCAAGCGGCAAACTGACCACAAAGCGGTTCCCGTCCTCAGCGGCCTCGACCCAAATCTGCCCCCCGTGCGCCCGCACGGCCAAGTGGCAGAAGGGCAGGCCCCGCCGGCTTCGCGAGGAACAAGGCTCGGCGATCTGCTCAAAGAGCCGCTCATACTCCTCGGCAGGAATGGGCACGGCCGAATCCTTCACACTCAACAGGACCTGCCCATCCCCCAACTCGGCCGCCACAATGACCTGGCCCTTGGGCGGCGTGTGCTGCACGGCGTTGTCGATCAGATTGACCAGCACCCGCTCGATGATCTGGGCATCGACAAGGACCGGGGGCAGATCATCCGGAAGAACCGGGTGCAACAGGATCTGCGCCGTCCGCAGGGATAGGGCGGTGGTATCGACCGCCCGATCGACAATGTAGCGCAGTTGCGCCTCTTGGCGCTGGAGCTGGACCTCGCCGGCCTCCAACCGGGCCGCGTCCAACAAGGACTCGAGCAGGCGCTGCATGCTCTCGCCGGCCGAGGTGGCCACGCTGAAAAGCTGCTCGTTGCCGGCCACCATATCCTCCGGCAACACGAGCTGCAGCATCTGCAGCGAGGTCAGGATCGTGCTCAAAGGACCGCGCAGGTCCTGGGCGATGGTGCGGAGGCTCTCCTGCAGCAGCCGCTGCAATTCCACCCACTGCAGCCGCTCCTGCTGCAGATCGCTGACCTGCTGGGCCAACGCCCGCCCGCTCACGGCCTCAGCCGTGAGCATGTCATCCGTCGCGCGCAGGCGCGAACTCAGCATCTCCATCAGGCGCATGCCCACGTCCGGCTCGTTCTGCAGAAAGCGGTCAAAGTCGGAACGCTTGATCCGCAGCAACTGCGTCTCCTCCAGGGCAACGACGGTGGCCGAACGCGCCTTTTCCTCCAACAAGGCCATCTCCCCGACAATCTCCCCGGGACCGCGGTAACCCAGAATGGTCGGCGACTGCAGATCGCCCTTGACGATGGCCACCCGGCCCGATCGGATCAAGCACATCGAGTCGCCCTTTTCGCCCTCCTGAAAGACAATTTCCCCCGGCGCATAGCGCCGATCCGCCAAAAGTTTCAACAGACCCCGCCGCACCACGGTCAACTGACGCAAAAAAGACGCCTCTGCATTGACCAAGGCCATGTCCGCTTCCGCCGGGCTGGGCTGAGCGGCGACGAGCCGATCCAACACCTGCTCCGTAAGCCTTTGCGCCGCCATCCGATTCCTCCTTGCTCATCGTCCACGGGGGGACGTCCTATCGAAGGGGCGGGGCCCAATCCAGCCACACAGGGCCCCCTGGGCCTGGCTCCGCCCTGCATTGTACCACAGAGAGAGCAGCGGGGCAACCATAACCCGCTTGATTAATAAAGGGGAATGTGTTAGAGTATATACTAGGCAAGCCCCACGCCCATCCACCCAGGCGTCACCAGCAGGACGTTCAAACCATGAACGAACGCGCGCAGTTGGAAAAGGCCATCGCCCATATGGAGGCCCAACGGGGCCTCCTCGGTGACGCCATCGTCGATGCGTCCATCGAGGCCATGCGGGAACGTCTGGCCACCCTGGCCCCGGCCCATCCGGCGGAGCAGCAGCGCCGCTACGTCACGGTCCTCTTTGCCGACATCTCGGGCTTTACGGCGCTGGGTGAATCCATGGACGCCGAAGAACTTGGCGAGATCATGAATCACCTTTGGGATCGCCTGGATCAGACCATCCGGGCCTATGGCGGCACCATCGACAAACACATGGGCGACGCCGTCATGGCCCTCTGGGGCAACGAGACCGCCCGGGAGAACGACCCGGAACAGAGCGTCCGGGCCGCCCTCAAAATCCAGGAGCAACTGATCTTCCTCAATCGCCAGGCCAGCACGCCCTACCCCCTGCACATCCGCATCGGCATCAACACTGGCCTGGCCCTGCTGGGCGAAATCGGCAGCACGGGCGAATATACCGCCCTCGGCGACACCGTCAATCTGGCCCACCGGCTGGAGCAGGCGGCCCCCATGAACGGCATCCTTATCTCCTACGATACCTACCGCCACGTCCACGGCGTCTTTGAGCTGCAGCCGTTGGAGCCCCTGCAGGTCAAGGGTAAACGCGAGCCGGTCCAGGTCTACCTGGTCGGCCAAGCCAAGGAACGGGCCTTTCGCCTGGGTACACGCGGCGTGGAGGGCATCGAGACCCGTATGATCGGCCGGGCCTTGGAGTTACGACACCTGCAGCAGGCCTTTGAGCGCACCATCGAGCACGGGCAACTGCACATGGTCACCATTATCGGCGAAGCCGGGATGGGCAAATCGCGCCTCTTGCACGAGCTGGAGAACTGGCTGGAGCAGCAACCGACCCCGCTGCGCTACTTTAAGGCGCGGGCCAGCCCAGAGATGCAAAACCTGCCCTATGCCCTGGCCCGCGATCTCTTTGCCTTCCGCTTTCAGATCCAGGACAGCGACCCGGTGCAGGTCGTACGGGAGAAAATAGAGGGGGGCGTCGCCGAGGCACTGCCGGGGACCGAGGCCCAGATGCAGGCCCACTTTATCGGCCAACTCCTCGGCTTTGATTTCGGCAATAGCCCGCACCTGCAGGGCATAATCGTGCAGAGCGGGCCGGCCGACGCCCAGCAGCTCTGGGACCGCGCCCTGCTCTATCTCGGCGACTATTTTCGGGCCACAGCCCAACAAGCCGTCCCGGTCATCCTGCTCGAAGACCTGCACTGGGCCGACAACAGCTCGCTCGACCTATTCGAGCAACTACTGCCCGGTATAAGCGCCGAACCCCTGCTGCTGATCGGCCTGGCCCGGCCCACCCTCTTTGAGCGCCGGCCCCGCTGGGGTACGGGCCGGCCATGGCAGAGCCAGATTCACCTGGAACCCCTTTCTTCGCAGGACAGCCAACACCTGGTGCGGGAGATACTGCAAAAGGTGGAGCAGGTCCCCTCCACTCTGCCCGAACTGGTGGTCAGCGGGGCCGAGGGTAATCCCTTTTACATCGAGGAGCTGATCAAGATGCTCATCGAGGACGGCGTCATTGTCACCAACGAGCCCCGCTGGCACATCGAGCCCCGGCGCCTGACGGCGGTGCGGGTGCCCCCGACGCTGGTGGGCGTCCTGCAGGCCCGCCTGGATAGCCTGCCGCTGGAGGAACGCATGATCCTGCAGCAGGCCTCGGTCGTCGGCCGGACCTTTTGGGACAGCGCCGTGCACTGCCTGAGCGTATCGACCGAGCAGGATCTGTCCGCAGAGGACCTGCCCCAAATGCTGCAGGCCCTCCACCAACGCGAGATGATCTTTCCTCGCCAAACATCCCTCTTTGCCGACGCTCAGGAATACATCTTTAAACACGCCATCCTGCGCCAGGTCACCTACGAGAGCGTGCTCAAACGCGTCCGCCGGGCCTACCACGCCCTGGTGGCCGAATGGCTGATCGAGCACAGCGGGGCCCGCACCAGCGAGTACACCGGATTGATCGCCGAGCACCTGGACCTCTCCGGCCAGAGCCAGGAGGCCATCCCCTACCTGAGCCGGGCCGGCGAGCAGGCCGCGGCCCAGTTCGCCAACAGCGAGGCCGTGAACTATTTCAGCCGGGCCCTCGAACTCACCCCGGAAAGCGACGTCGGCAGCCAATATGAGCTGCTGCTGGCCCGCGAGCAGGTCTACAGCTTGCAGGGACAACGGGAAACACAGCGACGCGATTTGCAGGCACTGACCCAACTGGCCAAACGGCTGGACAGCGCGCCACTGCCGGCGGACCCCGAGGAGCAAACCCTGGCCCACCTCCGCCGCTACGGCTGCCAGGCCGAACTGGCCCTGCGCCAGGCCAATTACGCCGAGATCACCGGGGATTACCCCCGGGCCAAACAGTTCAACCTCCAAGCCATCGAGTTGAGCCAGCAGGGCTTGGCCCTCTATGCCGGGGAGCGGGGCCTCGGAGCGCGGTTCACAGAAATCAGCGCGGCCGCGGTTCGGGAAACAACGGAAACGATAGCCGCCCTGCTGAACGTCACCCGCCTCCAGGCGACAGGACACCTGCAGTGGGGGCGCTCCCTCTGGAGACAGGGGCAGTACGAGCAGGCCCAACTGCAGCTCGAGCAGGCCCTGCAACTGGCCCGCCATACGCTCGGCGATCCCCAACCCCTGCGGCAGCCAACCGAGCCGGTCCGGTCAAACGATGTCTGCCCGGGGAGCCCTTCCAGCACCGCCGAGTTGGCCAAACTGCGCACGGTGGAGGCGGACAGCCTGCGCAACCTAGGCAACGTCTTTTGGTACCTGGGGGATTATGCCAAGTCCCAGGCTTATTACGAGCAGGCCCTGAGCATCTATAAGGAAAGCAGCAACCGCCGCGGAGAGAGCGCCTGTCTCAACAACCTGGGGGCACTGTCGGGCAAACAGGGCCGCTATATGCAGGCCAAGCGCTATTACGGCCAATCCAGGGACCGCGATCGCGAGATCGGCAACCAGGTCGGGGTCACCCGCTCGCTGGGCAATCTCGGCTCGGCCTCGATGAGCCTGGGGGAATACGTCGAGGCCCGGTCGTACCTGGAGGAGGCCCTGCAGATTTGCCAGGAGATCGACGACCGGCAGGGCACCGGCGCCGCCCTGAATAACCTGGGCATCGTCTCGGCGCAGCTGGGCGAGTACGGCACGGCCCAGGACTATTTTCAACGCGCCCTGGAAATCCGCCGCGAGATCGGGGCGCGCCAGGGGGTCGCGGAAAGCCTGTCCGACCTGGGACTGCTTTTCCACCAAATGGGGGATGACAAAGCCGCCGTGGAGTACGGCCGGCAGGCGCTGCGCATGATCCAAGAGTTGGGCGACCCCTTTATCGAGGCTTACGTCCTCAACCGCCTGGCCCTGGCGCTGGCCGGCCTGGGCCGGCTGCAGCAGGCCGAGAAAGCCTACCAGCAGGCCCTGGTTATCCGCCGCTCCCTGCAACAACTGCACCTGGGCCTGGAATCCCAGGCCGGCCTGGCCGGCCTGGCCCTGGCACAAGGCGAGCCAGAGCGGGCCCAAAGCCTGATCGAGGAGGTCCTGTCCCACCTGGAGGAACACACCCTGCTGGGCGTGGACGAGCCCTTTGGCACAGATCTGACCTGCTACCACGTGCTGCAGGCCAACGGCGATCCTCGCGCGCAGGGCATCCTCCAGTCCGCCTACCAAAAGCTGCAGGCCTGGGCCGACCGCATCCCGGACGAGCCGGCCCGGCGCTCCTTCCTGGAAAACGTCCCCACCCACAGAGAGATCGTGCGGGCCTGGGAAGGGCTTGAAACGGTTGACGGTTGACGGTTGACGAGAATGCCTGGGAAATAAAAGAGACGACGCATGCGTCGCCCCTACATTGGATTCTATGGGCCGTACAGGACTCGAACCTGTCGCCCTCGGATTAAAAGTCCGATGCTCTGCCAGATGAGCTAACGGCCCAGGACTATTTTACT
>JAFGKG010000121.1 GCA_016928715.1 Chloroflexia bacterium
AAACGGCGTCGGATTAGTTAGTTTTGGCTGTTTGGAGGAGCAGTTGTTAAGGTTCTGGCGCGACATTATGTCGCTGCCAAAGTCGAGGTATTTAATTGCCCTTCTAAGGAGGAATTCAATGCGTAGAGGACAAGCGGTTTTTGGCGTCATCCTGATCCTGCTGGGCCTGTTCTTTGTCCTGGACCTCTGGCTGGACATCAGCGCCTGGAAGCTGTTCTGGCCCGCCCTGCTCATCCTGGCCGGGGTATGGCTGATCTGGGGGGTCACCCGGGGGCCGCAGCACAGCCTCCAGGTGCAGGAGGCCTCGATCCCACTGC
This sequence comes from Chloroflexia bacterium, assembly GCA_016928715.1. Taxonomy (GTDB): domain Bacteria; phylum Chloroflexota; class Chloroflexia; order DTKN01; family DTKN01; genus JAFGKG01. The sequence continues at coordinate 318 of JAFGKG010000121.1, forward strand.
AGGGCGCCGGCCGGGCGCAAGTACGCCTGGAGCACGGCGCGGGCCGGCTCGAGGTCGGGGCCGGAGCCGAGTTCGGCGAGCTGCTGAACGGCTCCTTCGCCGGCGGACTGGAGCACCGCGAGGAACTCGAGGGCGATACCCTCAAGGCCCGCCTGCGCATTCCCCGCCGCGAGTTTCCCGAGCTGTTCTTTCCCTGGAGCTGGGGGGAAAAGGGCCTGGACTGGCAGGTCCGCCTGGCCGCCGAGATCCCGCTGTCGCTGCAGGTCAAGAGCGGCGCCAACCAGGCCCACCTCGACCTGAGCGCCCTGCAGGTCCACAAGCTCAAGCTCGACACCGGGGCCAGTTCCACCACGCTCATCCTACCGGCCCAGGCCGGCCACACCGAGGTCGAGATCGACGCCGGCGTCTCCTCGCTCAAGATTCGCGTCCCCGAGGGCGTGGCCGCGCAAATCCAGGCCGATACGGGCCTGTCCAGCCTGCAGGTGGACCGGGGCCGCTTTCCCAAGAGCGGGCGCAGCTACCGCTCGCCCGATTACGAAAGCGCCGAGAACAGGGTGGACATCGAGATCGACGCCGGGCTGGGCTCGATCCAGGTGTACTAAAGAGGGGGGCCTACGACGCCGGCCAGGTCCAATCCACTTGCTCGCCGGGCAGCATGCAGACCAGGTTGGAGGGCACGGCGTGGTCCATGTAATAGGCCGCCCGCTGCAGGTAGAACTGCGCCGCCTGGTCCACCGGGTTGCGCTCGACCACCTGCTCAAAGTCCTCCCGCGCCGCGGCAAAGGCCTGTTCCTGGTACAGGCGCAGGCCCCGCTCAAAGATCGGCCGGCTCTCGGACTTGAGCCGGGCCGTCTCTTCCCGGTCACCCTGGAAAATCTCGAAAATCGAGATGGCCTCGCGCTTGCCCTTGACCTGGACGCGGCCCAGGGAGCGGCTGCGATACCGCTCCCGGTCCGGCAGGCTCTGCAGGGTCGGCTCGCTGACAATGATGGCCACCCCGTACAGCTTGGTCAGGCCCTCCAGCCGGCCGGCCAGGTTCACCGCATCCGCAATGACCGTGCCCTGCACGCGCTGCTCCTCGCCAATGATGCCCAACATCAGGCTGCCCGTGTGCAGGCCGGTGCCGATGCGAATGGGCTGCTGTCCGGACGCTTCCAACAGGGCATTGTAGCTCCCGACCTCCCGCTGCATGGCGATCGCCGCCTGCACCGCGTCATCGGCGGTCTCGGGGAACAGGGCCATCATGCCGTCCCCCAGGTACTTGTCGATAAAGCCGCCGTGCTGGCGAATGATCGGGCTGACCCGGCTCAGGTAGTCATTGAGAAAGCCAAAATTCTCCCGCGGCGACATCTGCTCCGAGCGGGCCGTAAAGCCGCGAATGTCCGAAAAGAGCACCGTCATCTCCTGCTGCACCTGGTCGCCCAGTTCGACCTGGATGATACTCTCCTTTTGCAGGAAACTGAGGAATTCGCGCGGCACAAAGCGCTCCATCGCCTCGTTCAAGCGGAGCAATTCGGCCGTGCGCTGCTGCACCCGCTGTTCCAGGACCTCGTTGGCCTCCTGCAGCTGGCGCTGCAGATTGCGCAGGTTGAGGTGGGTCTCGACCCGGGCCAGGACCTCCTCGATCTGGAAGGGCTTGGTGATATAGTCCACCCCGCCGATGGTAAAGGCCTTGACTTTGTCCTTGGTCTCGCCCAGGGCGCTGATAAACATGATGGGCACCGCAGCGGTACGCGGGTCCCCTTTGAGTTCCCGGCAGACCTGGTAACCGTCCATCTCGGGCATGTTGATATCCAGCAGGATCAGGTCCGGGGGCGCCGCCCGCGCCGCCGTCAAGGCCATAGGGCCATTGATCACCGAGCGCACCTTGTAGCCCTGTTCCGTCAGCATGCCCGAGAGCAGGCGCAGGTTGGCCGGTGTATCATCCACCACCAGGATATCACCCCTCAAAGGTTCAGTCGGTCGTCGAGACATCTTGCCCTCCCAAACGCTCGGTCAAGGCCATAATGGTGTCAAAGCGGTAATTGTGCACCAGGTTCGCCAAGCCCTCGGCCAGCGGCGTATAATCGGGGCGCATCCGCTCAATGATCTGCAGCAACTGCTCTGCATCGGCCATCCGCGCCGCCTGGTACAATTGCCCGATCCAATCGGGCGGCAGCGCGGCCAGGGTCATGATCTGGCCGGTGGGCAGCGGCCGCTTGGGCCGGGCCTGGTCCTGCTCGTAGACAAAACGCACGCCCAGATGCTGCTCCAGCTTGGCCCAGATCTCGGACTCGCGGAAGGGCTTGCGCACGAAATCGTCGCAGCCCTCGGCCAGGATCGCCGCGCGGTCCTCCTCGAATGCGCTGGCCGTCAGCGCCACCACGACCGTGGCCTGGCCCTTGGCCGTGGCCTTGATACGCTTGGTGGCCTCGTAGCCGTCCATGACCGGCATGCGCATGTCCATCCAGATCAGGTGGGGCGACCAGTCCTCCCAAATCTCCAGGGCCTCCTGGCCGTTGGCCGCCTCGCGGATCTCAAAGCCCTGCGGCGGCTGGCCCAAATTGGACAGCAGCTTGACCAAGAGCTTGCGATTGGCCCAGCGGTCCTCCACCACCAACAGGCGGTAGACCGGCTGCCCCGGCGCCAGGCCCAGCACCCGGCGGGGGGCCTCTTCCTCCTCCACCTCGGCCGACTCGGCTAATTGGATGGGCACCTCAAAGCCAAACACGCTGCCCTGGCCCAGCGTGCTGCGCACCCAGAGGTGACCGTCCATCAGGCCCAGGTACTGCCGGCTGATGGACAAACCCAGGCCCGTACCCTCCGAGGTCTGGTGGCCCTTGTCCGTCTGCACAAAGGGGTCAAAGATCTTTTCCAGGTCCTCCGCGGCAATACCGACGCCCGTGTCCTCCACCTCGACCTGCAGCCGCACGCGGTCTACATCGACCCCCGGCTCCGCCTCGGCACAGGCCACCCGCAGGGTGACCTGGCCCTCCTGGGTAAACTTGACCGCATTGCTCAACAGGTTGATCAGGACCTGGCGCAGCTTGCCCTCGTCCGCCCGCACGTATTGGGGCAGGTCCGCGGAACGCTCCAAAAGGAGCTGCAGGCCCTTGTCCAGCGCCCGCAGGCGGAACATGCTCTCCAGGTCGGCCAGCGTGCGCTGCAGGTCAAAGTTGTGCTCGTACAAGACCGTCCGGCCGGCCTCGATCTTGGACATCTCGAGTACGTCGTTGATCAGCATGAGCAAGTGCTCGCCGCTGCGGGCAATCGTGTCCAGGTTCTCCCGCTGTTCGGGCGCTAGGGCCGGGTCCCGCTCCATCAATTGGGTAAAGCCCAGGATGGCGTTCAAGGGCGTGCGCAGTTCGTGGCTCATGTTGGCCAGAAACAGGCTCTTGGCCCGGTTGGCCGCCTCGGCCGCCTCCTTGGCCTGGCGGAGCTCGACCTCGGCCTGCTTGCGCTCGGAAACGTCCTGGTAAATGCCCGTCATGCGCGCCGGCCGGCCCTGCTCGTCCCAGGCAACCACCTTGCCCCGCAGCAGCACCCAGACCCAGCGGCGCGACCTGGAGCGCAGGCGGTGCTCCACCTCAAAAAGCGGCGCCTCGCCCTCGAAATAGCGCCCCAGGGCCGCCTCCACCCGCGGCCAATCCTCCGGATGCATCATCCGGCGCCAGCCCTCCTCCGTAGAGACCCGCTCTTCCGGAGCGTAGCCGAGAAAATCGACCAGCCCCGTGACCATCATGCCCTCGCCTTCCGGGCCGGCGGTCATGTCCAGGTCCCACAGGCCTACCTCGGCCCCCTCCAGGGCCAGCTTGAGCCGCTCCTCGCTTTCCCGCAGGGCCTCCTCGGCCAACTGTCGCTCCGAGATGTCCTCCACCATGCCCTGGGCCCCCACGATCTCGCCCTGGGCGTCCCGGATCGGGGTCAGGTGCACCCGCAAATAGACCTTTTTGCCCCAATACGAGGTATAGGGGTGCTCCGAGACCGTCGAGGCGCCGGCCAGGCAGTGGCGCAGCTCGTCGGCTACCCCCGCCTCCATCAGCGGCGGATACTGCAGCACGTTGATGTCGCGCGTCTCCTCCGCCGAGGGCGAGCCCAACAGCGACAGCAGCTCCGGGTTGACGTCAATGACCTGGCCCTCCCGATTCACCGAGATAATGCCCAAGGGGGCGTTCTCCACCAGCTGGCGGTAGCGGGATTCGCTCTCCCGCAGGGCCGCCTCGGCCTTTTTCCACTCGCTGATGTCCCGCAGCGTGCCGTCGAGATAGAGGGGCTCGCCCGATTCGTCGTAGGAGAGTGTCGCCCGAATCGAGACATGCAGAATGTGCCCATCCGACCGCCGAAAGCGCAGCTCATAGTCCGATACAGGCCCGATTTGGGCCAGGTCCAGAATGTGCTCCCGTACTCCCTCATCCACGTAGAGATTGCCCAGGCCAAAAGCGTTCATATCCTCCAGAGAGCCAAAGCCCAGCATCTCCATACAGGCCGGGTTGGCCTCCAGGATCTGCCCGTCCATGGTGGTGCGAAAGATGCCGATGGGCAGGTGGCTGAACAACTGCTCGTACTTGGCCTCGCTCTCCTGGAGGGCCCGCTCGGTGCGCTTGCGCTTGGTAATGTCGTGCAGCAGGATCAGCCGGCCGGTCGGCCTGTCCCGCCGGTCCTGCAGCGGGGAAATGCGCAGTTCGAAATAGCGCTGCCGTCCCTGTTCGCCGATGCTCACCTCGGAGTAGACCTGCTCCCGGTCCAGTTGGGCCAGCAGGACCTGCCAATCCTGCAGCACCCGGCGGATGGGCAAGCCCTCGATCTCTTGGCTGGGGCAGCCGCAGATGGCCTGGGCGGCCGGATTCAGGTGGACGATGCGGTCCTGGACGTCCAGGATGATCACCCCATCGTCCAGGTTTTCCACCACGCTGTCCAGCGCGATGGGCATGATGTCAAAGACCTGGTAGCGGTATATGCCCCAGGCGCCCACCAGCCCGCCGACGACAAAGGCCAACGAGATCACCTGTTCGGGGAAGGGACTCACCCCCCACATCGCCGGCAGACCAAAGACCCAGGGCGCCAGGCCGCCGATCAACAGGGTCAAGTACTGCCCCCGATAGACCCTCGGCGCCCGCACCAGCTCCTGGATCAACAACAGCGCCCCCAGGAACAGCAGCACGGTAATGTAGGCATTGAGCATCCAGTCCAGCGCCGCCCCCAGCCAGGGCAGGGGGTGGCCGACCTCCAGGCCGCGCAGCCGATGGAACCAGGTATAAAAGCCAAAGGCCTCTTCGGACAAGAGCGCCACCAGCGGGATGAAGATCAGGACCACCCAGACGCGGCGGGGCAGCCAGCCCTCCCGGCCGGTATATTTGACGGTAAAGGCCAGCCAGGCGGCCGGCATGGCCGCAATACCAATGATCTGGATAAAACTCGCGATATCCTGTACCAACGCACTCGAACTCGCCACCATGACCAGCAGGCCCACCGACCACACCACCGCGGCGACCATGTAGAGGGCCAAAAATTCGGCCCCGGGGACGGTCCGCCGGCGCCAGGCATAGCGGGCGATCAGCAGGGCCAGGACCACACCCAGGATCTGAATCAGCAGGTAGGTGATCTGGTACCAGTCCATTCGCTTCCTCCTTGCACCGGGGAATAGAAAGGGGTAGAGCATGGAAAAGGGCCATGCCCGTCCGATAGGACGAACCACCCAGCGCAGTTGTTGCACTGCACAGTATACCATAAAAGCCGGGTTTTATCATTGTTAGGGCAAAGAGACTGGGGAGGGAAGAGGAAACCGTTGGCGCGGTCTGTGCGTTTACACGTTTGCACGTTCGCACGTTCGAACGTTTCGACGTGCCAACGTGCCAACGCATCAACCGTCAACGTTCAACTGTCAACTGTCCCCCCCCCGCAGTTTCCCTTTTGGGACATTTTAGGGACATTTTAGGGACAATTTGGGTACATCGGCCTGCTATACTGGGTTCAAGAGGAGGAAAGAAGCAGGAAGGAAGAAGCAGGAGAAAAGGAGGTGATGCTTATGGAAGTCGAATGAACCATCGAGAGGACGGCCGGCCTCTCGAGCCCCCCCGGGGGAGCACACCCTCACCGTGAGCTAACCCCGCAGGAGCATCCCCGTTCGGGGAGGGCCGGCCGTTCCAGGCGCCGGCCCTCCCCCCTCCCGCCGGCCCCAGGGCCGGCCCTTTCCAAAGATAGCCGCTGTTTTTCGAAAAAACAGCGGCTGATTCGTCACAAAAGTAGCGGCTATCTCGGTCCCAAAAGGCCCCTTGGGAGACAAAAGTAGCCGCTATCTTTCCGACCAGTAGCGGCTATCTCTCACCATGGTAGCGGCTACTTTACCCCCATGGCAGCGGCTACTTTTCCGACCAGCAGCGGCTATCTTTCCCCCGAACAGCGGCTGTCCTGCCCACGCATAGCGGCTATCTTTCCCCCGAATAGGGGCTATCCTGCCCACGCGTAGCGGCTATCCTGCCCCCGAGTAGGGGCTA
>JAFGKG010000122.1 GCA_016928715.1 Chloroflexia bacterium
GACGACAAAGCAGACCTGGCCCTGTCCGGCCAGAGCCCAACCGAGGAACTGCTCAAGCCGGGCCAGCGGCCGCTCGCGGCCAACAAACATGGATATAGTCATCGTTCACTCCACAGTTGCCCGATCTCGCGATGGGCAACAACGTTTTCTAAAAAAGAACGCCGCATCTCCGCATCATCGATCCTGGCCGCCCGCTCCTGCAGCAGGCGATGGGCTTGCTGTAAAATCTCAGCAGAGCGGGGATCGTCGTGGGCCTGCAGGATGCGGAAGCAGATCAGGTACACCTCGAAAGGGTTTTCAATCCCTTCCAAAGAGCCTTCTCTCAAGTAATCCAGGATTTCCTCCGCATAAAGGAACGCTTGGCCCAGATCTCCTTGGGACAAAAAGATCCGCGCCAGGCCGGCCGTGGATTCGATAACCAGGTGGGGTTCGCCCAACTCCTGCCGGATGTCCCTGGCCTGCCCAAAAGAGGCTGCAGCCGCATTCAGTTCTCCCAGACTCGCCTGCACCCGCCCCAGGCTGGTCAAGGCATAGGCCTGTCCACTGCGGTTGCCGCTCTCCCGGGCTATCTCCAAACCCTGCTGGATGTATGGCTGCGCAGTTTCATCGTCCCCCAGGTAATACAGGACAAGACCCAACGTATTGAGCAGCCATCCTTCGGCCTGGCGGTTGCCAATTTCCTGAAAGATACCGAGTCCCTGTTCACAGTAGGTCCTGGCCCGAGCATAGTTTCCAACATTGCCCATAACCAGGCCCAGATGACCCAATGCACGGGCTTCACTTGCCCGATCGCCGATTTCGGCAAAGATATCCCGGACCTGGGAAAAACGGGCGTGTGCCCGCGCATAGTCCCCATTGATATCGGCGATAATGCCCAGATTGGCCAGGGACATCACCTCGCCCCGTCGATCGCCGATTTCCTGGTCGATACGCGCCGACTCTTTATAACACTGCCTGGCAGCATCGTAATCTCCCTGCCCCAGATAAACATTGCCCAGGTTGCCGAGGCCCTGGGCCTCGCCGTAGCGGTCGCCCAGATCACGGTAGATTGCCAGCGCCCGTTGGTGATAGGATTTGGACGGCTCGTTTTTGCCCTGCCGCCAGAGCACAATGGCCAGGTTCTGCAAACCCTCCGCTTCTATCTGCCGCCGGCCGGCCGACCGGGCAAGGTCAATTGCTCGCTCAAGCGGCTGTTGGGCCGCAGCGTAATCCCCTTGCCGCAAAAGGATAAAGCCCAGCCCGCGATATCCCCTCGCCTCCAGGTAGCCGTCACCCATTTGTCGGGCCAGGTCGATGGCCTCGCGCGCCGCCGACTCAGCCGCGGCATAATCCCCAACAATCTCGGCAAAGGTCCCCCGGCGCAGGGTGAACTCGGCGCGCAGCCTGCTTGCTTCCTCCGCAGAAAGGACCTCCGCTAGACTTCCTCCAAGGATCTGGAGTTCATCCAGGTCCTGCTTGCGGGCATCTTGCCGTCCAAGCAAGCCATAGACCTTTTCCCGGGACAGCAGCAGTTTGAATCGTTCGACAATCTCCGCTTCCGGGGTCAATTCGAGGGCACGGCTCAAGTGAGCAATGGCCTCTGTGTTGGCAAAACGAACGGCAGATTGCTCAGCCGCCTGGCACAGGTAGGCACGGGCCTTGTCATCCAGGCCGGCCTCAACGAAATGCCGGGCCAACTGTACAGCGATCTCGCCGGCCTGCTCACCATAGAGTTCCTCCAGAATGAGGCCTACATCCTCGTGCAGGTAGCCCCGTTCCAGCTCATCCAACTCGGTGTAGAGATAGCGGCGAAAGAGGCTGTGCTGAAAGCGGTACTGGGAGAGCCGTTGGTCCGCTAATCGACGGATGCCCTGGGCCCGCACCAGGCGATGCTGCTTTTCCAGCGTCCGGCTCAACTTGCGGATGAGATCACGGCACTGGGCCTGCTGCACACGGGCAATCACCTCGGCCGTAAAATCCTCCCCCTCGACACTGGCGATGGTAAGCATGTCGCGCAGATCCTGTTCCAACCGACCGATTCGCTTCTGGATGACACCCTCTACCCGAGCGGGCAGCGCTGCCCAATCCAGCTCAGGGCCCTCCTGCCAGGAACCCTGGACATCCTGGATCAGGACACCCCGTTCCTGCATCGCCCGCAGCAGCTCCACCGTAAAGAGTGGGTGCCCCCCCGTATGCTGGTATAAGGCCTGGCGAAATTCCTCATCCAGATGATTCGGCTCGCTGTCCAGAACGGCGTCCACAAAGGCCCGCCCCTCCGCTTCCTGGGCTCGAGCCAGGTCGATCTCGATCTCGCCCTGGTAACGCTTGAGTTCCGCCAGCACCTTGGCCAGGGGATGCCGCCCGCCGGCCCGTCCCAAGGCCACCTCCGCCGGCCGGTAGGTGCCCACAATCAGGATCGGACGATCCCCAATCCGCCGGCCCAGACGAAACAGCAGCTCGATCGAGCCTGCGTCGGCCCACTGCAGGTCGTCCAGCAGCAACAGCAGCGGCTGTCGCTCGGCCAGGGCGCGCAGCACGTTGGTGTACTGCTCAAAGATGTGCTCCTGCTGGATGCCGCTGCCCGGCCCGGCCTCCTGTCCAACCCGCTTCTCCAGACGATCCAGCCAGCCGGCCCGCTCCGCGGCAAAGGCCGCCGCACGGGCCGCCAGACCGGCAAAGGGGATAAAGGCCCCGATCAGGTCGGGCCCAACCTCCGCCAGCGCCTGCCCCGAGAAGCGCAGCAAGCGCTTGAGCCGGCCGGCATTCTCCTCGCTGATGGCCCCCTGGTCCAGCTTGCCCTCCACGTCCCCGGTGAGCTGCGCCAGGATCTCACGGAAGGGCAGGTAGGCGTCGCCGCTGCCGGTGTGGGCATCGGCCTGTCCGAGAGCGGCGACCAACTCGCCGTGCTGCGCCAGGACCCGCCGGGCAAATTCGCCGACCAGGGTCGTCTTGCCGCTGCCGGGTTCGCCGACGACAAAGCAGACCTGGCCCTGTCCGGCCAGAGCCCAACCGAGGAACTGCTCAAGCCGGGCCAGCGGCCGCTCGCGGCCAACAAA
>JAFGKG010000123.1 GCA_016928715.1 Chloroflexia bacterium
GCCCTGGACGACCTGCACTGGGCCGACGAGGCCTCCCTGGCTATGTTGATCGACCTGATGGAGGTCACCGTCCAGGCCCCCCTGATGTTCTGCCTGGTCTTTCGCCCCAAGCGGGACAAGGGCTGCTGGCGCCTGCGGGACAAGGCCGATACGGCCTTTCACCACCGCTATACCGAGATCTCGCTGGCCCCATTGAGCCCAGAGGACAGCCTGGCCCTCTTGGATACGCTGCTGCCCGGGGCTGATTTCTCGCCCCAGACGGTTGCCGAGATCCTGGACAAGTCGGCCGGCAATCCCTTTTATCTGGAGGAGGTGGTCCGTTCGCTGATGGACAGTGGGGCGGTGGAGCCGGTGGAGGGGGCTACGGAGTGGCGGGTCACGGACCGGATTGCCCAGATCTCGGTCCCCGACAGTCTGCAGGGCGCCATCATCTCGCGCATTGATCGCCTGACCGAGGATGCCCGCCAGGCGCTGCAGATGGCCGCCGTGATCGGGCGGCGCTTCCAGATGGACATTCTGAACAATCTGGCCGATGCCGCGCAGGAGGTAGGCAGTTGGATGGCCCAGTTGGAGCGCAGCGATCTGATCGCGCCGGTGGACCTGACGGTCGAGGCGGCCTACGTCTTTCCCGACGCCCTGGTGCACGAGGTCGCCTACGACAACCTGCTGCTGCAGCGCCGCCAAGAGTTCCACTACCGCACCGGCCTGGTGCTTGAGGAACTGCTGGGCGAGCGGGTGCAGCAGGAGCCCGAACTGCTGGCCTATCACTTTAGCCGCAGCGATGACGATGAGCGGGCCATCCAATACCTGCGCCTGGCCGCGCAAAAAGCCCAGCAGCAGTATGCCAACGAGACGGCCATCGAGTACTATGAGCGGCTGCTCAAGATCTACAAGGAGCGTGGGGATACGGCCGGCCAGGCCGAGGCGCTCTACCAGATGGGCGTGGTCGCGTATAAATGGGGGGATTACGGGCGGGCGCGGACCTTTTTGGGCCGGGCGGTCTCGTTGTACGAACTGGCCGGCGATCAGGCCGGCATGGGTTGGGCGGTTATGTATCTGGGCATGGTCTCTTTTATGGAGGGCAATTACAGCGAGGCCCTGGAACAGCACGGCCGGGCCCTGGAATTGGCCCAGGGCCGCCAGGACCTGCTGCAGGAGGGCATTCACCTGACCAACCTGGCCCGCGTTTCCCTGCGCCTGGGCGAGTACGACAAGGCCATCGAGCAGCTTGAGCGGTCCCTTGTCCTCAAGGGCCAGATGGACGATCTCCGGGGACAGGGTTTTAGCCACTTTTACATCGCTATGGCCAGCATTTACCTGGGCCGCTATCCCGAGGCCGAGCAGGCCCTGCAAGAGTCGCTGCGCTTTCGGCAACAGGTCGGTGACGAACGCGAGATCGGCCATTGTCTCTACGGTCAGGGTCTGCTGGCACTGCAGCGGGCCCAATGGGACAAGGCCGTGGACTATTTCCAGCAGGCCTACGAGATGAGCGCGCGCCTGGACCTCAAGGCCGAGACGATCACCAACCTCTCCTACCTGGGCCAGTCCTATCTGGCGCAGGGGCAATTGGAGTTGGCCCATCAGGCCTCCGCTCGGGCGATGGCCCTGCTGCAGGAGCAGCGCAGTGTGGAGGAGGTCCAGCAGGTCTATTTAAACCATTACCGGGTGCTGGCGGCGCTGGAGGACGAGGCGGCCGGCCAATTCCGGGAAATGGCCTACGAGGCCATGATGAACCAGGCCTACCGCATTGCCGATGAGCAGGAGCGCCAGATCTTTTTGGAGAACGTCCGGGTGAACCAAGAGATTCAGGCCCTCTGCCAGCAAGAGCCCTGCGCCGAGGAGAGCGCGGAACAGTAGGCTGAACTAGCGGAGGCCGAGGAGAGGGGCGATGGAACTGCTACTCAAAGCTGTGCTGGGGGCCGGCGTCGTCCTCCTGATCGCTGTGCTGGCCAAAAGCAGGGTCTTTTATATCGCCGGCCTGGTGCCCCTTTTCCCTACCTTTGCCCTGATCTCCCACTATATCGTGGGAACGCAGCGGACGACGGCCGAACTCAAGCAGACGATTCTTTTTGGCATGCTCTCTCTGGTCCCTTATTTCGTCTACCTGCTGGCGCTCTACCTTTTGCTCGACCGCTTTAAATTGCTGCCCGCCCTGTTGGGCGCGACCGCCGGTTGGATTTTGGTGGCGACCTTGCTGGTACTGCTCTGGAAAAGATGATGCGCAAACTTTTGGACTGGATTCGGGGCTTGTTCATACGCATCCCGCCCAGGTATGCTCAAGAGTTCGTGGATACCATAATGTCCGAAAACCTGGGGCGGATCGTTGTGGGCGGAATGGCCATCGCTTTGATCGAAGTGGGCGTTTTTCTTACGGGGACGACTTTTCACAGCGCCGCCTACTATTATCCCATCAGCATTGTGCTGTTCAATCTCCTGGTCACCCCGCTGCTGATCATACTGGGCCGGCGGCCTGGGGGCATCCGTCACAAGCGGGCCGTGGTCTATCTGGTGGTCGCGGTCTATGTGCTGTGGTCCTGTTTTTACACCTGGGCGGCCCGGACCAACCAGCCCCTGTCCGCAGTCAATCTTCCCCTCTACATGTTGATGGTCTATGGCGCCGCCGTCCTGATCTATATGGAGCCGCTCTGGAGTGCTCTCTTGTTTTCGACCAGCATGGCCGTGTTCATCCTGCTGTCGCCCTTTAACCTGTACGATCGGTATACATTTTTGGGCAATATCTGGAATGTCCTGGCCCTGAGTCTCTTTGCCTGGATTACGACGCGCCTGCTGTTCGCCTTTCGGCTGCGCACCTTTGTGGCCCAAAGGGAGCTGGAGGAGGCCCGGGCCAAGTCCGACGCGCTCCTGTTGAATATCCTCCCGGCCAAGATTGTCACGGAACTCAAGGAGACGGGCACGACCTCCCCGGAACGCTTTGAAAAGGTCACCGTCTTTTTTTCCGACATTGTGGATTTTACCCAGATCTCGAGCCGGCTCTCGCCAGAGGTCCTCATCAGGGAACTGAATGAGTTGTTCACGGCCTTTGACACGATCATCGAGCGTTTCGAGTGCGAGCGGATCAAGACCATCGGGGATGCTTTCCTCTGCGTGTGTGGGATGCCCCAGGCCCACCCGCACTATGCCGCACAGATCCTGGAGGCGGCGCTCGAGATTGTGGACTATCTCCGGGAGCGCAATGCGACCCATCCGCACCAATGGCAGATTCGCATCGGCGTCCACTCGGGCAGTGTGATTGGTGGGGTTGTGGGGACCAAAAAGTACATCTATGACGTGTTCGGAGACACGATCAACATTGCGGCGCGGATGGAGGAGCATTCAGCGCCCATGCAGATCAACGTTTCCGAGTCCACCTACGAACTGACCAGGGACCGCTTTCGTTTTGTCGAGCGCGGCCCGATCCCGGTCAAGGGCAAGGGGGAGATGCGGATGTATTTTCTGCTGGGGCCAGCATCCCATCGATAAACTTTTCCAGGTCCTCTCCCAGCAGGGCGCTGATGGCCGCGCCGCTGATCAAGGACCACAGCCAGTGCGGTTTCAGTAGGGCGCCCACGGCCAGGGCGGGGATAAAATTGCTCAGGACGACGTTGGCCGCCAGGGTGGCCTGGCCCTGTTCGTCGTAGCTCAGTAGCTGCCACTCCCGGGCCGGTTCCCCCCGCAGGATGCCCCGCAGTTGGTCGCCCAGCCAGTTGCCGAGCAGCGCGCCGACCAGGGCGCCGATCACGTTGCCTAGAATGCGCAGTGCTTTCATTGTTTTGTCTTCCTCCAGGTTTTCATCTCCTGCCGGGCTTGTTCAGGCTTTTTCCAATATGATTTCGGTGCCAGGGGTTCAGTATCCGTTCAATCTGGTTTCCCTTGGGCCTTATGACTCCAGGGCGTAGGCGATGGCCCGTTCCGCGGACATGGCTCGACCGCGGGCTGAGGCCTGGGCCAGGTCTTGCTCTCCCAGGACGGCCCGGGCTGTCTGCTGGATTCGCTCGATAAAGGGCCGATCGATATCCGGCAGGGGGACCTCGAACTGCTCGCGCAGGCGTTCGGCCGTTCCACAGAGTTGGACCGCCCTGTCGGCCTGGCCCTGGGCCGAGAGCACCCCGGCATAGATTTCCAGTCCCTCGATGACCCGGCGCACATCCCCCTGCTCGCCAAGCCGGGCCAGCGCCTGACGACAGTAGGTGGCGGCCTGTTCCAGTTGTTCTAGCTCCAGGGCCTCGTAGCCCAGCAGGAGCAGTGAGCTGACCTCGCCGTAGCGATTTCCTTCCTGGCGAAAGAGGGCCAGGCTTTGCCGGTGCAGTTCCATAGCCCGCTGCAGGTCGCCCTGGTACATGGCCAGCAGCCCCAGGTTGTTGATCGTGGAGGCGATCTTGCTCTCGAGGCCCACTTTTTGCCACAACTGCAGGCTTTGTTCCAGGTAGTGCTGAGCTTGTTCGAATTTACGCTCGTACATGATCAGGGCGGCCAGCCGATGGTAGGCATAGGCCAGGCCGGCCGGGTCCCCCAGCTCGCGCCGCAGGGCGATGGCCTGCTCCAAATAGTCCTGGCCGTGGGCGTTATCCCCCTGCTCGTGGGCCAGCGCGCCGGCCTCCTCCAGTGCCTGGGCCCGCAGGGCCGGCGCCTCCAGGGAGCGGCTCCGCGCCAGGATCTCCTCCAGCCAGCGGCGGCCCTCGCTGATATAGCCCCGGGTGTGCCAGAACTTGCCCAGTTGCCCGCTCAGGCGCAGGGCCAGTTCGGGTTCCTCTTGTTCCAGTGCCCAGGCCAGGGCTGCCCGCAGGTTGTCGTGTTCCTGTTCCAGCCGCGCCACCCAGTACATCTGCCGCGGCCCGAATAGTTCGGGTATGGCGCGCTCGACGAGGGCCAGGTAATAGTGGGCGTACCGTCGCCACAGCTCGTTCTCCTCCCCACTCTGGGCCAGGCGTTCATGGGCATACTCGCGGATCGTCTCCAGCATCGTAAAGTAGGGCTCCCCGTCCTCGCTCTCGCCGCGGCGCAGCACGCTCTGGTCCACCAAGGCCAGCAGCCCGTCCACCACGTCGGTTTCCAGGTCGCCGCCCGCGTTGCAGAGGGCCTCGGCGGCCTCGATAGTGCAGCCCCCCACAAAGACGGCCAGGCGGGCAAAGAGGCGCTGCTCCGCCTCCGCCAGCAGTTCGTAGCTCCAGTCGATGGCCCCGCGCAGGGTCTGCTGGCGGGCCGGCAGGTCGCGCGGTCCCCCGGTCAGGATCTGGAGGGAGGAACGCCGGGGCGGCCCGCGGAAGCGGGCCAGCATGGCCTGGGGCGAAAAGAGCTTGCTGCGGGCCGCGGCCAGCTCGATGGCCAGGGGCAGGCCGTCCAGGCGGCGGCAGATCTCGGCCACGGCGGGGGCATTGCCCTCGTTCAGGCCAAAGTTGGGCCGCACAGCCCGGGCGCGTTCGACAAAGAGGGCCACCGCCGGGTACCGCGCCATGTCCTGGACGGTGGGATGTGCCCGCAGGTCGGGCACCGCCAGGGGGGGGACGATGTATTCGTATTCGCCATAGAGCCGCAGCACGATGCGGCTGGTGACCAGGAACTTGAGGCCGGGCGCGCTCGCCAGCAGCTCGGCAAGCTGGGGCGCGGCGCCCACGACCTGCTCCAGGTTGTCCAATACCAGCAGCATCTCTTTGGGTTGCAGGTGCTGTTTGAGCCCCGTGAGCAGGTCCTGGTCGGGGGGCTCTTTGAAATCGAGGATATGGGTGATGGTGGGCACGACCAGATCGGGATTGCGGATGGCCGCCAAGGGCACAAAATAGACGCCGTCGCCGAAATGTTCGAGCAGGTCCGCCGCCACCTGCAGGGCCAGCCGGGTCTTGCCGCTGCCGCCGGCCCCACTGAGGGTGACCAGCCGCACGCCCTCTCGCTGGAGCAGCGCCTTGATCTCGGCCATTTCCCGTTCCCGCCCGACAAAGAGGGTAGCCTGGGCCGGCAGGTTGGTGGGATGGGCGTCCAGCGTGCGCAGCGGCGGAAAGTCGCTGGGCAGGTCCGGGGCGACGAACTGAAAGATGTGTTCCCGACAGACCAGATCCTTGAGGCGGCGTTCGCCCAGGTCGCGCAGCCTGCTGCCGGAGGGCAGGCTTTCCCCAATGAGTTCTTGGGTGGAGAGGGAGAGCAGGATCTGCCCGCCGTGGCCGGCGTGCAGCAGGCGGTCCACCCGGCTGAGGCTCAGGCCGAAATAATCCCCATCGCGCTCCTCGGCGGGGCCGGTGTGCAGGGCCATGCGCACGCGCAGGGGCCCCGTTCCCTCCCAGGGCTCGTCGTGCAGGGCCTGTTGGGCCTCCAGCGCGGCGGCGAGGGCCGCCGGGGCGGTCTCGAAACAGGCGTAGAAGGCGTCGCCCAGGGTTTTGAAAACGCGGCCTCCGTGGCCCTCGATGGCCCGGCGCATGATCTCGTCGTGGCGGGCCAGGGCCGCCTGCATGGCCTCGGGATACTGCTCCCAGAGGCGGGTGCTGCCCTCGATATCGGTAAATAGAAAGGTGACGCTTACTTCCTGGCTGGTCAAGATTCGTGTTCCTTCCAAGCCTCAATCAAAGGCCGCCGGCCGGCCGGGATTTTCCAGGTGGGCGCGGACCTCCCGCAGGTGCCGCTCGTTGGTGCGCTCCCAGGAGAGCGGCGGCAGTTCGTCAAAGGAAAAAAAGTCGACGCCCATGGTCTCGCTGCTGGGCCGGGGCGCGCCCTCGATGATCTCGCAGAGAAAGACGATCTTGTAGGCGTGATAGCATTCGAGCGGCCGGCCGCTGCGGTTGGCGTCAAAGATGCCCACTACCTTGCGCGGCGCGACCCGAAAGCCGCTCTCCTCCCAGGTCTCGCGCTCGACCGCGTCGGTGGGGACCTGGCCTACCTCGGCCCAGCCGCCGGGCATGCACCAGCGCCCGTCCGAGCGCTCCTGCACCAGCAGGATGCGCCCCCCCCGGACCACGGCCGCGCGCACGTCCACCTTGGGCGTGGCGTAACCGGGCTGGGCCAGGAAATTTTCCCGCAGCGTCTCTACGGGCAACTGGCTGTGCCGGGATACGATCTCGGCGGCGATACCGATGATCCGGCTGTAGCGTTCCGTGTCGTAATCGCTCTGGCTGTAGGCCAGGCCGGTCTGTCCCAGGGACTGCAGTTCGCGGGCCCAGGCCAGCCAGGGCGGGGATGAGGTCATGGTGGGAGCTGCTCCAGTTAACGCTTTTGTAGAGGCAAGGCATTTCCGCCTGGAAATCCTACGCTGCTGAACCTCCGTGCGGGCTTTTTCGCTTTCAATTTGCCCGAGATAGCCGCTGGAAATGCCTGGCCCCCTACTGGCTCGGATGCTCAAAATCATTATAACGCCAGCCCCGGCCAAAGTCAATGACTATTTATTCTCCGCAGCCGATGCCGATATCGAGCACGTCCTGGTCGATCAGCAGCATAAAGTAGCTGCTGGCGTCTGCGGTCATAACCTTGATCTCGTGGTCGCCCTGGCCGTCGGGCCGGCCCAGCCACAGCGAGACGATGCGCCCGTCGGGCAGCAGGCAGGGCGAGTTGTCGTTGCCAAACTGCTCGCTGATCCGCACCGGCGTGCTCTCACCGGCCGGCAGGCGCCAGATCTGCTCGCCGTCCCAGTCGGCCTCAAAGACGATGCTGCCGTCGGGGGCATAGTCGGGATGGTGCAGGGCGTTGCCAGCGCTGCCGCCGGGCCCCTCTGCCGGGGTCAGGACCACCCGAAAGCCGCTGCCGTCGCTGCCTACCTCGCAGATGGCCGTGCCCTCCTGTCCGTAGGGCGCGTCGGCGCAGTCAAAGACGACCGTGCCTCCGTCGGCCGAGAGGGCCGGCTGGTGGTTCCAGGCGTAGGGCGAGTCGGTCGTCAGCTCGATCGGGGCGCTCCAGGCGCCCCCGCTGCGCGATGCGGCCCAGAGGTCGCGGGTGTGGCTGCCGTCCCCGTGGACATAGACCACCAGATCCCCACCCGAGGCCACGGCGGCAAAGCCATCCGAGCGCACCAGGCTGCCGCCGGCGCTGATCACCTCCCCCGCCGAGAGGTCCGCGCTCACCAGGGCCAGGCAGGTCCAGCCGGCGCAGTCCGGGTGGAAGCGATCCGTGCTCAACAGGAGCCAGTCGCCGGCCGGGGAGAGGTTCAGGAAATCGTCTTCCACGCCCGGGGCCAGGCTGTCCAGGGCCGCGCTGACGTTCTCGGGCACGGCGCCCTGCCGGGCCGGGATGCGGTAAAGCTGCTCCCCCAACCGGTAGGTGACATAACCGCTGCCGGGCGTGGCCGTCGGTGTGGGGCCGACGGTGGGTGTGACGGTCGAGGTCGGAGCGGCGGTCGGCGTGGCCGTTGGCGTGGGGGTGGGAGCCGCGGCGGCTACCCATCGCCGAAAGAGCAGGGGCAGGAAGGATGTGGGCGTGACCTCTGTGGTGCTCTGCAGTTCGTAGGCGCCCAGTTCGGGGCTGCTGCCTCGGGGTTTCCCCAGGATGTCCTCGCCGGGCGACTGGGCCGGGTCGGCGTCGGTGAGCGCGGCCGGCGCGGGTTGGCCACAGGCGGCCAGGGCCAGGAGCAGCAGCAGGATGGCCGATAGGCTTTGCCTCAGATTAAACATAACTGCCAACCGTCCACCTTTAACGTTCAACCGTTACCCGGCGCAGCCCCACCCCGACCAGTACCGCCCCGCCGGCCAGGACCAGCACCCAGCCATAGGCCAGGAGCGTGGTCCCGCCGGTGTCGGGCAGGGTGTCGGCCGAGGTGCTCAACGCCACCACGGTGTAGGCGGCCTGGTGGGCGCCGCGCGAGAACTGGGTCTCGGTGTCGCTGACCTCGTCGCGACCCAGGACGCGGTCGTCGTCGTGGACGACCATGACCCGGTTGTCGCCCAGGACGGTCACGCCCTCGGCCTTGTGGGCAAAGAGCAGCGGCTCGCCGTCCTTCTTCAGGACGAGGGTGGGCGGGCGATTGTTGTTCAGGTCGTCGATGGGCAGGGTCCAGAGGTAGCCGCCCAGGCCCTCGTCGCTCTCCTCGGTCTCAAAACTGGTCAGCATGTAGAGGCGGTCGTGGTAGGGGTCGTACTCGATGCTGGACAGGGCCACGGTCTGCTCGATGCGCGACTCGCTAGAGGCGTCAAAGTCATAGACCAGGCAAAAGTCGCCCAGGGCCATCTCCCCGTCCACGATCTCGTACTGGGCCGAGATGATCTTGACCGCATAGTCAAAGTCGTCGTAGCGGGCGCCCAGCTCGCGGACGCCAAAGAGAAAGCGGTTGCCGGGGATGACGGTCATGCCCTCGGTTTTGAAATAGGGTACGCCATCGGGGAAGGCGGGGGTGGCCAGGGCGCGGGAGATATCGTCGCGCAGGCCGGCCGAACTGAGCACGCCGCCGTTGTCGGTCTCGGCGACGAGCTGGACGGCGTCGGGGTTGCCGTTGGGCCAGAGCATGAGCGCGTTATAGCCATCCCACTCGTTCGAGTCGTCCATGATGCGGTCAAAGCCGGTGCTGGCAATGACGTACTGCTTGTCCGGCGTGAGGGCCATGTCCTCGTACTTGATGGCGGTGCGCATGGTGTGGTGGCCCAGGTAGGTGAGGGGGCCGCCGATGGCCCCATCGCCGCCATAGGGGAAGGCAAAGATGGCCGAGGCGTTGGGGATGTCCTTGTCGCTGGCCAGGATGACGGCGCTGCCGTTAAAGACCACGGCCGAGGTCTCGCAGTAGATGGGCTTGCCCTCGTCGTTCTGCAGGCCGGCGGCAAAGCAGTCCACGGTGCCCCGGTAGGTGATGGCCCCATAGACCGGCCCCTCGGCCCAGGCCAGGGGCGCCAGGAGCAGGGTGCCCAGTAGGGCCAGGATCGAGATCAGGCTCATTCGGCGTACGTTGCGCATAGGTTTCTCCTCTTTTGTTTGCTCTTGGGCGCGGGCCCTTCCAACCTCTAACCTCCAACCTCCGATTTCTAAGCCCTGACAATGACCAGGTTACCCGATTCGTAGCGGCGCAGCCCCCGGTAAAAGACCCCGCCGGCCAGCAGCGTGATGGCGATGGTGACGGCCAGCAGCAGGCCCAGCATCTCCGGGCGGAATTCTCGCAGCAGGCCGGCCGGCACCGAGCCGACAAAGGCGGCCGGGATGAGGGTGTAGAGCAGCAGTTGGGCCGGCCCCGGAAAGATCTCGATGGGATACAGTCCAAAGGTGAGCAGGGCGTTGACGGTCTGGGCGGCCAGATTGTCGGCGTTGCCGACCCAAAAGGCCAGCGAGCCCACCAGTACGGCAAAGGCGATATAGATGAACGCGGTCAGCACGGTCAGCAGCACAAAGAGGGGCAGCCGGGCCCAGGGCCCGGGGACGGCGAAAAAGTAGAGGATCAGCCCAAAGAGGGCGTCGCCCCAGGCCGGCAGGGAGCTGCGCGAGACCAGCAGGTGCAGCAGGGGATTGGCCGGCAGGGCCAGGTAATAGTCCAGTTCGCCGCGGGTGATGATCTGGGCCAGCCGAAAGCCGTTGCCGCAGAAAATGTGGGCCAGGCCAAAGCCGAGGGCGATCAGGGCATAGAGCGTCATGACGTGCTCGAGGGTCCAGCCGCGCAGGCTGGGCAATTGGTTAAAGAGGACCCACCAGAAAAAAAGCAGCATGGCGTTGTTCAGCATCATGCCGAATACCTGCAGGAAAAAGGCGCCCCGGTAGGCCATGGCCGACATGAGGTTATGGCGCAGATAGCCGAGGACGAGGCGGGTCGTTTTCATGGGTTCCTTATTCCTTGGGTATAAAAGGCGTGAAGCGTGAGAGCGTGAAACGTGACATGGCTCAACCCCCGTGGACGACGAGGCGCCGCTGCGCCCGCCACCAGACCAGGGCGACCACGCCGCCGAGCAGGACGATGTAGGCCAGTTGGCCGACCAGGGACAGGAGGGTCTGCCGCGGCTCGAAAGCGATAAAGGCCCGGGCGGGGGCGTAGGTGATGAACTGGAAGGGCAGCCAGGTGGCGACGCGGCGCAGGCCGGCCGGGAACATCTCCAGGGGCAGGAACAGCCCGCCGGCGGTAAAGAGCAGCTTTTGATAGATCCAAAAGGCCGGCGTGACCTCCTCGATCCAAAAGGCCAGCAGGCCGATGAGCACGGCGATGAGCGCGTCTAGGACCAGGGCCAGGCCGGCCAGGGGCAGAAAGGCCAGCAGCCCGGGCAGGCTGCCGGCGAATCCGCCCATACCCAGGGCCACCACGCCGCCGGCCACCAGCAGGTTGAGTGCAAAACGGGGCGCCGAGTTGCCCAGCGAGTTGGCCACCTGGTAGAGGGGGTAGCTCAACGGCCGGGCCAGGGTGTAGGCCAGGTCGCCGGACTTGACCGCCTCGCTGATCTCGACAAAGACCCGCGAGGAGGAGAGGGTCACCGTCTCGGTCATGGCCAGGTACCAGACTATCTGCAGCAGGGAGTAGCCGGCCAACTCTTGCCGGCCGCTGGCGCCAAAGGCCGTGCTCCAGAGGGCCATAAAGACGCCCATAAAGAGGACCATCGAAACGCTGCGCAGCAGCATCTCGGCGCGGTAGGCGAACTGTTGGCGGGCGGCGGTCTGGATGACGCCGGCGTAGCGGAGCATGGGATCGCTCCTGGGTGTACGGCTTTAACCGGTTCGGATCGGCGATGGCCCCAGTATACCATTTCCCGGCAGGATCGTCAACGCTCGTAAATCCGGGCGATGATCTCCTCCATGGGAGGATTGTCCACGTTGATGTCGGCGATGGCATAGCGAGCCAGCAGATTGCTCACCACCTCCTCGATGGGGGTGACCGTGGTATCCACCTCCAGCTTGACCCCATAGCCCTTGTGCTTGAGCAGGCGCACGCCGGGCAGGTCAAAGCCCTGCCAGGCCTCGCCCAGCTTGAGCGAGATGGTCTTGCTGCGGATATAGTGCCTTTTGAGCGTAGAGACGCGCCCGTCGTAAATGACCTCGCCGTGGTTGATGACCATGGCCCGCTTGCAGAGCACCTCGACGTCGCCGGCGTCGTGGGAGGTGAGAAAGATGGTCACGCCCTCCTGCTGGTTCAATTCCAGGATGAGGTCGCGGATGCGCTGTTTGACCACGACGTCCACGCCGATGGTAGGCTCGTCCAGGAAGAGCAGGCGGGGGCGGTGCAGCAGCGAGGCGGCGATCTCGCAGCGCATGCGCTCCCCCAGGGAGAGTTTGCGCACGGGCTGCTGCAGGTAGGGTTCGATCTCGAACAGGGCCACCAACTGGGCCAGGCGCTGTCGGTAGGCGGCCGGCTCCAGTTCATAGATGCGGGCCAGCAGGTCGAACGAGTCGGCGGGGGGCAGGTGCAGCCAGAGCTGGGATTTCTGGCCAAAGACGGCGCCGATGTCGTAGGCCAGCTTTTGGCGCTCCTTCCAGGGCACTCGGCCCAGCACCTGGGCCTGGCCGCTGCTGGGATAGAGGATGCCGATGAGCATTTTGATGGTGGTGCTCTTGCCGGCTCCGTTGGGCCCGATAAAGGCGACCCGCTGGCCCTCTTCCACGGCGAACGAGATGCCCTGGACCGCCTGGACTTGGCGGTAGGTTGGTCGAAAGAGGGCGCGCAGGCTGCCGCGCAGGCCGGCCGGCTTTTCGCGGGTGCGGAAGGTCTTGCACAGGGCCTGGACCTCGATGATAGACAATAGGGTCCTCCTACGTCTAGCAGCTTGGACAGGAATAGGGAAAGGGTTGCCACCCAGGACTGCTTACGGCTTCCATACCTCCCAGACCTTGCCCACCAGGTCGGGGCCAGGGGACAGGGTGGTCTGGCCGGGTTCCCACCCGGAAGGGGTGACTTCCCCGGTCGCGCGTACGTGCTGGAAGCCCTTGATCTGGCGGATCAACTCTGCCGGATTTCGTCCCACCTCAGGAGTCAGCACCTCCATCGCCCGGATGACAAAATCGGGGTCGATGATAAAACGCCCTCGAATGTCCACGCCGGCGGCCTCGTCGTACACACCATAGATGGTGCCGATCTTGCCTCCCCCATCCGAGAGCATGGGGAAGGGAACGCCTCCATCTACCATCTTGGACAGCTCTTGCTCCTGCCAAATTTTGTGCACAAAGCGGCTGTCCGTGCTGAGTGACAGTACTTCGGTGTCCAGGGCCTGAAATTCGGGATACAGGGCGGCGACCGCCGCCAGTTCCGTCGGTCAGACAAAGGTAAAGTCACCGGGGTAGAAGCAGAGCACGATCCACTTGCCCTGATAGTCCGAGAGCTTGACCGGTTTAAAGCCCACACCTTTGACAAAGGCGTTGGCCTCGAAATCAATTGCGGCTTTTCCTACTTTTGCTACCACCTTCACCTCCTGCGCTGGGGCCTTTTCCTCGGCTGGTGCGCTCGATTCTGGCGCGGGCATGATGGGCCCTCGCGCCGGCTGGACACATCCATCCTTGAGTTCCGGCATTGTTCCTCCTTTGCCCTGTTGGCTAAAACGGCTCTTGCAGTTGGGTGGCAACCCAAAATCAGCATAGCACAGGTCGGGCCAAAATGCAAGGACACCGGACACATGGAAATCGAAGCGGGAGGAACTCGACGCGCCGGTCGGCCAACTGCGCCAACTCACCGGGCAGTACGAGCCGAAGGTGCTGAAGTGGAGTCTGGAGGTGGTCTAGGGAAAATATCTATAGATATCCTTGCGGTGCAGGATCCGAACCAGGACAACCCGGTCCTGAATGATTTCGACGCCTACACGGTAATCGCCCAAGCGGATACGATAAAATGTCTCCGTGCCTTTGAGTTTGCTCAGGTGCTTGATCTCGTCTAGGGCCGCTGCCGCCTTGATTTCATCGATGAGCTTTTGGACCCGATCCAACAGCTTTTTGTTCCGGATGCGTTGCAGGTCTCGGGCAAAACTCGCTTCGAACAGAACTCTCATTCCTGCCCCGCCAGGATGGCCCTGATCTGCTTTTCACCGACCAGTTCGTTTTGGCGGCCCTCCCGAATCGCGTTGGCCAGCCCGATTTCCTCGATGGCTTCTACCATCATCTCGAAAAATACCTCTCGCTGCTCCTGGATGAGTTCAACCAAGACTTCTTTGAGCAATTCCTTGGCCGTTGTTTCGCTAATGGTCAATTCCATTTGAATCCTCTCTTGGTCAAGCGACTGATATAAACATCGACAGCTGCAGAAGGAGTTGATTTCAGTATATCATAACGATCTTTTAAACTCAAGCCGCTGCTGTTCATCCAGGCGTAGTTATGGAAAAGTGCCCGTCAGGTGCTACGTTGCCAGATATCGGGCCATGTAGAGTTCGCCCAGCGTAAACCCCCGCTCGCGGTAATAGGGGCGGGTGCCGATGGCGGCGATGACGGCCAGCCGGCCGTAGTCGGCCTGCCGGGCCAGGCGCGCGGCCTCCTCGAGCAGTTGCGTGCCCAGGCCGGCGTGTTGGGCCGCCCCGGGCCGTTTGCTCTCCAGGTCCAGCGCCGGCCCATAGACGTGTACCTCGCGGATGACGGCGCAGCCGGCCAGTTCCTCCAGCGGCGCCGGCTCCCGGGGCAGCGAGAGCCGCAAAAAGCCGGCCAGCCGGCCCTCGTCGTCGACGTACTGCAAAAAGATCTCGTCGGTGGCGTCGGTGGCGTAGGCGACGCGCTCCAACTCGAGCGAATCGGGGTCCAGCCGCTGGCCGCGGATTTCTCGGCAGCGGATGCAGCGGCAGCGCCGGCCCTCCCGCTCCAGGCGCTGCTGCACGATCTGGCGCAGGTTGGACTTGCGCACGCCGGCCAGGATCAGGGGGCTGGGGATGTCTCGCATGAGCCGGTTGACCCGGCAGTAGGGCGGGATGATCTCCTTGCAGTCGGCCAGCAGGCGGGTCATGGTGTCCAGATCGTAGGGGGCGTACTGGCCCCGCTGCCAGTAGCGGTACAGTTCCGTGTCCGCCAGCAGGGCGGTGGGATAGATCTTGAGTTCGTCGGGCCGTATGGCCGGGTCGTCCCAGAGGCGCTGGAAATCCTGCCAGTCGCCCTCGGGCGTGGCCCCCAGTTGGTTGGGCATCCAGTGGACCACGATTTTAAAGCCGGCCAGGCGCAGCAGGCGCATGGCCCGGCGGATCTCAGCCGTACCGTGGCCGCGCCGGTTGAGGTCCAGGATGCGGTCGTCCAGGCACTGCAGCCCCAACTGCACCTTGGTCACCCCCAGCCGGCGTAGCCGGCGCACTTCCTCCACCGTGATCAGGTCCGGCCGAGTCTCGACGTCCAGGCCGACGTTGCGGTGATCGGCGCGCTCGTTGCGCCGCTGGGCCTGCTCCAGGCTGTCGGCGGGCACTCCGTTCATCGCCTCCAGGCAGCGGCGCACGAACCATTCCTGATAGTCCGGCGGGTAGGCCGACCAGCTTCCGCCCTGGACGATGAGTTCGATCTTGTCGACGCTGTGCCCGGTGAACTGCAGGGCGCTGATGCGGCCGGCGGTCTGTTCAAAGGGGTCATAGTCGCTCTGCCGGCCGCGTTGGGCGCTGGGCTCCCCCGGCAGGTAGCTGGTGGGAAAGCCCTCCGCGGAGGGGCAGAAAATGCAGTGGCCCGGGCAGGGATAGGGTTCGGTCATGACCGCCACCGGCGTGACCCCGGATATGCTGCGGGTGGGCTTGATCCGCAGCCGGTGGATGATCTCGGGATCGGGGGGCTGGCCCTCGCGCCGGCACAACTGCCGGTAGCCCCGCAGCACCTGGCCCTTGGAGAGGAGCGTGCCGTTGGGCAGGGGATAGCGGCACAGGATGCGCGAGAGGGCGACCTGGTTCAGCCGGGGTTCCTCTCGCAGGGCCTGCAGGATGGAGAGCAGGATGTCGCCGTGCTGCTCCAGGTCAAAGGGCCGGTTGTGTTTCTCCAGCCAGGTTTGTCTGCGGTGGGCTTTGTCACTCAAGAGTCCTTTTTCTCCGTGCGGCCATCCTTTTTGTGAACGAGCACCTGGTATCCCTTACCGTATGCCCGATAGTGTTTGCCGCGAACGCCGCCCGAGAAATCGTATTCTGCGGGCATTTCTTTTGTACGCTCTTTGGCATTTGCCTTGTTCATCCTGCCTCCGCACTGTCGGCGCTGCTCTGCGGTAATGATTCAAGCGAATATAGTCTAGCATAGCTAGATGTTTTTTTCAACTTTGCCTCCCCGCCAGCCTTGCGGTATAATGGGCGCTATGGAGCCACAGATCATCGAGCGACTGCTCGCCCTGAATCGGAACTTTTACGCCGCCTTTGCCGCCGCTTTCTCCGAGAGCCGGCGGGCCCAGGACACCGCCCTGCTGCCCGTTTTGCCCTATATCCCCCAAGGGGCCGCGGTCTTGGACGTGGGCTGCGGCAACGGCCGGCTGGCCCTGCTGCTGGAGCGGGAGCGGCCCGGCGCGCGCTACGTCGGGGTGGACGTGGTGCCGGAACTGCTGGAGCAGGCCCGCCGCCGCAGCGCCTCGCTGCAGCGGGTGGAGGCGTCCTTTCTCCAAGCCGACCTGGCCCGGCCCGGCTGGATCGACGTCCTGCCCCCGCTACAGTTTGACTGTGTGGCCCTTTTGGCCGTGCTGCACCACCTGCCCGCCTTTAGCCTGCGGGCGCGGCTATTGGCCGAACTGGCCGCTGTGCTGGCGCCGGCCGGCCGGCTGGTCCTCTCCACCTGGCAGTTCCTGGACCACGAGCGCATGCGGCGCAAGATCGTGCCCTGGTCCGAGGCCGGCCTGGCCGAGGAGCAGCTCGAGCCCGGCGATTATTTGCTGGACTGGAAGCGCGGCGGGCGCGGCCTGCGCTACTGCCACCTGGTGGACCGGGACGAGGTGGCCCGCCTGGCCGCGGCCGGCGGCTGGCGCGTGCTAGAGACCTTTCGCGCCGGCGGCCGGGAGGGGGACCTGAGCCTGTTCGCCGTGTTGGAGTTGCGACAGCCCGGTTGAAAAATGACCGCTCATAGGTTATTCCGTTTATAGGCAAGAGACAAATACCCCGCCACCCACCATCACCAACCAAGTAACGCCACCCCTCCATCATCGTCATTTGGGACAGGAGGACGAGATGAAGCCATTTTGTCTGCTGGGCCTGCTGGGCCTGCTGACCGGTCTCTTCCTGGCCGGTGGCCCTGAGACTGCCGGGCCGCGTCCGGCGGGTACCCGAGCGTTCACCCCTAACTTTTCGGACCGGCCTTACTCCGCCACTCGCCAAGGTACCGAACAACTCAGCCCTATCGTTCAGGGCGAGGCCTGGCAGATTGAGCTGGTCGATAGC
>JAFGKG010000124.1 GCA_016928715.1 Chloroflexia bacterium
CGATAAAGTCGGCGCAGGCGATCAGGTCGGCGTCGTAGCACGAGTTGGACGCGCAGCCCTTGCAGGCGATCCACTGGGAGCCGGGGGCGACGCCAATCTGCTCGGTCAGGTCGGGCGTTTGGCCGGCCATGATGCCGATGGTGCCGGAGCCGTGACTGTTGTTGTCGCCGGGGGCGGTGGGATAGGTGCCGGTGGGGTCGTACCAGTTATAGTTGTGCTCAAAGGTGCCGCCGCCGAGGTTGCCGCGGTACTGCTCGACCAGGGCCTCGTGCTGGTAGTAGGCGCCGGTGTCAATGTTGGCCACGACGATGCCATCCCCATCGATGCCGTACTGGTCCCAGACCTGGGCGGCCTGCATGCCGTAATCGGCATTGCCCGGGTCGAGGGTGTCCAGGTTCCAGCCGTAGGCCTCGGGGCCGTTCTCGGCCTCGACGATGGCGTTGGGGTCGATCTGGGCGTAGCCCTCCAGGCGGAGGGTCTGCACGCTGGGGATGGTGGCCAATGCGCTGGCCAATTCCATGGATCCCCCCCGGATATAGACCGTGTTGATGGTGTAGAAGGAGCGATAGGGGATATTGTGTTCCGCCAGGTATTTGACCACCGGGGCCTGGGTGCGGTTGGCGACCTCGGTGAGGGTATTATAGACATACCAACCGCGCTCGTCCCAGTCGTCGATCTTGTAGGCGGCGCTCAGGTCGGCCTGTTCGTCCATGACGACGAAAAAGTTGGCCGTTCCTGATTCCGAAGTGTTGAACTCGTCCAGCAGGGCCTGCTCGATCTTGTCTTTGGAGACGGGCTCTTGGGCCGCTACCAGGGGCAGCGCGCCGGCAAAGAGCACCAGCAGGACCAGCAGGCTGAACATGCGTGTGGATAGGCGTGACTTCATTCAAGCCTCCTAGTAAAAGTTCATGAACTTGCCGGTGTTGGGAATTTTCTCTCTCGATCACCTCCTCTGCGGGTATAGGCCGGCCCCACGTGGGCAATTGCCCCTCCGGGTGCCGGGGATGAGAAAGTACACCCTGGAAAGCAATTCTATGATAGCAGGTTTTACCCCGCTTGTCAATTTGACAGGTTTCGTCTAGCCATTGTAGTACTAGCCTTTCGCATGTAATCTCTTTGTAAGCCCTGCCGCTGTGCGGAGGGCCGGAAATGTGATACAATAGGAGTGTCCGTTGAGGTGTATGGTTTTGGAGGTGCATGTTGAAGTTGAACCAGCCATTCTGGCAGCGCTTTCCCCTGCTCGTGCTGGTCCTGATCAACCTGGCCGTGCTGACCTTTGTTGTCACCGACGTGCGCCGGCGCCTGCAGTTGACCGACGCACCCCAGGGCTCGACCGAGCTGCGGACCTGGCCCACCTCGCCGCCGGCCTCCCCGCCCCCCCAGCCGACCTTTGCGCCTGCCCCCACCTCGGTGCCTCTCGCCGCCCCGACGGCGGCCGCCTGGCCGGCCGAGAACTTTCCCGCCACCCTGGTCGACAACGGTCGCTTTTCCTGGGAGCAAGACTTTTACACCGCCGAGATCCAATCCTTCCTGGAGGCCCGGGGCAGCATCCTGGCCGATACAACCATCCCGATTGGCGATGGCCCTCAGGTTGATTCCTTTGCCCACGTGCTCAACGGGCACTGCCTCCGCTACAGCCTCAATCCCAAGGTCGTGCTGACCCTGCTGGAGCTGCAGAGCGGGGCCGTGCGCGGGGCGGAGCTGCCGCCGGAGCAGTTGGATTGGGCCATGGGCTATCGCAGCCAGCAGTGGCGCGGCCTGGAAGCGCAGTTGCAGTGGGCTGTGTTCGTGCTGGCCGACAACTTTCGCCGGGAGACGCCGGGCGAAGTGCCCCTGCTCACCGACGGCACCCGCGCGCCCCTCCCCGGCGAGGCCAACGCGGCGACCCAATCGCTGCTGCGGCTGCTGGCCTATACCTCCGACCGCGAGCGCTTTTACGAACTGCGTTCGGACGGGTCGGGTTCCTTTGTCGATACCTACCGCAGCCTTTTTGGCCAGGACCCCCGCCCGCCCCTGGCCCCGGCCTGGGAGCCGGCGCTGCAGCCGTTTCTGCGGGCGCCCTTTCGCGGCGAGGCCCTGATCTCGTCCTTTTTCGACCACGAGTACCCCATCTTTCGCCAGAACGGTTCCCTGCTGCCCTACAGCGGCAACCGCGGAGCCCAGTCCTACGACGGCCACGATGGCTGGGATTACGTGCTACCGGCCGGCGCGGACGTCCTGGCCGCCGCCTCGGGTGAGGTGGTCTTTGCCGGCTTTCTGGACACGCTCTGTCCCACCCCGGCCGGCCTGGTGGTCCTGGATCACGGCCAGGGCTACCGCACCCTCTACTGGCACTTTCAGCACGTCTATGTGCAGGAGGGCGACCGGGTCCCCCAAGGACAGCCCTTGGGCGCGGTGGGCAGCACGGGCTGTTCGACGGGCCCGCACCTGCATTTCGGGGTGCAGTGGCTGGGGCGGGATACGGACCCCTATGGTTGGTGCGGCAGCGAGCAGGTGCCGGAGGATCCCTGGGCGGCCCATCCGGCCGGCGCGCCCAGCCGTTGGCTCTGGGCCGACCGACCCTCGCCCTGCCCGGTGCCGGCGCGGGCGCTGGTCCTGGACGACGCCGATGGCCGCTGCAGCCGCAGCGAGGCCCTCTGGTACGAGGCCCCGGTGGGCTATGCCGGTCACGCCTTCTGGACCTATACCACCGCCGATGTCAGCCGCAGCACCCACCGCGTGCTCTGGCGGCCCGAGCTGCCCGAGGCCGGCCGCTACTTTGTCTACGCCTACGTCCCCTGGTACGACAGCGGCCGGCCCGATACGACCCAGGCCCGCTACCGCATCCGCTACGCCGGCGGCCAGAGCACCGTCGTGGTGGACCAGGCCCACGCGGCCGGCCTGTGGGTGCTCCTGGGCGCGTTCAACTTTCAACAGGGCTCCGATGGCTACGTCTACCTCGACGAGGTCACCGCCGACGGCGGCACGACCATCTGGTTCGATGCCGTGATCTGGGTGCGAGAGTAGGACAAGACGTTGGAACGTTAGAACGTTCGCACGTTAGAACGTTATCGGTTGACGGTTGAACGTTGTCGGAGGTACTGTTTTGGAGATGGACCAAGACCCTAAGGGTTTCCCAAAACCACTCACGAATTGCCAATTGGGCCGGATTGCTTCCCCAGGGCTGGCTTTTGCAACACGTTTTAAAACCCTTAGGGTCTGGCTCAATATACTGATCGCGAGCCTGGCCTTACTAATAAGTCTCCCCTTGCTGCTCGGCTGCGGGGGGGGGCCGGCGGACTGGATCGTCTTTCGCGCCGACGTGGGGGGCTATGCGCGTATGGAACTGCCCCCCGGAAGCGAGGTCCCGCCGGCCGCGCCGGCGCTGGAGGTGGACCTGGACGCCGACGGCCGGCCCGAGCGGGCCGTGTTGGAGGGGCCGCAGGTGCGCCTGGAGCGGGAGGGCCAGGTCGTCTGGCGGAGCAAGCCCGAGTGGCGGGTGGTGGACGTGGCCGCCGGCGACGTGGGCGACGACCTGCGCCAGGAGCTGCTGCTGGCCATGTGGCGGGAGGACGAGGGGGGCGTGGAGCGCTCGCAGCCCTACATCATCGGCTACCGCAACGGCCGCTACGACCTGGTCTGGGGGGGCTCGCCGGTGTCCGAGCCGATCTATGAGCTGGACCTGGGGGACGTGGACGGCGACGGCGCCAACGAGCTGGTCGTGCTGACGGGACTGTATGGCGATGCGCCGGGCACGCCGGCCCGCTACCTGACCGTGCTGGGCTGGAACGGCTGGGGCTTTACCCGCCTCTGGCGCAGCGAGGCCGGCCGCTACCGCCAACTGCGCCTCCTGGATACCGATGGGGATGGGATACTGGACATCCTACTACAGGCGGAGGTGCCCTCGTCCTGACCCGGCCGAGCCGGAAGCAAAAAAGAAAGGACCACAAAGGACACCAAGGACACAATTTTTTCCTTTGTTCCCTTTGTGTCCTTTGTGGTTTTAATATTCAGCCAATATCGGCCCGCGGCAGGGTCAGGTGGACCGTGGTGCCCCGCCCGACCTCGCTTTCGGCCCAGATCCGCCCGCCCATGGCCTCGACCAGGCCACGGGCGATGGTCAACCCCAGCCCGCTGCCCCCGCTGCTGCGGCTGCGGGAGCCGTCGGTGCGGTAAAAGCGCTCAAAGATGTGCGGCAGTTCCTGGGGTGGGATGCCCTCCCCGTTGTCCTGCACGGAGAGGTGGAGCGGGCCGGCTTGGGCCTGGGCGGCGATCTGCACCGCGCCGCCGGCCGGCGTGTGGCGCAGGGCGTTGTGCAGCAGGTTCAGCAGCACCTGCCGCAGCCGGTCGGCGTCGACCATGGCCGGGGGCAGGTCGGGCGGGTAGCGGGTTTCTAGCGAGATCCCTTTGCGCTCGGCCGTCGCGGCCACCTGTTGGGCGATGCCGTCGATCACGGCGCCCAGCGAGGTGGGGGCGGGCTGTAGGGCCAGTTGGCCGGCCTCGACCAGCGAGAGCAGCCGCAGGTCCTCCACCAGCCGGGAGAGGAGCTGCACCTCCTCGCTCAGGGAGGCAACGACCTCGGGGCCCAGGTCGGAGAGACCATCCTGCAGGGCTTCCAATTCCACCCGCATCACGCTCAGGGGCGTGCGCAGTTCGTGGGCAATGTCGGCGACCATGTGCCGGCGCAGCTCTTCCTGGTGGGCCAGGGCTGCGGCCATGTCGTTAAAGGCCAGCCCCACCTGTCCCAGTTCGTCCTGGGAGTGGACCTCGACGCGGTGCTCCAGTTCCCCCGATGCAATGCGCTGGGCCGCCTGGGTCAGCCGGCGGGCCGGGGCGGTGAGCTGCAGGGCCAGGATGGTGGCCACGATGATGGCGGCCAGGGCCCCGGCCAGGCTGGCCCCCAGCAGCGCCCAGGACAGCGAGTTCAAAAAGCCCTGTTCCAGCAGCGAGCTATGCTGGCTTTCCTGCAGGGCCGCCCCACTGACCAGCCGGCCGACCTCCTCCCCTCCGACTATAATGGGCACGCCGGCCTCCCAGACGGCCTCGGGCACGATCCGGCCCAGCCATTCGTTCTGGGTGTCCAAAAGTACTCGCCGTTCGGGGTCGAGCAAAAAGAGCCGCTGTCCCGGTGCGATGGTGTTCTGTCCGTGCCCGCGCCGCTGCAGCAGTTGTTCCACGCCGGCCCAACCGCCGGTTCGCTGGTAATAGTCGGCCAGGTAGGGCACGATTTGCTGCAGGTTGCCCCGTTCCTGCGAGCGCACGAACGAGTCAAAGCGCCGGCGGATGATCGCGCCGGACAGCAGCCCCACCACGGTCAGGCAGATCAGGATGACGACGCCGGTTGCCAGCAGGAATTTGAGCCAGAGCCGCATAAAGACCTCGGAACGTGAATACGTGATACGTGAATACGCGACTAGACGACCAGTTTGTAGCCGATGCCCAGCACGGTGACAATGTAACGAGGTTTGGCCGGGTCGGACTCGACCTTGCGGCGCAGGTTTTTGATGTGGGCGTCGGCGGTGCGTTCCTCCGCGACATAGTCGAGGCCGTGGGCGAACTCTAATAGTTGTTCGCGGGAGAGGGCCTGCCCGGGATGGCGGGCCAGGGCCAGCAGGAACTGCAGCTCGGTGGGGGTCAGGTCGAGCGGTCGGCCCTCCTGTTCGGCGCTGTAGCCGGCGACGTCGATGGCAAAGGGGCCGGCCTCGACGACCTCGCGGGCCGGCGGCGGGCCCTCGACCCGGCGCAGCACGGCCCGTACTCGGGCGACCAACTCGCGGGGGGAGAAGGGCTTGCTGACGTAATCGTCCGCGCCCAGTTCCAGGCCGATCAAGCGGTCGCTCTCCTCGACGCGGGCGGTCAGCATGATGATGGGCACAAAATTGCCCTCCTGGCGCAGGGTCCGGGCTACCTCCAGCCCGTCGATCTCGGGCAGCATCAGATCCAGCACGATCAGGTCGGGCTGGTCGCGCCGGGCGATGCGCAGGGCCTCGCGCCCGTCATAGGCGCCGAGCACTTCAAAGCCGGCCTGTCGAAAGTAGGGCTTGAGGCCGCGCACGATCTTGGTTTCGTCGTCGACGAGCAGGATGCGTTTCATGGTGACTCCTATACATCTGCCCCCCAGTATAACCCCGGGATGTGAAGACGGTATGAAGGTTCGCCTAAAACAGGCTTGTACGCTTTGCCCGCTGCCGCAGAACTACTTCCCCCCACCGCCCCCCTCCCACTCGCTTATAATCTCGGCGTGGGCGGGGACGTTTTCCAAAAAGGAGCGGCGCCGCCCGGGATCCTGGATCTTGCCTGCCCGCTCCTGCAGCGAGCGGTGGGCCGCGGCCAGGGTTTCGCGGGCCCAGGGCTCCCCCTTTGCCAGCAGGACCTGGTAGCAGGTGAGTTGGATGCGGGCGGCGTCATAGACGCCAAAGAGGGGCCGCTCGGCCAGGTAGTCCAGGATCTCTTGTACGTAGGCGGCCGCCTGCTCCAGCTTTCCCTGCTCCTGGGCGACGCGGGCTAGGCCGGCCAGCGATTCTATGGCCAGGGCGCCCTGGCCCAAAAGCCGGCGGATGTCCAGGACTTGCTGATAGGCCGCGGCGGCCTGCTCCAGTTCGCCCAGGGCCGTCAGGGCGTGTCCCAGGCTGGTCAGGGCGTGTCCCAGGCTGGGACGGTCGCCAATGTCCCGGGCGATCTCGACGGCCTGTTCGCTGTGCTGGCGAGCCCTTTCGTTTTCGCCCTCCTGCTGCAGCAGCCGGCCCAGGGTGGCCAGCACCCGGCTTTCGTCCCGCCGCTCGCCGATCTCGCGGCAGATCTCCAGTGCCCGCTCGTAGTAGCGATGGGCCTGGGCGAAGTCGCCCTGGTAGAACGAGAGGTCGCCGTGGTCCTGCAGCGACATCGTTTCGCCGCAGCGATCTTCGATCTCGCGGTGGATCTGCAGCGCCTGCTCGTAATAGCCCTGTGCCCGGTCGCAGTCCCCCCGGTGCAGGGCCACGTCGCCCAGGTCGTGCAGCGAGATGGCCTGGCCGCGGCGGTCGCCGGTCTCCCGGCGGATCTGCAGGGCCTGTTCGTGGTATTCCCGGGCCCGTTCCATGTCCCCCTGATATTGGGCGATCAGGCCGAGATCGTTGAGGGCGCCGCTCTCGCCGCGGCGCTCGTCCATCTCGCGATAGATGGCCAGGGCCTGTTCGGAATAGGCGCGGGCCTCGTTGTACAGGCCCATGTACCAGCAGTCCACGCCCAGATTGCGCAGGCTGTCGGCCTCCAGTTCGCGCTGCTGCGCCACCCGGGAGCGTTCCAGGCCGCGTTCGAGCCACAGCCGGGCGATCTCGTAATGCCCCAGGTGCCACAGGGCCCGTCCCCAGCGCAGGTAGCCCAGCGCTTCCAGTTTGGGCCGCCCGGCCGCTTTGGCCAGGCGGATGGCCTCGCGCGCGCTTTCGATAGCCTGGCCGTAGGCGCCGGTCAGCTCGGCATAGTTCGCTCCGTGCAGGGCCAATTCGGCCGGCAGCGCCGGGTCGTCCAGGTGGGCGGACAGTTCCTGGGCTTGCTCTAGATCTCGCTGCTGCGCTTCCCGGTCCCCCTGCATCTCGTGGACGGAGGCACGGGCCAGCAGTAGTTGCAATCGCTCCCCGTGCTCCGTCTCGGGGGTCCATTCCAGGGCGCGGTCGAAATAGGAGAGGGCCTCCTGGTGGGCAAAGCGCGCGGCCGCCTGTTGGCCGGCCTTGGTTAAATAGTCCAGGGCCTTGTCGACCAGCTCGGCCTCGGAAAAGTGCCAGGCCAACTGGACGACGATCTCTTCCACCTGTTCCCCATAGAGTTCCTCCAGGAGATAGCCCACGTCCTCGTGCAGATAGGTGCGCTCGGCCTCGTTCTGGGCGTTGTAGAGGTAGCTTTGAAAGATTTGGTGCTGGAAGCGATAGAGCGAAAGCCGCTGCGGCCCCAGGCGGCGGGTGCCCTGCGCACTGATCAGGCGGTGCTGGTCCTCCAGTTCGGTGCTCAGGCGCCGGACCAATGAGCGGGCCTCGCCGCCGCGGATCTGGGCGACGACCTCGGCGTAAAAGTCCCGCCCACAGATGCTGGCGACGTTGAGGATATCGCGTAGTTCCTGCTCCAGCCGGCCGATGCGCTCCTCGACGACGCCCTCTACCCGAACGGGCAGGGTCGCCCAGTCGAGTACCGGGCCCTGGACCCACCGGCCCTCCTCGTCCCGGACCAGGTCGCCCCGGCGCTGCATCTCCCGCAGCAGCTCGATGGTAAAGAGGGGATGTCCGCCGGTGTGGCGGTAGAGGGCCTGGCGGAAGGACTCGTCCAAGCGATTGGGCTCGGTGTCCAGGAAGGAGTCGACGAACTGGCGGCTTTCCTGCTGCTCAACTTGGTCCAGGTCCACGCTGATGTCGCCGAAATAGCGCTTGAACTCGGCCAGGACCTTTTCCAGGGGATGGCGTTCGCCGGCCCGTCCCAGGGCGATCTCGTCGGGGCGGTAGGTGCCCACGATCATGATGCGGCTCTGCTGGATCCGCCGGCCCAGGCGGAAAAGCAGGCCGATGGAGGCGGTGTCGGCCCACTGCAGGTCGTCCAGGATCAGCAGCAGGGGCTGTTTTTCGGCCAGGGCCATCAGGACGTTGGTGTACTGTTCAAAGATCTGGCTCTGCTCGAGGCCCTTTTTGCCCGGCGTCTCGAGCTTTTTCTTCAGCCCGGCCCGGTCTGCGGCAAAGGCGCCCAATTTGCCCAGCCAGCCGGCAAAGGGGAAAAAGAGGTCCAACAGGTCGGGGCCCAACTCGATCAGAACCTGCCCGGTAAAGCGCAGGAACTCTTGCAAGCGGTTGGCGTTCTCCTGGGTGATGCTGCCCTGGGCCAGCTTGCCCTCCACGTCCCCGGTCAGCAGGCCCAGGATTTCCCGGAAGGGCAGATAGGCGTCCCCCATGCCGGTCTGGGCGTCCCCCTGTCCCAGGGCGACGATGAGCCTTTTGTGCTTTTCCTGGGCCTGCCGGGCGAACTCGATCGTCAGCGCCGTCTTGCCCCGGCCGGCCTCGCCGGTGACGAAACAGACCTGGCTCTGGCCGGCCACCACCCGGTCCATAAAGGTGTGCAGGCGGGCCAGTTCGCCCTCCCGTCCGACAAAGACTTGTTCCGGCATGGCCTTTCCTCCAATCGAGTAGACGGTCAGACAAGTTTTGTAGGGGCTGTCATTCTGAGCGAGCCGCCGCAGGCGGCGAAGCGAAGAATCTCCCAGAAAACAAGTCGCATCTTTTTGCCATCCGGGAGATTCTTCGTCGTCGCAGTTGCTGTGCAATTGCTCCTCCTCAGAATGACAAAATTGGTCTGACGCTGTACTAGCCCTCCGCGGAGCGGTTCAGTTCCTCCAGCCGCTGCAGGGTCTCCAGGGGTGCCAGCACCAGCAGGGTGCTGCCCGCTTTCAGCCGCAGCTCGGGCGGGGGATGCAGGTCGGTGCAGTCCTGGTCGCGGTAGCAGACGATCGATAGGTCCAGGTGGGCCTCGACCTCCGCGATGGTCCAGCCGACGATCCGTGCTCCCGGGTTGACGACGACCTCGCTGAGGTTGAGCAGGACGTCGCCCACGTAGAACGAGGTCTTGACCTTGACCCGCATGGCCGCCGTGGCGAAAATGGGCGCGGCCAGGGCCGAGGTGCTAAAGGCGGTGTGGATGCCAAAGCCCTTTTCGATGCGCCGGGCCAGGTCCGGGTCGAACATGCGCATGACCACCTTGATCTCGGGATTCATCTCGCGCGCGTCCAGGGCGATGTCCAGGTTGGTCAACTCGTCGTTGGTGCAGGGGACGATGGCGTCGGCCTTGTCCACGCCGGCCTGCAGCAGGTGCGTCGAGCGGCGGGCGTCGGCCTGGATGAGCGGGATGCCCTGCGACTTGACCTTTTCCACGAAACGGCCATTCGGGTCGGACTCGATGGCCACGATCTCCCGGCCAAACTTGCGCAGTTCCTGGATGACCCGATAGCCGACCTTGCCCACCCCACAGACGATTACGTGATCGCGATAGGTAGAAGCCATAGCCACCTGCCATTTCTGGCCGCGGTCCTTCTTGTTGACCACGGCCGCGCTGAAACGAACGAACCCCTCCACGATGGAGGCCAGCCCCAGGAGCGGGATGATAAAGTAGAGGGCCTGCATGTACCAGGCCTGCGGATAGTCCAGGGAGGGGTTGAAAAAGATGAGCGAGAAGGTCCCAAACAGGGCCTGCCCCAGTCCGGGGTGCTGCGCGGCCTGCGCCGAGGGATAGAGGAAGCGAAAGGCCAGCGTGCCCAGGACGACGACGGCCAAAAGGGCCAGCAGCGAGCCGCGCGACTCGCGAAAGAGGACGCGCAGGTCGCGCAGCTGCGCCCGGAGCACGTGCTGCCAGTTGCTCATTGTGGGGGTGCTTGCCTTGTGGACCATAGAGATCGCCCGGACTATCCTAATGATTTCAATCCATTCTATCACAACGAGGGGAAGCGGGCAACTCGC
>JAFGKG010000125.1 GCA_016928715.1 Chloroflexia bacterium
ACGAGGGGGGAGGGGTGAGGTGTGGAACCCCCCGCCGGCGCTATTTTCGACTGGGCCATTGGCCCAACTTTGGCCGCCTTATTGGGTCTCCCAGGGGAGCCGCTCCCGGGGCCGCCCGTTGAGCGACTGCCAGCCGGTCTTGAGCAGGTGGGGGCAGTGCTTTTTGCCATAGGACAGGCTGGCCCGGTAGCGGCGGGGGATCTCGGCCTGGGGTAGGTCCTTGGGGTCATAATAGATGTCGGCGCCGATGGTGTCGCGGACGTATTCGCGGTAGATCTGCTCCAGCCGGCGCTGCAGCAGGCCCTTGATCTCGACCACGCGCACGTCATAGCCCAGCCGGCGCAGTCGCTCCCGCAGGGGCTGGTTGATGTAGCCGCTGCAGATCTCGATGCGGTGGGTTTTGGGGGAGGCGCCGAACTGGCCCAGCAGCTCGACCGCCCGCCGGGCGTACTCTTTGAGGTAGCGCTTGCCGGCAAAGGCTCGGGGGCCGCTTTGTTGAAAGTACTCTACCGGGACCACGTCGGTCCGCACGGTCCGCTCGTCGGACACGCCCACCATGACCCCGCCGAGCGGAAAGCCCCAGCCGGCGTCGTCGATGCGCAGCACCGGCAGGTCCGGGGGCACCAATTGCCCATAGTCCTCGTCGATCAGCCAGCGCAGCACTTGCAGGTCAACGCAGACGATGCTGTGACCGCGCTTTTTGATGCTGTAGCTATAGATCTTGACGTTCCACTTGGGGCTGATGCCGGCCTCCTCCACGCCGGCAAAGGAGGCCAGTAGGTAGGGGTTGTTCTCGCGGCGCCGGTGCAGCAGGCCGCGCTCCAGTGCCCGCTCCAGCTTGTCAATGATGTGGTCGATCTCGTCGCTCGTGAACGCCTTTTTACGCAGGTTGATCTGCATCACGGATTATTCTATACCCTCTTGGGATTGCCTGATCTCCCGGCGGGCTTTGAGGGCCTCTAACACGGCTGGGATAAACGAGATAACAATGATGGCAACCATAACGAGTTCAAAGTGTTCCTGTACAAAGGGGATGTTGCCGAAAAAGTAGCCCAGGAGCGTAAAAATGGCGACCCAGGTGATGCCGCCGATGACGTTCCAACGCCAAAAAAAGCCGTAGGACATCTGGCTGACGCCAGCTACGAACGGAGCAAACGTGCGTATGATAGGTACGAAACGGGCTAGAAAGATGGTCTTGCCGCCGTGTTTTTCGAAAAAGGCGTGGGTACGTTCGATGTATTCCTTTTTGACCCACTTGATCTCGCCGGTATAGGCCCTGGATCCCACGCGGTGACCGATCCAATAGTTTGTGGTATC
Organism: Chloroflexia bacterium; assembly: GCA_016928715.1. Classification (GTDB taxonomy): domain Bacteria; phylum Chloroflexota; class Chloroflexia; order DTKN01; family DTKN01; genus JAFGKG01. The sequence continues at coordinate 1,318 of JAFGKG010000125.1, forward strand.
CCCCAGCACTGCGGCGATGACCAACAGGATAAAAATCGCCCAGGGATTGAGCGCGCCGCGCGCCGCAAAGGTGGCCGCGGCAAAGATGAGCGAATCCCCCGGCAGGAAAGGGGTGACGACCACGCCGGTCTCTAAAAAGATGATGAGGAAGAGCAGTGCCAGGGTCCAGGCCCCGTAGCGGGTGATGACATCGCTCAGGTAAACGTCCACGTGCAGTACAAAGTCGATCACTTGGGAGATGAGTTCCACAGCTTTACTCCTTGATCATAAATGACCGAGTACAAAAATAGCGAGACCAAGTTTGCATTGGTCTCGCCAGTAGCACTTGCAGTGCCAACAAGCAACCGGGAGCCGGGCTCCGTATTGACGGCTGCTTGTCCGCTCGCGCGGCAGGCTACTCCCCAATGTGGGAAGGAAATTCTACCTGACAAAGCGCTTTTTGTCAAGCGTTGTTCCTTGACAAACAGGTCTCTCGTATAGTAGGATGGGGCCGATGGTTTTTGGGCCATTTGACCAAAAGCTGGAGAAGGATGGCCCGGGCTATGCCATTGGGTACGCGGAAAAAGCCCGAATGGCAACGGTTTGTGCAGTGATGGCTCGCCGCTGCAAAAGGAGAATCCCATGCTCAAGCGTACGTGCTACATTGGTATCGCCCTGGTTCTGGCCATTGGTCTGGCCTGGTCGGTTGTTGTTGGGGCCACTTTGCAGGGGGATTGTATACCGGCCCAGGCGTGGCAAGTCGAGGTGGTGGAGAGCGTCGGCGACGTTGGGGGATACACCTCGCTGGCTTTGGACAGCAGCGGCGAGCCCCACATCAGCTACTATGATTACGACCTCGGGGACCTATTTTATGATTTCAGAGTCGGGACCTTTTGGTCGAACGTGCACGTCGATTCGACCGGTGATTTGGGACTGCATACCTCCATCGCGCTGGATGGCGACAATTTTCCCCACATCAGCTATTATGACGCCAGCAACGGGGATCTAAAATACGCCTTTCGTTACGACGGCTGGAACTGGCAGATCGAGACGGTGGACAGCGAGGGCGACGTTGGCCAGTACAGCTCGCTGGCCCTGGATGTCTCCGGGCACCCCCACATCAGCTATTTCGACGAAACCAACCTGGACCTCAAGTACGCCTGGCACGATGGATCGGCCTGGCACATAGAGGTTGGCGAAGGCCATTTCGAAGCCAACGTGGGGTCGCATACCTCGCTGGCTTTGGACAGCAGTGGCGAGCCCCACATCAGCTACTACCAACACGATGGCGGTGACCTGCGCTACGCCCATCGGGATGGGACGGGCTGGTGGAGTTGGAAGACCGTGGACAGCGAGGACGACGTCGGGCTGTACACGTCGATCGATCTCGACAGCGCCGGCCGGCCCCATATCAGCTATTGGGACCAGACCAACGGCGATTTAAAATACGCGCAGGACGACGGCAGCGATTGGATCATCTCGACGGTGGATGGCCAGTTCGACGAAAACGTGGGCGAGTACTCGTCGCTGGTAGTGGACAGCCGCGATTGGCCGCACATCGGCTATTATGACCGCACGAACGGTCGTCTGCGCTACGCCTACCGTGACGATACGGGGTGGTGGTCCATGTTTACGGTGGACGAATACCACGACCCGGGCCAGTTTACTTCGCTGGCCATCACGGGGGGTAATGAGTTGCACATCAGCTATTACGCCAGCGGGGATGGGGATCTGCGGCACGCCTGGAAAGAGAATCCGCCGACGCCAACCCCGACCGCGACGCCGACGGAAACCCCAGCGCAGGCCACGCCAACCGCGACGCCGACGTCCGCGCCTGTGCATAAGAGCTTTTTGCCGCTCGTCTTCAAGGCCCTAGTGGAGGCCACGCCAGTGGGTGGATTGGGATCTACTGATAGTGACTGATGGGGCGGGGCAGCGAGGCCAACCCCCAGCCGCTCTCTCTGGAGAGTCTGCGGGGCAACCTGGGCGCTATCCTGGGCATGATCCTGGCCGGTGGGCTGCTGACCTGGATGCTGATCACCGACGGTGTCCGCGACGTGGCCTATGCCTTATCCTTCAACCTGATGCCGCTGTACCTGGAGGATATCGGCGGGCTGAGCGCCCAGCAGATCGGCTGGCTGATGTCCATCTTTGGGCTGGCCAACATGGCCACCAGCATCCCGGCCGGCTGGCTGGCCGACAAAAGGGGCGAGCGGGTGGCCATCGTGTTGGGATTTGTCCTGCAGGCGGCCGCCATGTTTGGCTTTGTCCGAGTCCAGACCTTTTTGGGTTACGCGATCGTCTGGGCGCTCTTTGGCGTGGGCGTGGCCTGTATGGGGCCGGCCTACGAATCGCTGATCAGCAAGGCCGTGCCCGACGAACTGCGCGGCACCGCCTTTGGACTGCTGCGCAGCAGCCTGGGGCTGTTTTCCCTGCCGGCGCCGGCCATCGGCGCCCAGCTCTGGGAGCGCATCAGCCCCCGCTTTCCCTTCCGCCTGACCGCCGGGGCCGCCCTGCTGGCCATCGTCCCGGTGTGGTTCAAGTTCAAGCTGCCGAAGGAGCGGCCGGACGACGGGCCATAATATTCTCCAGCACAAATACGATCAGTCCTACCCAGACGATGCCAAAGCCGACGAGCCGGGCCAGCGGGAAAGGTTCGTGGTAGACCAGCACGCCCAGCAGGAACTGCAGCGTCGGGGCGATGTACTGCAGGACGCCGACGTGCGCCAGTGGGATGCGCCGCACCGCGGCGGCAAACATCAACAGTGGGATCGTCGTCATGGGGCCGGCGCCGAGGAGCAGTAGGTTCACGACCGGGCCCGCGTGTAGAAAGCTGCCCTGTCCGATGCCCTCGGCGAAACCCAGGTAAGCCAGCGCGGGCAGAAAGAGCAGGCCCGTCTCTAGGGTCAGGCCGTAGAGCGAGCCCAGGGGGGCCGTTTTTTTGACCAGGCCGTAGAGGCCAAAACTTAGGGCCAGGGTGAGCGAGATCCAGGGGAAGGTGCCATAGACCAGGGTCAGGTAGAGCACGCCGGCCGCGGCCAGCCCGACCGCCGTCCACTGCCCCCATCGCAGCCGTTCCCGAAACAAGACGACGCCTAGGGCGATGTTGAGCAGGGGGTTGATGAAATAGCCCAGGCTTGTCTCGACGATAAAGCCGGCGTTGACCGCCCAGATATAGGTCAGCCAGTTGACGCCGATGAGCAGCGCGGCCAGGATATAGATGCCCAGCACTCGCCGTTGCAGGGCGGCCGCGCGAAAGGCCCTGCCTCGGCGCAGCAGCCAGATCACGGCGGCCAGGCAGACGAACGACCAAACGATGCGGTGTCCGAGCACCTGTGGGGGTGGCACGTCCTGGAGCCATTTCCAATAGACGGGCAGCAGTCCCCAGATCGTATAAGCGCCCACCGCGTACCAGGCACCCTTGTTCGTCTCGAGCATGGGATTCTATCCACCGAGTATGATCGACTGGCGGACATGGTAGCGCAAGTTGGGCGTTAAGGCAAGTGGGGGTTGGGCTGAACCTTCCCGGAAGCTCGCAGCTTCCGGGAAGGTTTGGTCTTGCCTTGATCCCCTCGATTGTGTTAAAATAGGGACAGACAAAAAGACGGTCTTGTGATCTGTTGAGGAAAAGGCTTGGACCCCACTAGGATGCTGCACCCGATGTGTCAGGAGGACTTGAGCGAGGCCGATGTGCGGGCGATTCGCAAGGCCCGGGGGTTTTCGGCCGAGCAAGCCGCCACCCGGACCCTGCTGGAGACCTTTTTCCTCTCGGACATTGGCCTGGAGGCGGCGCTGGCCGTGTTGAGCCTGCAGGAGATCGCCCTGCTGCACCTGCTCAACTTTCACGGGGGCAGCGAATCCCTGCCCATATTTGCCCGCATTTACGGCGCGGAAAAGCGCAGCTATTACGCCCGCACGTTTACCCAGCGCTACAAAGAGACCTGTAAACAGGTCCGCTATGCCCTGGTTCGCCGGGGCGTCCTGCTCATGGCGCAGGATCACCAGGACATGCGGGCCGAGACGAAAATGGAGCGCTGGCGATTTGCCTTTCCCCGCGAGTTCGCCCCCTTTTTGCCTTCCCCCTTCCAATCCGTGGCCAAGTTTGAGCGAGAGGGCGATCTGCAGGTACGGGCATTTCAGCAGATGCTGCGGGAATTTATCCAGCGTGGATCGGGGGAGCCCAAGCGGGGGAATCCGCTGCGCCTGGTCAAGGGCGAGCTGCGGCTGGGGGAAAGGGCATTCAGCGTCGAGGCGTTGCGCGAGTGGCAGTGGGAGCGCTGGAGAGCCAAGGTACCGCCGCCGCGCCGGCCGGCCGCGGCGATCCGGCGGGGAGACAGTCCCGATCCGGTTACGGCGATCGTCTACCTGCTCTCCTGTTTGGGCGAATGCGAGTGGGTCCTACCCGAAGAACTGACCCTGCCGCTGCGGGTCTTTTGCGACGCCGAGTTGGACGTCCAGGCGGCCTGCGTGGCGGGCTGGCGTTGGGGTTGCCTGGAATGCCTGGGCGTGGACGGCCAGGTGTATTACCGGCTGCCGGCCGCCGAGGGAGCAGTGGTAGGGAGCACCGTGGAGGATTTCTCGGCGTACCTGGAGGCATCTCCGGATCGGCGCCTGGTCATCGACGTCGAGCGGGTCCCCTACCACGTATTGGAGCAGATTGGGGCGATCTCTGACCTGGAGGTATCCGACAATGCGCTGCTCGCCTCGCCCAATCTTGTCCGCCTGGGACGGTCGTTCGAAAGCCTGCGCGGCCGGTCCCTGCTGGCCTGGCTGGCGGACCATGCTTCCCCCTTTGCCGAGAGCCTGCAGATCGCCGAAAAGCGCTGGGGCAAACTCATCCTGCACGAAAACTTGCTGCTGGCCCGGGTGAGCGATCTCGCCCTGCGGGTACAACTCGAACAGGCCTTTCCCGGTCAGATCGTGATCCTGTCGGATGATTATGTCGCTTTCCCCTGCGCCCTGTTGGAGGCGGTCGAAAAGGCCGTCGACAAATGGGGCTATGTGATCAAGACGGCGTAAGCAAATGAGCGAACTTGAAACGGTGGACGTACAAGGGCTGGACATTTTCGAGAATCCCTGCGACCTGCGGCGCGACCTGCACGTGTTTATGCACTACGTCCAGGAACGCCAGGTCCAACGCCTGTATCGCGACAACGCCCTACGCAAGGCCGACTATCGCCGGCTGGCCAAGCTCATGACCGACCTGGGGGCCAAAGAGGAGATTGAGCGGGAAGGCTATTCGAGCTGGGTGGATTTCGTCGACAAAATGGCCTTGAAACTCGGTTTCGTCCACTATGATACCAAAGGCGTCTATGTGGGCTATAGCAGTGCATCACCCTCCTTTCCGGACAATGTGATCGATGTTCAGACAGAGTCCTACCAGAGATTCCTACAGCTTTCTATGGACCTCCAGGAGCACTGCTTGCTCGACGCCCTGATCAAGGAGAGGGATGGCTGCAACAGTGAATTCTACCACTGGAGCATCCTGGGTCGTCTGGACCCGTTCTCCAGCCGGGGCTGTGCCACGGGTATAGTACCCAAGCTCGATTTTGTGCGGGCGCGGCGCTTCCTGCTGGGACGCCTGCAGTCCTGTCCGGCGGGGGCCTGGTACAGCACGGCCTCGCTAATCCAGCACCTCAAAAGGGAGCATCCCTTCTTTTTGATTCCCCAGCGGCCCGAGTACACCTACAAGGGGGAGGCGCAAAGGGTGGGTCGCTATGGCAACTTTTACGAGGGCACCTCGCGTTGGGGAGACAACAATAGAATTCCGGACGAGGCCACGGACGCCTTTGAACGGGTCGAAGGTCGTTACGTGGAGCGATTCCTGGAGGGTGCGCCCCTGGTCCTCGGGTACGTGGACGTGGCCTACGCCGTTGGGCCGGAGCAAGAGATCTACCCTTCCCTGGGCCAACTCGAGGCCTTTCGTGTGCGCGAGCGCCTGCGGCAGGCGCTGAACCGGGAAATTCCCCGGCCCAATGTCACGGTGCAGCCCAATTTCGAGGTATACGTCGAGAGCCTGTTCTATCCGGCGAGCGTGATGCAGCAACTGGACGGCTTGGTCGAGGTCGTCTCTGAGGGCCTGCTCACCGTGCTGCGGCTGCGCAAGGAGCTGGTGTCGGCGCGGGTGGCCGAGGACGAGACCTTGGACGTGGTCTCGATACTGGCCCGGTTATCCGGCCAGGAACTCCCCCCCAACGTCGACCGCGAGCTGTCCGAATGGTCCGCCCACTCGGACAAGTTTCTCCTCTACGAGGGGCTGGCCCTGCTGGAAGGGGAGGAGGAAGCACTGCCGCCGGCGGACCCCTTTACGGTGGAGCGCATCTCGCCGTGCCTGCGCCTGGTGCGCTCTGTGGATGCTTTATTTGGCCGGCTGGAAAAGGCCGGCCTGCTGCCCCTACGGGTTCGGCATCCCGATGACGGTTGGGCGTCCCTGCCCGAGGGTGTCCGTACGTTGTTTCCTCGGCCCGAACCGGAGCCCCCGACGATCGAGCCGGTGCGATTGCTGCGCCAGGTTCGGGTCACCCTGCACGTGCCTGAAGCAGAGATTTGGGAGAGGATCCGCCAGGTGCTGATCGAGATGCGCTGTCCGGTGGAGGCAAGGCGGGACGATCTCACGATATCGTTTTCCCAAACGTACCAGGCCCAGGTGGACGAGGCAGTGGCCTCCCTGGACGGGGATTTTGACCTGTGCGTTGAGGACGTCGATTGAGACTCTACCATCTTTGTGGTATACTGGGTATAGATCTCATCTGCTCCCTCTTGGGAAGGAGCCACACCTAAAATTGAATAGGAGGAGAAGCATGAACTCCCTGGTGCGCATCTGTCGTGGATTGATGGCATTGGACTGGCGGCACGGCATGCATGTTGGCCTGCCCCTGCTGCTCCTGATCGGCCTGGTGGTAGGCAGCCTGCCCGCCTGGCCCCTCCAGGCGGCCCCCGGCCGCCCCGTTTTCTCCCCAAGGCCCAGCGCCTCGAACTCTGCCATCTCGGCGAACGCGCTGGTGCAGATTCGTTACGATGAGGGCTCTGTGGTGGTGGACCCCCTCACCGTTCGCATCGCCCTGGGGGACAGCGTAACCTGGCTGCCCAGCGCTGCCCTGCAGAAGGACCCATTGCTGCGGGACCTGGACAGCATCGAGGTCTTTTTCAAATCCGAGACGCCCTTTGACAATGACAAGAGCTTTGCCACCCCGCCCGGCCTGGATTTCTCTAGCCCCATCACTTCCTCCCTGGCCACCCGGCTGGGCCAGTTCGACTATGGCATCCGTTTCCTGGACGCCCAGGAGCAGGTGCTGCTCGAGATCGACCCCCAGGTATGGGTCGCCGGGCAGTGGTACCTCAGCGACCTGCCGCTGGTCCTAAAGGGCTACCCGCCGGCGCCCCGGCCCCAGATCATCGAGCCCGTCGAGGGTGCGGTCATTGCCCCCAACGGTCTAGCGATCCTGAGCATCCAGGAAGAGCCCCCGCACCAGATCGAGTGGTTGGAGCCGGGGCTGACGGCGGTCAACATGCAGGACGGCGGCCGGCCGATCGAGGGGGTTGGCTTTGCCTATCGCTTGGGTGGCGGCGATTGGGTTCCCATCGGCCGGGTCGAGGGGGACCTGGGCGGCTGGTATACGCCCTGGGAGGTGGGCGGCCTGGCCGACGGCGCCTACGCGCTGCGCGTCGTCATGACCGATACTATGGGCCAGTTGGGCCGGGGCGAAACGCCGGTCTGGGTGGACGAGACCCCGCCGATCCCGCTCATTATCACGCCGACGGCCAACGCGGCCGTGAGCGGCATGGTGCAGGTGTCCGTGGTCACCAGCGCCACCGACGTGGTCTCGCTGTCCATCGTGCTCTATGACGAGTGGGCCTATTGGTGGCCGGCGGCGGAATGGTTCCCTCTGGAGGCCAAGTGGGGCAAGGCCCACAAGCATGGCAACGTCAAGCAGGAAGAGGTAGGCAAGGACTCGGACGATGGAACTAGCAACAACTTTTGCGGCCCCACGGCGGCCGGCAACGCCCTGGAGGGATTGTCCCCGGCCAATAACCGGGATGCCCAGGTGCAGCGGGCCAAGGACCTGGCCAAGGAGATGGGCACCGACAACAACGCCGGCACCCCCAACGTCGGCGAGGGCAAGACCTTTGAGAGCGGTTTGAAAAAGTACATCCAGGATCACAATCTGGACCTTACGGTGACCGGATATCACGCGGGGGAATGGGACGACGGCACCCTCGAGTTCCCCACCTGGAGCGACCTGGAGAGCGAGTTCAGCAAGGGCGAGCAAATCGTGGTGCTGGTCAAGGATCTGGGCGCCGATGGCAAGCCCGGCACGGATGATGACGGTCCCGGCCACTACATGGGGGTGAGCAACGTCCAGCATGGAAACGCGAATCCCAGCCAGCACGCCAAATTCCGCGACCCGGACACCGGGGCGGACACCGGGGACATCACGATCACAGAGGACGGCAAGAGCGACACCCCCATGACCCTGCCGTACGACGGCAATACCTGCTGGATCGTCAGTTTCTGGGCCATCTCCGAAAAGGACAAGGACAACAAGAGCAACGTCTGCGCCGACGCGGACGGCGGCGACGGCTGGGCCTGCATCTGGGACAGCGAGGATTGGACGGAGAACTGGTACCTGCTGGAGGCGGTCACGTGGGACGCCGACGGCAAGCGGGGTTCCGCCATGCAAATGATCGAGCTCCGGCCGGCCTGCGCGCCGCTGGAGGGACTGGATTTCGGTTGGAGCCCGGACCTTCCCGTGGCCGGCGAGGTGATCACCTTCAGCGCCAGTGTCAGCGGCAGCGAGCCCATCGACTACGATTGGGACTTTGGCGACGGGTTCACCGGTACCGGGGCGCTTGTCCTGCACAGCTACGATGATTCCGGTACTTATACCGTGAACCTGAAAGCGGCCAACCCCTGCAGCGAGCAGGCCGTCGACCAATCCGTCCTCGTGGACGTGTCCTGCCGGCCGCCCAGCGACGCCGACTTTGACTGGTGGCCGGAGCTACCCACCATCGGCGAGACCGTGCTCTTTACCGCCACGGCCAGCGGCAGCGAGCCCATCAGCTATACCTGGCACCTGGGCGACGGCAGCGTCGTGGAGGGCCAGGTGATTAGCCACAGCTACGACACATCGGGCACCGTGGAAGTCGAACTGGTGGCCGTGAACCTCTGCGGCAGCGAGGCCGTCACCCACGTGCTCACCATCGAGCCCGGCTGCGTGCCGCCCTACGGCGGCGAGTTTAGCTGGACGCCGGACGCGCCCATCGCAGGCGAGACGATTACCTTTACCGGCAGCAGCGGCGGCACGCCGCCATTTGAATACCTTTGGGACTTTGGCGATGGGTACACCGGCACGGGACAGATCGCCACCCACGCCTATGCGGCGGAAGGGGATTACCTCGTCACCATGGTCGCGAGCAACGACTGCGGCGCCAAGCCCACGACGCAGATTGTCACGGTGCTGCTCGACTGCGAGCCGCCCTACGACGCCGATTTTAGTTGGGAGCCCCTCATTCCCGCAGTTGGCGACGAGGTCACCTTTACCGGAAGCGCCAGTGGCAGCGAGCCCCTGGAGTACTGGTGGGACTTTGGGGACGGCAACACCGGCACCGGGCAGATCGACTGGCACAGCTATGATGCGCCCGGCGTTTACAGTGTGAGCATGGTCGTCTCCAACGACTGTGGTTACGACTGGGTCGAGTACGCCGTGGAGGTCTGCGAGCCGCCCTACGACGCCGACTTTTACTGGGAGCCCCTCATCCCCGTAGCGGGCGAGCAGGTCGTTTTTTACGGCAGCGCCAGTGGCAGCGAGCCCCTGGAGTACTGGTGGGACTTTGGGGACGGCATCACCGGCACCGGGCAAATCGCATTACATACCTATGGGGAGGCTGGCACTTTTGGTGTGTGGCTGTGGGTCATCAATCCCTGCGGGGAGGCCTCGGCGTACTATGAAGTTATGGTGTTGCCATTCTTGGGTCATCCCGCAGGCCCAAATGCACTTTCATTTCAAAAGTTTCATCAGGCCTTTTAGTCCTTTTTCTGACGGACTATTCCATGCAGGGGTTGAAATCGCCTGCCTGCTGTGGTAGAATGTAGGCAGTGCCGGCCCATGCCGGCCGAACCTATTGGCAAGGACTGCCCGCTTGCGATTGCTGGCCACTTGACACAGAACGCCCGTTCTGATATAATGAGGCCAACACACACAGCGATTTGCAAGGTATTGTTGGGGCAGCCGGGCCAGACTTGACGGGATCATGATGAGATCAGCTCAAGCAGTTCAGTCCACAGTTGGATATGGCCAACTAGCGCCCCCGGCGGCGCTGGATAGGGCTGGCCGGATGACCTTGTTGCCCCACTTGGAGCAAAGGTAATCGTCCGTCCGTTTCATCGGCTGCATCCCGTTTCCGCTCCAGCAGATGTTGAATTCTAAATGTCCTCGCTGTGTGCGCGGCGCACAGTGGGAGGTTTGCCATGACCCGTGATCATCCACTGCGGCCCTGGCTGGATCACCAGGCCGACCGTATTGAACAGCTCTGTCAGGCCCACCGCGTGCCGGTGCAGGTCCAGGGAGGGGTAGTCACCCCCCGCCTGGTGCGCTTTCACCTGGCCCTTTCGCCCCGGGTTTCACTCAAGCGGCTCGACGCCCTGCAGGAGGACCTGGCCCTGGCCCTGAACGCGCCCTCGGCGCGTCTCTCGCGCAGCAATGGCACGCTAGCTCTGGAGGTGCCTCGGCCCCAGCCGGCCGGCATCTCGCTGGTACGGCTGCAGGCGATGCTGCCGGCGCTGCCCGGTGACACGGCCCTGCTGGGGCGGGACGAGGAGGGCACGCCGCTGCTGCTGCGCCTGTCCGCGCCCGAGGTGACGCATCTGCTCATCGCCGGCACCACCGGCTCGGGCAAGACGGCCCTGGCCCGTTCCATCCTGGCCTCGCTGGCCCTGGCCAATGACCCAGATGACCTGCGCCTGCTGCTGATCGACCCCAAGGGGCATGGTTTTGGGGTCTTTGCCGGCCTGCCGCACCTGCTGGCGCCCCCGGTGCGTCAAGAGAGTGAGGCGCTGCGCCGGCTGGAGTGGCTGGTGCAAGAGATGGAGTGGCGCGAGGGCCAGCGGGTGCGTGCTCCCATAGTCGTGGTGGGGGTGGACGAGGTGGCCGATCTGGTGGCCCAGGAGCCGCGGGTGGGCGAACTGCTAACCCGTCTGGCCGCGCGTGGCCGCGAGTCGGGCCTGCACCTCCTCCTGTCGACACAAAAGCCGACCGCCGAGGCCATTGGCAGCCTGCTGCGCAGCAATCTACCCTGCCGGCTGACTGGTCGGGTGCTCAGCGCGCAGGACGCCGTGGTGGCCACAGGCATCAAGCGCAGCGGGGCCGAAAGGCTGCTGGGGCGGGGAGATTTCCTGCTGGTGAGTGGGGGTGAGGCGCTGCGTTTCCAGGCCGCCTACATCAGCGCCGAGGAGATTGGAGTGATGGTCGAGATGTTTGAGCAAGAGCTGGTCCAGGCCGAGGCAGCGCATCCACTGCTGGTGCCGCGGCGGGAGGGCAAGGTGATCGCTTTCCCTGGTGGCTGGATCAAGCGGGTAGCCGCTCTGGTCAGCGCAGCGCTGTAGTGAGGTGGGAGATGGCGCGTTGGATGCTGGCTATCGCCGTTGTCTTTGGGCTGACGCTGGCCCTGCTGCTGGCCTTTCGGCTGGAGCGGTCCAGTCTGGCCGTGGTCAGCGGGGTGGTGCTGGGGATCGTGGCCGGCCTGCCGGTGAACGGGGTGCTGCTGTACATGCTCTGGCGGGAGCGGACGGCGCGGCAGGCGGTGGAGGTAGAACGGGAGGAGTCCCTGTCGGCCCGTCAGGCGCAGTACCCGCCGGTGGTCATTGTGAGCGGTGGCCGGCCGGGGCTGGAAGCGCTGCCGGCCGGCGGTTTTGCCCTGGGCCAGCAGCGGCAGCGCGATTTCGTCATCGTGGGCGAGGAAGATCTCCCGGTTTCGCAATAGGCCCTTTTTAGGCCATTGAGACATCGCGCCCGTTGGGGGATCTCTCTTTCTCGTCGCCCAGCAGGGACTGGCGCAGGTCGGCGTCGAGTTGGTCCAGGTCGACCAATTCCACACCGCGTTCGGCGGCCACCTCGCGCGCCGGCTCGGCAAAGCCATTCCGGGCGAACAGCACATAATGGGCGGTCCAGTCCTTGTCCGGGATCGCCTGGGACGAGTCAGCCCGGTCGATCAGTCCCTGCACGGCAAAGGGGCTGACCGGCTCCGGTCGCCAATGGCAGTCTGCCAGCAGGATGGTGTGCTCCGCCCAGTTGATGCCTACGATAGCGATCTCACCGCCCTGGCTCCAGTGTGGGCCAATCACCGGGAGCAGGGGTAGGTGGCCCCTCTCTGCCTGCAGCCGGATCCAATCCTGGCACAGTCGGCGAAAGGCCGTCCGGCCGACCCAGCCGTCGAACTCGCCGGCCAGGCTCTGCCAGAGCGGGCCGGCTAGGTTCTGTTCGACCAGGCGCAGATTGGGGGCGATAAAGCGAAAGTGAAAGTGCAGGTAGGGGTCGCTCAACTCGTAACGACTGCTGCGGCTGCCCTGCCGCTGCTCCAGGGGGATGGTGGCGGGGAGATGACGTTCAATCAGCCCGACTTCCTGCAGCCGGTCCAGGTAGGGGCTGAGCCAGCTCGATTCCTGGCCGATGGTTGCCCCGATCTCGTGGGGGGAGTGGCTGCCTCCGGCAATAGCCTTGAGGATGGCCTCGAAATTGCGGGTTTCCCGACGGATGACCTCGCTGATGAGCACGTCTGGCTCGTTGCGGAACATGCTGCGCCGGCGCATGAACAGCCGTTGGACGTTTTCTCCAACGTTCTGCTTGTCGTCGAACCGTTCCAGGTAGGCGGGCACCCCGCCGGTGACGGCATAGGCGATCACTCGGTCGGCGGGGCTGTAATCGGGCAAAAAGTCGCCGACAAAGGGGAAATCGAGTGCTTCCACCGGGAGCTCGTAGGTGATCCGCCCGTACAAGGGGGCCTCGTAACCGATCAAGTCGCGCATCAGGCGGGAGTGCGAGCCGATGAGTACCAGGATCACGGGGCTGGCTTTGAATCGCTGGTCCCAGGCAGCTTGGATGTGACTGGCCAGCGAATCGTCGGATTCGACGCCGTAGCTGAACTGATCCAGCAGGACGATTACCTGCTGGTCGCCGAGTAGGTCGGCGGCAGTCTCTAGGACCTCGCCCCAGCTATCAAAGCGGGGGGCGGCGCGACTGCTGGGATAGGCCCACTGCCAGAAGGTCTGGGCCAGGCTGCGCCGCAGTTGGGCGGGAGTGTCGCGGGTCGCGACCCAGTAAACGTGGGGCCGGCCGCTCTGTTCGGCCCAGCGCAGCAACAGCGTCGTCTTGCCCACCTGGCGGCGGCCGTAGCAGAGCAGGAATTGGGAGCTGCCTTGATCCAAGAGGCCGTTCAATTCTGTCAACTCCCGCTGCCGGCCAACGAATTTACTTGCGGTCATGTATACCTCCTCAGCAGTTTATATTATACAAGCTACTTCCCCTAAGCTGCTTATTATAAGCTACTTCCCCTAAGCTGCTTATTATAAGCTACTTCCCCTAAGCTGCTTATTATAAGCTACTTAGATTATACTCCATCCGGACCATTTGTCAAGAATGCTTTTATGGTGTGCGTTGCTTGGAAATGGCACCAAATAACTTGCGGGTTTTTGCCGACTAAAACCTCGACCCCTGTCTAGGAAAGCGAGACCTTTTATGAGCCGTTTGTAAGTCGAGATTGTAGCCGGTTACGGAGAACACGGCTGGGTTCTTGTTGATATGGAGGAAAAATAGACATAGTCTGGCCGCTTGCCCGCCTGAGCGGCGTTCTTTCCTAAGCTGCTTATTATAAGCAGCTTAGGTTATAATCGTTTACAGGAATGTTTCTTTAGGTAGGGGTCTGGTGGAGGGTGTTCGCGGTGGTTAAAGGCCAAATTGCTTGACACGGCGCGACTTGTGCGATATAATGTGTCAGGTTTTATGCGTACTCTGAAAAACTAGACATATTTGGAAGATCGATGCCTGGAACGTGTGTTTGTGGTGCTGCCTTTTTCAGCCCGGCCGAAGGGGCGGAAAAGCTGGGCCTGCACCCCAGCCGGGTGAGGGCGATACTGGCCCGCCGGCCCGGGCGGCTAGGAGCGCTGCGCCTGGGCCGCGGCGGCTGGATTCTGCCAGGCGAGTCCCTGGAGCGGTTTCGGCCCAATCCGGCAGGGGTGCCTCTAGCCGAGCGACCGGAGGCGGATCCCTCGCCAGCCATTTGTCCCAATTGTGGTGCCCGGCTGTATACCCCGGCCGAGGTGGCCGCCGAACTCGGGCAGAGACCTCCCGAGATCTATGCCCTGCTGTCGCGCCGACCGCATCTTTTGCAGGCCTTTCGGGTGGGCTGGCACTGGGTCATTCCCGCAGCCGGCCTGGAGGCCTATCGCCGGCAGCATCAACAGATTCGGGCAGCCCAGGCCCGCCTTTTAGAATTGACCACGGGCTCAAGGCCGCGCTATTGGACAACGCGGGAGTTGGCCGCCGAGGCAAGCCGGCTGGGCCAGTCCATCTCCCTGCGCAAGGTGCAGCGCTTTTGCCAGGAGGGCCATATCCCGGCCGAACGTCCCGGTCGGGACTATATCATCACGGATGCGGCAGCTCGTACTTTCCTGCAGCAGTGGATGGGTGGGGAGGAAGCGGATCAGTCAGCGGGTTAGCCAATGTCTCTTTTGTTATTGTCAATCCGCTGGCGTTATAGTACAATCAGGGTGAATCTGCCCTTTTGGCCCGTTGACGTCTTGAGATCGGTCATTCCTGAGCCAGCTTGTTTTGGAAAGGATCCGTGCTTTGGCTAATATCTGCAAAAACGAACTGATCGAACGCATTGCCAGTCGTACGCATCTCTCTGCCGCAGCCGTGCAGCAGGTCGTGGAAGTAATGTTGGATGAGGTGGGTGCGGCCCTGGCGCGAGGGGACAAGATCTCCTTGATCCGCTTTGGCGTGTTTGACCGGCGGCATTTTCCTGCCCGCACCGGTGTGCATCCGCGTACTGGAGAGCCCATGCCCTACCCAGAACGCTATGCGCCTAGTTTTCGGGCGAGTATGGTCCTGAAAAGGCGCGTACGTGGTCAAGATGAATAGGACTCGCTCGTTTGTCTGGAGAGAGTCGATGGTTTTGAACGGTGCGGGAGGATCAAAAGGATGCGCATTCTCACCATAGCCAACCAGAAAGGGGGCGTGGCCAAGACGACAACAGCGGTGACCATCGCCCATGGACTGGCTATCAAGGGGCGTAGCACCCTGCTTCTGGACGTCGACCCCCAGGGTCAATGTGCCGTAGCCCTGGGTCGTGAACAGGACCAGGGCGTTTTCGATCTGCTGGTTACCGGTCGCTCTTTGCGAGAAGCGGCCCGACCTACAGGCCGCAAGAATCTTTACCTAGTCCCCAGCGATAAAAGAACCGCCACTGCCCAAATGGTTCTCGCAGCAGAGGGGGCCGGGTTGGATACACTGAGACGGGCCCTGCGCAAGAGGATGAATGGCTACAATAGTCCCGACTATATCCTTATTGATACCGCCCCCAGCCTGGGCGGGCTGCAAGAGATGGCGATCTGGGCCGCTGACCTGGTGCTGATTCCATGCGGTATGGACTACCTGAGTACAGATGGAGTGGTCAAGATACTGGAAACCATGCAGCATCTGTCGGGCAAGGGCTGGGAAGGAGCCCTGATGGGCATTTTGCCCACCTTTTACGATGAAACGACTCGTGAGAGCCAGGCCACTCTCGATGATCTGCAAAAAACCTTTGGTCCAGGCATCATCTTGCCTCCTATCCACCGGGCCACAGTATTTCGGGAATGTGTCTCTGGCGGCAAGACCATCTGGGAAAGATATCCTACCAGTCGGGCGGCTAAAGAATATGCCACTGTGCTATGGAGGGTACTCGATGTCCGATAGAAGAAGCATCCGCGATCGTGTAGAATGGGCCGAGGAACCCATCGATGTTTTGGCCCGGCGTCCAGAGAGTAAACCGCAGCGAGACCGTTCTTGGGAAGCTCGGCAGCGCCGGGAAAAAGGGGTAGCCACCTACCGGGGGATTCCCCATGATCTCCAGGAAGAGATCAAAAAAGTGGCCCAAGAGCTGCACGTGACAATCGGGGAGACGGCGCGCTATTTCCTCGAGTATGCTCTTGCAGCCTACCGCAGGGGTGAACTGGAGCCTGAAACCCACGATGCCTCAAAGAAGCAGACCCTGTATCCTGCTTCTGGGGCTGAATAAGCTCTTGCCGCTGGCGGATTTGTAAGCGGTATATAAACGGTATATAAGCGGCCTTGTAAGCGGCAAGATGCGCCTGAAAGTCTTCTGAGCGCGAGTTCAATAGTTTTCTCCAAAACTGTCAGAGGGTTTCCCCTTTCAGCAAAAAGGGCCACATCTCCAATCTCTCCAACCAGCACCAAATTTTTAAAGCGCCAGCATTATCGCAAAGTCAGCCAAAAAGGTAGTCCCCGATCCGTAAAATTGTCAAACTGAAAAGGTCTCAAACTGAAAAACTAAGAAAATAATGCCGTCAAACTACCCTCCGCCTTCTCGCCCATTCCCCTAGTCCTATCCAGTTTGAGGCACCTTGAGAGCAACCTTGAGATCGCCCTCCTCCGCCAACGCACTAGTAGCCGCCCCGCCATCGGCGCGAGCACAGCGCCGCTGACCGCGGCGCCCTATGCCCTCTACAGCCAGGTCGCGCCCTGGGATGCGATCACGGACATGCCGGCGGGTTTTGCCGATGGGGTCGACGATGTGGACGACGCCGACGCCGGTCCGGCCAACGAGCTGGAAATGCCGCCGAGTTGCGCGAGCGGCCAATTGACCGAGTGGGACGGCAGCGCCTGGGCCTGCGCGGAGGACGACGAAGACAGCGACGCCGATCCGGCCTATGAGTTGAACCAGGGGCTGGCGCTGGTGAGTAATACGCTAGTGATCACCGATGCCGGCGGCGCTCTCGGCACGGATCTGTCCGTCTACCAGCAGCGGGTGAGTGGTTCCTGCACGGTCGGCAGCACAGTGCGGGCGATCAACACTGACGGCAGCGTGGTCTGTGAAGCTCACGACACCCGCCCAGTCTATTCCCTAACCACCCTGGACAGCACCGGGAGCGTCGGTCGCGAAACCTCGATCACCGTCGGGACCGACGGCCTGGGCCTGATTAGCTATCGGGACAGCACCAACGGCGACCTCAAGGTGGCCCACTGCGACAACGTCGCCTGCACCAATGCCACCGTGAGCACTCTGGACAATACCGGGAACGTCGGCTTCTCCACCTCGATCACCGTCGGGACCGACGGACTGGGTCTAATCAGCCACTATGACTACACCAACTCCGCCCTCAAAGTAGCCCACTGTTCCAATGTGTTCTGCGTGCCTTACTGGGCTAGAGAGTGAATAATTTTTCCGTCTCTGCCACCTTTCCTGGGCGCTGCAAACCGTTATTCAGGGCGCCAGCACCGTTATTCAGGGCGCCAGAGTGGAGGGAAACCGTTATTCAGGGCGCCAGAACCATTACTCAGGGCGCCAGGATTGGACCAAACCATTACTGGGGGCGCCAGAACCATTACTCAGGGCGCCAAAAAAGTCCCAAACAGGGCAAAATAATGCCCTGAAAACGCGCCCCATACTATTCATACGATTAACATACAAACATACTGGAAGCTTGGAGGATAAAGAAACCCGGCATGGAAAAGCAGGCACTAGCCCTGCGGTGCCAGCCGGGCAATTTCCGTTTCCAGAAGGCCCTGCCCTTGCGCGGTCAACGTCCAACGCAACTGCGCTAGCTGCTGCTCTACCCACTCTCGTCCCAGCATTCCGGCCTCGATATCGTCCAAATAGGTGTTTGTGCGGGCTGCCGGCAGCTGGCGCTGTCTGACCCTGGCCAACACAACCAACTCGAGCAGGGACGCCGGCGCCTCGCTGATCAAATAGGTTGATGATTCGCGGCTCGTGGCCTCCCGGCAGACCCAGCCCAGTTCCTCCAGCGCCTCTAGGTCGTCCTGGTGCTTGTGGAGGTTGATGCGCAGGCGTGTCTCTAGCTCGCGGCGGGTCAACGCCAGCGGCGGTTTGTCCCAGCTGGCGCTGGAGCCGCAATCGCTGTGCCGTTGCTGGTTGGCCAGGCAGAGCAAGTACAAGTAAAGTCCGGCGCCGTGCCGGCTGAGGGCCGGGCCCTGGGCAATGTAACGGGTGACGGCCTCATTTCGGATGGCGCCAAAGGGCAAAAACAGGCCGTGGTGCACTCGGTCGTAGGGGACGGTGCAGCCGATCTCGGCGCGGTCGGTCTTGGCCAGCAGTCGGCCCTGCTGCCGGAAGGAATACAGTTGGTAGTGGGTTTGCGTTTTCTTGCCCCCGCCGGGCGGGGTGCTGGCCTCCAATAGAGGATTTCCCGCCGCGGTTAACACGTTGGCCAACCGATCGGTAGCCAGCCGGATGGTCTGCGACTGCACGCCAAAGAGTTCGCCCAGGAGCGGTCGGCGCAGAAGCAATGGCTTTACCTCGGACTCGGCGATGGCCTGGGGGTTCCAGTGTCTCTCCCGCCAGAGATAGCGCAGGTAGAGATAGAGGACCGGGTCGGAGAGCTGGGCGATGCCTTGTGCTACGGTCTCCCAGATCAGCTCAGGCAGGAGCTCGTAGCTATCCTGGGTGCGGTGATCCAGTTCTATCCTGATCTCACTGTCGGGACCAGGCTGGGGCGAGGCGGGGGCTCCCTTTTCTCTGGGAGTCGGTATGGGAGGTTTTTCCCCACTTTTGGCGATAACGATGCGAATTTGGATCGGGTAGCCGAGGATGCCGGAGAGGATCTTTTGGATTGTGTCTCCAGCCTGGCGTTCCAGCCATTGTCGGGCATAGGGGGTTGGCGCACCGATCAAGAGAACGCCGTCCTCAACACCGACGATGGCTACACCTTGGATCCAGGTTTCATAGTCCGATCTGCTAAATTGGTTCTTCAGGTACGCTAACGCCTGAAGCCAAACCTCTTGCGCGTTCAAAGGGGACCCCCCAGTTGTCCCGTGCTTCCTTGGGCACGATTCGCCGGCAAATGCGCTCAAATGTGTGCTGAGGGGTTGACAGTCGCGCGGATATTAGGTACAATAAAGGGGGTGAACGCATAAGAGAACAATTCCCCCGCCACCTGGTCGCCCGTCCCCCCTCAAGGATTAGGGCGGCCAAAATTTTAATCTGTCCAGCCGGGCCTGGTTCAAGTGATTTCTGCCTCGACTTGGCCAGGGAAATCGTCTACTAGATAGAATGCCCCGCGAGCTCTCCGCTCCAGTAGGCCGGCTTGCTCCAACTTTTCTTTGGTTTCCCGGTATTCGCTGCGGGTCCAGCCGTTCTCCATAATTTCGGCCTGGGGAAAACGGCCCTCCAGGCATCCCTGGGCGTAACGCACCATGGCCCGGTCTTGTTCATCCAGGCAGGTCAGGGGACCGGTGGGATCCTCCGGCTTTAATGCCAACAGCGCCTCCTCCCCCACCCAGTAGCCCTGCAGCTCCTGTTGCTGTGCCCCGCCCAACCGGGCCAGCATACGCCCGGGGGTCTTGCCCAAGCGCTCGGCGCCGGCCAGTCCCAGAATCACCCGGCTGTGCGCCGGCGTGGTCACGCGGAAGGCGATGCGCCCGGCCAGGTTGCCCCGAATCAGTGTGTTCAAGACCTCGGCCTTGGGATTCTGCGTGGCCAGCAGCAGGTGTACCCCAAAGGCCCGCCCCAAGCTGGCCAGACGGGTCAGGTCCTTGTAAAAATTGCTCTTGAGACCGGCGGTCAACGCCAGATCGGTGACCTCGTCGATGACGACCAAGAGACGCGGCAGCTTTTCTCCGCTGCGCTCATTATAGCCGTCCAGGTCTCGGGCCAGGCAGCGGGCAAAGCGTTGCCGGCGGCCGGCGATCTCGTCCACCAAGTCGGCCAGGGCTGCGCCGGCCTCCTCTAACCCCACCGCCAGCGGCCGCGCTAGGTGCGGCAGGTCGGCAAAAGGCAGCAGATCCACCCCCTTGGGGTCGATGAGTACCATCCGCAGATCCTGAGGAGAATTCGTCAAGGTCAGGGACAGGATGGTTGAGAGCAGCCAGCTCGTCTTGCCCGATCCGGTCTCGCCGCCGACTAGATAGTGCCCGCGTAGACGCTCCCAGACGGGGCCGTCGGGGCCCTCTCCAACCGGAAAGGTCCACGGTGTCCCCGGGTGCTGCGGCAGAGCGTCGGCCAGTTCGACCTGCTGGGGCAGACGGGGACACGCGCTGCTGCCCTGCAGTAGGACCACGTAGGTGATGCCGGTGGTGTTGAGCACCTTGACCGGGTGATGTACGACCGTGGTCAGATGGTGCAGAGTGTGGCGGTGGGTCAATTGGTCGGCGCGTACGCCCCGCGGCAGCCGCTCCGTGTCCACCTCCAGCAGCAGGAAGGCGCCGCTCTCGGTGACCAGGCGGCGGCGGATAGCTACTTGCTGTGTGCCGCCGTCCTTGCGGCTGTAGCTGTAGCCCAGCCGGTCCAGGGCGTCGATGACGCGGCGGGAGATGGTATCGATTCTCTGGCGATCTATGGGCAAGGGCCGCATGCTGGTTCTCCGGGCTTGCTCAGGCGGCACTGCCTCGCCGTGCGGGCGAGAGGTAGGCCTCGATATCGGTCTCTTGTCCTTCCAAGCCCCCATCTTGTGGGTCCAACTCTAATTCGTCCGCCCACTCCGGCTCTGCCTGGGGTGCTGCCCGGCGAGGAGCAGTCGCTTGGGCGATCCTGATCGCCTCGACTCTGGCGTTGGTCAGGGCCACGTGGCGGTAGGAAAGCAAGCTCGCCGCCAACAGTCCACCCACGGGCAAAGCCCCCACCAGCAGCCAGCCGAGTACCTCCCAGGGGGAAACCGCTGCTGGCTCGGCGACGTAAAAGCTGGAACCGGTGGGGTCCTGGGCCCAGCCGGCCGGAAGTTGGCCTTGGCCCGGCTCTTGGCGAGCCGGCGGCGCGCTGTTCGAATCCGTGGGCTGGTGGGACGCGTCGGCCAGCACGTTGGCCTGTACCACTGCGGTCGCTTGGGGTACTTGGGTCGACACGGGAATAACGCTGGGCGACGGCACAGCGGTGGATTCCGGCACGCTGGTGGGCGGGGGAACCTCAGTGGGGGCTGGGGTCTCGGTGGACGGGGCGCTCTCGACAACCGCTGAGGCTTCCTCTGCCTGGGCGACTCCCGCAGCTGCAGACTTTTTTTGGCCGCTGCTTTCGGCCACGAACCCATCGTCTAGAGGCTGCCAGCCCTCGAACGTCAGTACCTCGGCCTGGCCGGTCTCAGCGTCGTACTGGCGGATGCCGCCCTGTCGCACGGTCACCAGAGATAGCCAGAGGCAGATGAGGATGGCGACAATGCCTAGGACGGCTAAAAATTCTTTCACGACCCCCCCTCCTCCAACAAGCGAACAATGTGGGTCTCATCCCCGGTGAGGACCTCCAACGGGGGAAACTCGCGGGCGAGCTCCCCCTTGACCTCCAGAACCGGCCAGGGGGCCAGCTCCTGCCGGGCGGCGACCTGGCGCGAGGCCCAGGCACGCATGGTGCGGGTGGTGGCGGCACCCTGGTTGGCCCCGGCCTGCAATTGCGGCACGACCTCCGGCGGCAGGTTATAGACCACG
>JAFGKG010000126.1 GCA_016928715.1 Chloroflexia bacterium
GGAAGCGGAAACCGCGGCTGTCCCAGCGGAGGAAGCGGAAACCGCGGCTGTCCCAGCGGAGGAAGCGGAAACCGCGGCTGTCCCAGCAGAGGAAGCGGAAACCGCGGCTGTCCCAGCGGAGGAAGCGGAAACTGCGGCTGTCCCAGCGGAGGAAGCGGATGTAGAAGATCAAGAGGAAGAGGAGGAGCAAGAGGAGGAGGAAGAGGAGGAGCAAGAGGAAGAGGAGGAGGAGGAGGAGAAAGAGGAGGAAGAGGAGGAGGAGGAGGAGGAGGATGACGACGACGATGATGATGATGATGATGATGATGATGATGATGATGATGATGACGACGACGACGATGATGACGATGATGATGATGATGATGATGATGATGATGATGATGATGACGATGACGATGATGACGATGACGACGATGATGACGATGACGACGATGACGACGATGACGACGATGACGACGATGACGACGATGACGATGACGACGATGACGACGATGACGACGATGAGAAATAAACCTGGCCGCTGGAGCGAGACGAACTGAAAGGGTATCGTCGCTACCAAGCTAGGGGCCAGTGAACCCAGATAGAAAAGTGGCGAAATCCACCGAGTTCCATAGAAACGTTGGAGCAAAAGAGATGGGCAAAAAATACAAGATCAAGAATCACCGGGGGGCCAAAAAACGTTTCAAAATAACGGGCACGGGCAAAGTAATGCGCATGAAAGGCCGCCGCAGCCACCTCCGCCGCAAGAAATCCCCGCGCGTCCGGCGCGAATTTCGCCAGATGCTCCCGCTTTCGCCGAGCGACAAGCGCCGGGTGGAACGGGCCCTGCCGTATGGGGGTTGACGGTTAGAAAGCCCGGCAAAGGCTAGACTCAGTAGATCGCAGGTTTATGCCTGGCAGGTAAGCTCTCTGACGCTGAATCTGCGATCTACTGAGACTATAAATACGCCCACTGTGGCCGAGCAGAAGCATTGTGCTGAGAAATCCGACCAGAGAGAGGAGGTGATATGGTTATGACAAGCGAGCGTGGGAACCGGGACCACTTGGAAACCCTCCTCAAGCGCTTCCGCCGGGAGCTGAACGAGAGTGGCCAACTCCGGGATCATCGACGCAAGCGGTTCTTTGTCTCCAAGGGCGAGGCGATGCGGGAGAAAAGACGCAAAGCGGATCGCCGACGGCGCAGGCGGGAGGTACGCCTGCAAACGCGAGACACACACCGTAACCGCAAGCGCTAAAATGGGCCTGTAGGGCGAGGCGCGCCTCGCCCTACAGAAACGATCTGTTTGGCGTTGAGTGTTCGCCCCGGGCTAAAAAGCCCCGGTCCAGATCAATCTAAATGGAAGGTCCGCCTATGCGTAAGCATGGGCGGACCTGTTTTGGGCGGACTTGGACCCTTTGCCGCGGGCATGGTGGCTGGTCTGAAAATAGCCGCGTCCTGGGCATCCTGTAGGGGCAACCCTTGTGGTTGCCCCATTGGGGGCATCCAGGCGGGCAGCCACAAGGGCTGCCCCTACAAAGGCATTTTCCTCCCTCACGGTACCCACCCCGGCGGAGCCGGGGATGGGCTGTAGGAGTCGCGCTATTTCGTCATCCGACTGTCATGGGGGGGCCTTGCATCCCACAACTGAATCGTGTACAATGCGGCTAGGGGAAAAAAGTGGGCCGGACCCATTGCATCCTGTACATGTTGTGGTACAATAGGGTTGAGCGCATCGTTTTACGACAAGTTATAGTAATCTTGACTGAACGGGCAATGCCATGGCCAATTTTTCGGAACGCATCGATCAACTGGAGCAAGAGTTGGCTCAAAAGGCTCCACTGGAAACAGAGTCCGACCAGGAAAAACTGGCCGTGCTGACCTTTACCATCCAGCAGGAACGGTACGCCTTTCCGCTGGACCTAGTCCGCGAGGTCAGCCGCCCGCAGCCCATCAGCTACCTGCCCGGTTTGCATGCGGCCGTCCTGGGGGCAACCGGACTGCGCGGCAAAGTGCTGGCCGTGTTGGACCTGGGGCATATCCTGGGGCTCAGCGAACACAGCCCGGGCTCGGACAGCCGCCTGATCGTCGTCCAGCACGAGGATTGTACGGCCGCCTTTTTGATCGATCGCATCCAGGACATCGCCCACATCGACCCGGCAGAACTGCGGCCGGCGCCCTTGGCCCCAAGCGGGGAAAAGGCGGCCTACCTGCAGGGGATCTCGGGCGAAGGAGAGGAGGCCATCCGGCTGCTCGACGTAGCCGGCCTGTTGGGAGCGGTCTATGCCGACGGATGAGGGACTGCGAATTATGTTTCTGCGGGTCAAGGAGCATCGCTTTGGCGCCGAGGTCGGCCAAATTGCCACGCTGCGCAAAAAAGAAACGCTCTACCCCGCCCAAGAGGGACCTCCCGACCTGCAGGGTTTTCTGTCTTTGGGGGCAAGGGCCGTCCCCGTTCTGGAACTGGGCGACCGGCTGGGGCTGCCGGGCCATTCCGGAGCATTGGGCCTGTTGATTGTGACGTCGGAGAGCCGGCCCCTGGCCTTTCGGGTGGATTGGATTGAGGGACCATCGCTGGTCCCCTGGCCGCAACTGCGGCCGCTGCCCAAACTGCTGCGGGAGCTGCAGGCCCGGCCCCTGGTCTGGGGGCTGGCCTGGCAGGAGGATGGCCTGGTGCCCCTATTGGACCTGGAGCGGATCGTCCCGGCGGAGGAAGCGGCCTCGCTGCACCAGAGCGCCCAAATGTATACAAGGAGGAACTGATGGCCAAGACAACCTCTTCCCGCAATCTCTGGGCCTATTTCATCACCCCAGAAGCCCTGTCCCACGAAGAGCGGGAGCGCCAGAGCGCCATCATGTGGCGGGTCACGCTGGCCGAAATCGCCGGCCTGCTGGTGATCATGCTCGCCCAGGCGCTGGCCCACTGGCTGCAGTTGGCCCTCCAACCGCTGCAGCTCACGGCCTGGGCCGGCCTGTTCGTCCTGCTGTTGGCCGGCCTGGCCGCGCTCTGGCTGTCCAGACAGATGCGGCCGGTGGAGGGAGCCTGGATACTGGTCCTGGTCACCACGGTAATGATCTCGCTGCTGCTGGCCGAGGGCAGCCTGGCCCTGGGGCCCCAGGGCGTGGCCCTTTCGGCCACGCTTTTCCTCTGGCCCATCGTCGTGGCGGGCACGATCCTGGCCGGCCCCATCGTGCAGATCGTGGCCGGCATCAACGGCCTGCTCTTTCTGCTGTTGAGCCTGCTGCCGAGTCGGCAGACCGCCGCAGAACCCAACCTGGTCGGTTTCCTGCTGCAGTACGGCATCCCCACCCTGGTCTCGTTCTTTTTTGTCGCCTACATCGCCCAGCAGAATGCCGCCTCGCTGTCCAGGGCCATCCTCGAGTCCGAGCAGCGCGCCCAGGCCATCATGGACGCCCACGAAACCCTCCTGGAGAAGAACATCCAACAGGTTCAACTGTCCAATCAACTGAGCGCATCGGCGACGGACCTCTCCTTGACCTCGCGCCAACAGGCCAGCGGATCCTCCCAACAGGCCTCGGCCATCACCGAGGTCAGCTCCACCATCGAGGAGATGGGTTACGCGGCCCGCCAGATCGCCCAGAGCGCCGAGAACGTCGCCCAGGTAGCCGAACGGACCCTCGAAGCGGTTGGACGGGGCCAGACGGCGATGGACGAAAGCGTCGCCGCCATCGAGGGCATCAAACGCCGGGTGCAGGAACTGGCCGACAAGGTCCTGGCCCTGGGCGAGCATTCGCAGCGCATTGGCGAGATCATTGATATCATCAACGATATTGCCGACGAAACCCACCTGCTGGCCCTCAACGCGGCCATCGAATCCGCCGGCGCGGGCGAGTACGGCCGGCGCTTTGCCGTCGTCGCCGCAGAGGTCAAAAACCTGGCCCATCGAGCGATGGAGTCGGCCAAAGAGGTACGCGGGATCATTGCCGTCATCCAGCAGGCCACCAACGCCTCGGTGATGGCGGCCGAGGAGGGGCTCAAAGAGACCGAACGAGGATCCCTACAGGTACACCGGGCCGGCCAGGCCATCGAAGAGATCGTCCTATTGTCCCAACAAACCACCGAGGCCACCCAGGAAATCTCGCTGTCCACCACCCAACAGCGCACCGCCAGCGAGCAGATCGTCGAGACCATGCGCGAGATTGCCGAGGTAGCCAACCAGACCGCCGAGGGCAGCCGGCAACTGGCCGAGGCAGCGACCATGCTCTCGGCCATTGCCGAGCGCCTGCAATCGGCCGGCCAGATCAATCTGTCGATGGAGTGAAATGTCCGAGTTGAATCTAAGTGCCTTCTATGGGCAATTCCGCGACGAAACCAGGGAGAACCTGGACATCCTCGAGCAGGGCCTGACGGAACTAGAGGCCCAGCCCGACAACGTCGATTTGTTGGACCAGATGCTGCGGGCGGTCCACACCACCAAGGGATCGGCCAAAATTATGGGCTTTGCCCAGATCAACCGCCTGGCCCACGCCATGGAGGATGTCCTGAGCGCCATGCGCAAGGGCGATCTGGAAATGAGGCCGGCGGTGGGCACTGTCCTGCTGGAGGCCAGCGGCGCCATACGCACCCTGACCGACGCCCTGGGGGACAAGGGGCCGGTCCAGGTGGACATGCAGACCCTGCTGCAGCACCTGGGCCAGGTCCTGGGTCAATCCCCCGAGGAACTCGAATCCGGGCCGGAGCAAGATCATCCTGCCAGCACCGCGCCGATGGTCACGATGAGCAGCCCCAGCCAGGCCCGGGCTTGGGAAACCATGCGCGTGGATATGGCCCGCATCGACCAATTAGCCGGGCACGTCGGCGAAGCGCTGTCCCTGCAGAATCGCGTTCGACAGCTAGAATCCCCCCTTCAAGAACTCTCTACCCTACACCAACAGATCGCGCAGGGTCTAGAAAAAATCAAGGGAATGCTGGCCACCCCGAGACGCCTGCGCTCTCGCCAGGTCGAACAAGTGAGACAAACGCTGGAAAGCCTGGAGGCAGCCGCGAACCAGCAGCAGCAGCGGCTGCAATCCTTTGTGCGCAGCCGCCTGGCCCTGCAGGAACGCTTTGACCTGGCCCTCAGCGAGCTGCATCAAGAGGCCCTGGGCATCCGCATGCAGCCGATTGGCACGATCTTTGAACGCTTTCCCGGCGTCGTCAGGCGCCTGGCCGGGGAATGCGGGGTCCAGGTCGACATGGAGATTGCGGGCGGCGAGGTTGAGCTGGACCGGCGCGTCCTGGACCTACTGCGGGACCCGCTCATCCACATGGTGCGCAATGCCATCGACCACGGCATCGAGCCCCCGCAGGAGCGCCAAGCGCGCGGAAAAAGCCCCCGCGGGCGGATACGGCTGGCCGCCCTGCAGCAGGGCCGGCGGGTCCTGGTCCGCGTAGAGGACGACGGGCAGGGCATCGACCTGGAGCGGGTCCGGCAGAGCGCCATCGAGCAGGGTCTGCTGTCGGAAGCCCAGGCCCAGGACATGCCCCTGGAGGCGCTGCAGCCATTGCTCTTTCGGGCCGGCTTTTCCACCCGCCAAGAGACCACCGACATGTCCGGGCGGGGCGTCGGCTTGAACGTCGTGCAGACGGCCATCCGCCAATTGAACGGGCTGGTGCAGATTGACAGCCGGCCGGGCCAGGGCACTACCTTTATCCTGGACGTCCCCCTGACTCTGGCCACCATCCGGGTGCTCTTGGTGGAAAGCGCCGGCCAGACCATCGCCATACCCACGACGGCCGTCCGCAGCCTGGCCCGGATACAGCCGCAGCAACTGCTGTCGATCCAAGGCCAGCCCGCCCTGCGCTGGCAGGATCAGGCCCTGCCCCTGCGCTCGCTGGCCGAGACGGTCGGTCTGGGCACCCGCTCCTCCCAACCCGAACTGGCCCCGGCCATCATTGTCGGCCGGAATGGGCAGCAGGTGGCCCTGCTCGTCGACCGGGTGCTGGATGAATCCGAGGTCGTAGTCCAACCGCTGGGCAGGATTCTGGAACAGAGCCCCAGTTTTTCAACCGCCACCCTGCTGGGAAACGATCAGGTCGTGCCCATCCTGGACCTGGTGGAGGTGTTGAGCCAGGGGCCGGGCCCCGCGCCGGCCCCCGGCCCGACCGGCATTGAGGCCAGCCCGCGACGGGAGATCCCCCATATCCTGCTGGTTGAGGACACCATCACCACCCGCGAATTGGAGCGCAGCATCCTGGAGGCGGCCGGCTACCGGGTCAGCACGGCCTTTGACGGCCTGAACGCCCTGGAGAAATTGGAGCAGGCCCACTTTCAACTGGTCATCACGGACATTGAAATGCCCCGCATGGATGGCTTTGAACTGACGGCGCGGATCCGCCAGGACCCCCGCTGGCAAAAGCTGCCGGTGATGATCATCAGCGCCTACGAGGATCCGGCCAGCCGGCGCCGGGGGCTGCAGACTGGCGCCCAGGCCTATATCAGCAAGGGGCGCTTTGACCAGAGCAACCTGTTGGACATGGTGGAGCAGTTGTTGGGCGAAACAACAGTGGAACGTTAAAGGTTGACGGTTGACCGTTAGAACGGCGAGCGTCAATTCAGGAGTTGAGGCTAAAACACTTGCCGATTTTGACCGGTTCAAGCCTCCACTCCGGTCCGGGAATTGGAAACCTTTTACGGGTCCTTGCGGAGTCGAGGCTTTAGCCGGTGACGTAGGAAAGGCAGCAAAACCGGCAAGTGTTTTAATTGGCATTCAAGGAGGCAGCATGGCGCGTATCCTGGTCGTAGACGACAGCTCCCTGGTGCGGGACATTGTCCGAATGCGCCTGGAGGCGCTGGGCTACCAGGTCTCGCTGGCAGAGACGGGTGAGGAGGCCATTGCCCAGATCGAGGCCGAGCCGCCGGACCTGCTCGTGCTGGACATTCACCTGCCGGGAAAAGATGGCTACGAGGTCTGTCGCGAGCTGCGCCAGCACGAGGATCCGGCCATTCGTGACCTGGCCATCATCGCCCTGACCTCGATGGATGACACCAGCCGGGGCTTTGAGGCCGGCGTGGACGATTACCTGAACAAGGACTTTGATCTGTTGGAACTGGGCGAGCGCATCGACTTTGCGCTGCAGATGAAGGGCTTGTAGGAGCAAGGGGTATGAGCCGGGCCATGGTCAGCAAGCAGGAGCAGGCGGACAAGCTGCGCGTACTGGTCGTCGACGACTCGCCCGTCGCGCGCGCCGTCCTGCGCTCGATCCTGGAGCAGGACCCCCGGATCGAGGTCGTCGGGCTAGCCCGCAATGGGTTGGAGGCAGTGCAACTGACGGGCGAACTGCATCCCGACGTCATCACCATGGACGTGCGTATGCCCAAGATGAACGGCTACGAGGCGACGCAGCAGATCATGGCTTATCATCCCACCCCCATCCTGATCGTCACGGCCTCGTTAGCCAAGCAGGACGTGGACTTTTCCTTTCGCATGTTAGAGGCCGGCGCATTGGACATTTTTGAAAAGCCGGCCGGTGACGATCCGGCGGCCCTGCGCTCACGGGCCCAAGCCCTGGTCGAACGGGTGCGCCTGCTGGCCAGGGTTCGGACCATCACCCACCTGCGCGGGCGGCGCAGGCAGGGTCAGGACCAAGCCCAGCCGCAGCCCTCCGTCCCGGTCCGACCGGCCGCGGTGCCCCTCCAGGCGCCGGCCAAGGTGATCGTGATCGGCGCATCCACGGGCGGCCCCCGCGCCCTCCAGCAGATACTGAGAACGCTGCCGGCAGACCTGCCCTGTCCCATCCTGGTGGTACAGCACATTGCGGCGGGCTTTATCCGGGGATTGGTGGACTGGCTTGCCAGCGAGACGGCCCTGCGCGTGGCCATTGCCCGAGCGGGTGAGGGACTGGAGCCCGGCCGGGTCTATATTGCCCCAGAGGGCTGCCAACTGCTGCCCAGCCGAACCGCTATCCACCTGAGCGACACGCCGCAGACCAACCCGCTTCCCTCGGTGGACGTCACCATGCAGGCCGTCGCCCGGCACTTTGGCCCCCGTTCCATCGGCGTGCTGTTGACCGGCATGGGCCATGATGGCGCCCAGGGGATGCGGGCCATCTTGGATGCGGGCGGCTATACCATTGCCCAGGACCAAGCGACCTGCACCATATTCGGCATGCCCCGGGCGGCCATTGAACTGGGGGCCGTACGGCAGGTGCTCCCCCTGCCCGAGATTGGGAATGCCCTGGCAGAAATGGTCCAGGCAAGCCTGTCGAGTGTGCACCATGTCTGAGACATTGAGCATCGACATCGACGAAAAAACCTTTGGAGGGCTGCGCGATCGCATCGCCGCCTACAGCGGGGTGTACCTGGATGCTTCTCGTCGCCGCTCCCTGTCCCGGCAACTCTGGCGCCGCATCCTGCAAAAGGGGCTGGACTCTTGGCCGGACTATATCTCGTTGCTCGATTCTGCCGCTGGGGAGGGCGAGATGAACGCCCTATTGGAAGAGGTCGTCAACAACGAAACGTCGTTCTTCCGCAACCCCCGCCATTTTCGCGCCCTGGCCGAGATCGTGCTGCCCGAGATGGACCGGGCCCGGCCGCCCCATGAGCCCCTGCGTTTATGGAGCGCCGGCTGTTCCACGGGGCAGGAGGCCTATTCTATCGCCATCACCGTCGCCGAGCTCTTTGGGCTGCCGCTGCGCCGGCCGGTCCAGATCCTGGCCACGGACATCAGCCGGCGGGCCCTCAGCCAGGCCCAGGCCGGCCGTTACACGGCCAAACAGATGCAGCGGGTAGAGCTGCCCTACCGCAGCCTCTATTTCCAGACGCAGGGAGAGGAATCGCAGGTCAAGCCGGAACTGCGCCAACTCGTGCATTTCCAAGAGCTCAACCTGGTGCAGACACCGTTCCCGCCGCGATTTCACAACGTTGACGTCATTTTTTGCCGCAACGTCACCATCTACTTCCAACTGGAGACCTGCCGCCGCCTGATGGCCAACCTATATCGCAGCCTGAACCCTGGGGGCCATTTGTTCATCGGTTTTTCCGAGACGCTCTGGCAAATATTTGACGCTTTTGAACGCATACAGGCCAGCGGGACCTTTTTCTACCGCAAGGGGCCGGCCAGCCGCCCGCTGACCTCCCGCCCACTACAGACGCGGCCCCAGCCCCATTCGGTGCCCGGGGGCAGCTCGGTAGAGCGGCCCCTGCTGCTGGGGGAGAGCGCCGGCACAGCCCCCCCAGAGCCCGCCCCGGCCCGGCCGGGCCTGCCCTCCGCCCCACCGGAGCACGATCCGGCCCGGGAGCATTACCGGCGGGGGATGGACAAGCTGCGCCAGGGCCATTATGAACAGGCCCTGCAGGCCTTTCGCACGGCCCTGCGGGAGGAACCGAACCTGGTTGAGGCCTACTGCGGCCTGGCCCAGGCCTACGCCAACCAGGGACAGAACGCCGCCGCCATGCAGGCCTGTGAGCGTGCCCTGGAACTGGACGACCTGGCCGAAGAGGCCTACCTGCTGCGCGGGCTCATCCACCGGCAGTTGGGCCAGACCGAGCTGGCCATTGCCGACCTGGAACGGGCCACCTATTTGAACCCGGGCTCCCCCACTGGGCACTTTTACCTGGGGGACGCCCTGCTGGCCCTACCGGACCGCGAAGGGGCGCTGCGGGCCTTTCGGCGCACCTGGCGCACGCTGTTGGGCCAACCGGAGCATGCCATCATAGACGGAGTGCCCGTGTACCTGCTCCGGCAGGCCTGCCGCAAATACATGGATTCCCTAACCGATGGGTTGAGCCGAGCATGATGAGTGGAATGCAGCGCAAAGAACAAGAACTTTTCTGGCATGGCGTCTCGAGCGCCCTTTGGCTGGGATTACTGATCCTGGCGGCCTGGCTCTACCAGGGCCGGGCTTACCAGGTACTGCTCGGGATGGGGCCCGTGGCCATCGGCCTGGCGGCCTTTTGGCTGCTGGAGGATCGATCCCGCGGCCGGACGGCCCTGCTGGTTGGGGAGATCAGCGGTATCGCCCTGGGCAGCACGTTGCTGGCCGGCCACAACAGCCCCCTGGCCCTGCTGCTGCTGTGGCCCATCGCCCAGGCGGCGCTGTTGAGTTCCTTGTGGACCGGCCTGGGCCTGGTCACGGGCGCCGGGCTGCTCTACCTAGCGGGAGGATGGTTTGGCCCTCTGGACGAGACAACGGCCGGCCTGCAGACCGGCCTGAGCGCCGTGCTCTACCTGGTCACCTTTTACGGCGTCTTTGCCCTGCTCCGCAGCCTGAAAAGCCAGGGAGCGCCGGAAAGCAGCCAAGCGCACGTCGCCACAGAGAGCACCGCGCCCGCGGCGACCGCAGCGACAAGCAATCCCGGCAGCGCGGTCAGCACAGCGAGCGCTCCCGTAGCCACCGAGCAGCGAGCTGCTCTGACGACCCCTGCGGGCGTCCCCGAGGAGGACCCGCTGCACCAGGATCTCCGCATGGCCCGGGATATCCAGGTCAGCCTGCTGCTGGCCGGCACACCCCGCCTGCCCGGCTGGGAGGCCAGTACCAGCTTTTTGCCCGCGCGCGAGCTGGGGGGGGATCTGTACGACTTTGTCGAGATTGACCCGCGGCACCGCGGCATTATGATCGGGGACGTCACCGGGAAGGGCATTCCGGCGGCGCTGCACATGGCGGTAGCGCGCACTCTCTTTCGGATGGAAGCGCAACGGCACCCGCAGCCGGCCGAGACCCTGAACCAAGTCAACCGTTATCTGATCGAGCAGGCCCCGCAGGGCTGCGTCACCATGCTCTACGCCTGCATCGACATCAACCAGGGAGCGATGGTCCTTTCCAACGCCGGGCACAATTACCCGCTGTTGCTGGACGGCTCGGTTCGCGAGATCGCGCTGGACGGCCTGCCGCTGGGTATCGACAACGATTACACCTACAGCGAGACCCAAACATGTCTCAAGCCGGGCGACGCCCTGGTCTTTTATACCGACGGCATCGTCGAAGCCATGAATAAAGAGAACGAATACTTTGGTTTTGAGCGCCTGCGCGAACTGTTGGGAGGGCGAAGCAGCCGGCGGCCACGCAGCCTGACCCGGCAGATTGTACGAGCCGTGCGGAGCTTTGTCGGCGACGTCCCGCAGATGGATGATATCACCCTCTTTGTGCTGCGGCGGCGCTACACCAGCGCCCATGAGGAGGCCATCGCCGTCGCCAACGACGTCCTGGGCCTGGAAAAGGGGCAGATCATGGCGGAGCAGTTGGCGCAACTCCAGATCCCTGCGGATGCGCCCAGCGAGAGCTGGCGTGCAGCCATCCTCACCCTGGGCGGCTTTGCCCGGGACCATTGGGGGCAGGGACTGTCCCGGGAATTGATGCAGCAGTTATTCTTGTCTTTGGAGGGGCTGTAGCCCATACACTGGAAGGTTTGACATGACCAAGGGGGAACACGTTCAACTGGTTGTGCTCGACCTGGATACGTTCAGCGGAAGCGAACGCTTTATGCAGGCGACCCGTGCCGGAGAGGCCTTTAGCAAGGGATTGCGCGCCTATCTCAACACGGACTATGCGCAGGCGGCGGAGGAATTCCGCTTGGCCCTGATTGCGGCCTATGTCGAGGGAGACAGTACGGCCGCCGAAGTCACCGACCGCGATCGGGCCATCATCTATCTCTATGTTGGCAACTCGTTGGCCTTTCAACACGACTGGAAAGCCGCCCTGCGCGAGTACCTCAACGCCGTACAGACCGATGCGACCCTGGCCGAGGCCCATTACAACATTGGGGTCTCTTTTGCCGCCCAGAGCCAGATCGAAAAGGCGATCAACGCCTTTAAAGAAACGCTGCGGTACAACAGTGACCTCTACGAGGCCAAATTCGCCCTGGGACGTTGTCACCAGGCGATGGACAATCCCGGCGCGGCCTATATCTTTTTCACCGCCGCCCACGACTGCCGGCCCGATGCCGCCGAGCCGATCTATTACATCGGCCTGATGCACCAGGCCCACGGCGCCCACGAGTTGGCCCAAAAATGTTTTGCCGAGGCCCTGCGGGTAGAACCGACCTTTCAGATGGACCACGCGGCCCCAGAAAGCCTGGAAACCCGCTCCGAGCAAGAGGCGGTACTGTGGTACTATCGCCTGGGCGATGACCTGAAAAACCAGGGCTATCCCGAAGAAGCCGAACGGATCTATCAGGCCCTGCTGCAGTGGAAACCGGAAGAGCATCGGGCCCGCTACCTGCTGGCGAACCTGCTGGCCCGGCAGAAGAATTGGAAGGGCGCCCTAGCCGAATACCAGCAGATCACCTCCGAGGCCCGTGAATACGTCCCCGCCTCGGTCAAGATGAGCCACATCTTTCGTCTGCTCAAGCGGCCCAAGGTCTCTTATCAAATCCTCTACCGCTGTGCCCAACAGTGTCCCGAGGAAGCGGCGGTCTTTCAGGAACTGGGCAAGGTACTGGCCACCTTGGGCCGTCTGCCGGCCGCCCTCAAGTGCCTGCAGCGCGCCGTCCAGTTGGATGCCCAGAACGCCCAAACCTATTACCTGTTGGGCCGACTGTACATGGCGCAGGGAAACGAAAACAAGGCCCTGAGCGCCTGGAAGCGCGCGCTACAGATATCGCCGCAATTGGTCAGCCTGCGCTACGACATGGGGGTGATCCACCTGAAACGGGGTCGTTACCGTCAGGCCACCCAGGAATTCCAGTCGGTCCTGCAGCACTGGCCGGACGACACCGAGACCCATTACCTGTTGGGGCTCTCCTTTAAAGAGGCCGGCGACCCGGCCCAGGCCATCGACTATTTTGAGCGGGTTGTCCAGGCCAACCCACAACACGCCCAGGCGCTCTATTACTTGGGGGCCTGCCACCTGCAGCTCGGGAACAGCACGGCCGGCATGGCCTATCTGCAGCAGTACGACCGGCTGTTGCGCGCGACGACCAGCGTATTGGGCTACTAGTCGGTTGAAGGTTAAAAGTTAAAGGTTGACGGTACTCCAAGCCGGCCGAACCCGATCCAAAAAGGGGAAAAGCCCCAAGGACACGAGCATCGTATTTCAGTCGGTTTGCAGGAACACTTGAAGGCGAGAGAACATGATCGAGACTCACAGTCACTACAACAGGAGGGAGCCATGAGTCAAATCGAGGTGCGCATCCCCTCTGACCTGGTTTTCGAGAGGGTGGTTCGCGCGGCGGCCGAGGAAATTGGGCGCCAAATGAACTTGGATGAAGAACGCATTGCCGACCTGACCCTCGCCGTCAGCGAGGCCGTCACCAACGCCATCGAGCACGGCAACCAACTTGAGCGGGACATTCACGTTGGCGTGATCTTTTCCATCGAGGCCGAGCAATTGCAAATCCAGGTGATGGACCAGGGCAAAAGAGTACAAGCGCTGCAAGTCCGCCAGCAGGGCATTAGCGAGGAATCCCTCGAACAAGGTCAAATGCGCGGGCTAGGCCTGTACATCATCCACAATCTCGTCGACCGGGTGGAATTTTCCTCCAGCGAGGAGGGCAATACCTTTACGATGTGGCTGCACATCACTCCCTGCGGTGAGCAGACCAGGAGGTCAAACGAATGATCCAGATGCAAGACCGAGGAAATGTAGCCGTTGTGCACATCCGCACTCCCAGCATTGACGCCGTCTCGGCCCGGGAGATCGAAGAGTTCTGTGGGCGCAGCCGCAAGATTACCGTGCTTGATTTCGAGCAAGTGGCCTTTATCAACTCGGCCGGCATTTCTGGACTGCTCAAGTTCATTGTAGCCGCCCGCAAACGGGGGCACCGGGTCTATGCAATCCACGTCAGCAAGCACCACCGCAAGATCTTTAAAATGGTCGAGCTATCCCGGTTTATGCCCATCATTGAGGAGCACGAAATCGACCAATTGGAATAAGGCCTACTCTCCGATCAAGAGATCAATGCGCTGCCAGAGCCGGCGCATCCCCTCCTGCAGCCGTTCCGGGCGCAGGTAAAGGTCCTCCCGCAGTAAAGAGAGATCCCGCTGTAGGTCCCCGATGGTATCCAGGAGGGACTCGTTAGCATAGTGGGCGGCCTGGTCCAAGGTTGTGCTGACGGCGATCAGCTCCCTTTCCACCTGTTTCATCTCCCCAGAGGACAAATAATCCTCGGCGCGCAGCAGCTGCAGCGCCGCTTTCAGCAAGAGTTGGCGAAAGGCCAACTGATCCAGGGCTTCCTGAAAGCGCTGCTCGGGGAAGGACAACGGCGTGGGCTGACTTGTTGGGCTCAGTGGGACGGTCGCATAAACGGCGGGGCTAGGACGAGGAGCAGGGGTTATGCTGGGGCGGGGTATGGGGCTACGGCTTGGCGGCACCGCACTTGGAGAGGGCGAGGGCCAGGTTGGCTGAGGGGTCGGCGCCCAGAGATAGCGGTGATAAACCTCCTGCATGCCCAGGTCGACCATGGCGATCAGCAAGAGCAGCAGCAGTCCCAGGAGCAGGATCTGCCAGGGTCTCCAGGAACGCCCGGGCTGAGTCACACGGCCCTCCTTTGTGCGGGAACGAGACCGGCCGGCCCAAGGCACAGGGGCGCACAGGTGCTGCTATTTCTGGGCCTCGTGGGCCAAGAGGATGGCCGAAGCCACTTCCCGCATCGGCTTGCGCGTATTCATGCTGATCCGCTGTATTTTACGAAAGGCGTCGTCCTCGCGCAGGCCCTGGGTCTGCATCAAAACACCCTTGGCCCGTTCGACCAATTTGCGCGTCTCCAGGGCCTCTTTGAGGTCATCGACCTCCTGGTGCAGTTGTTGGAACTCGCGAAAGCGGGCCAGGGCGATCTCGATCGCCGGCACCAGTTCGGCCTCGCGAAAGGGCTTGACCAAGTAGGCCACCACCCCGGCTTCCCGGGCCGCCTCGATCAATTCGCGCTGGCTATAGGCCGTCAGCAAGAGCACCGGTGCAATCTTTTCCTCGGTTAGAATTTTAGCCGCGGCCAGACCATCCAGAGCGGGCATCTTGATATCCATGATGACGATATCCGGGCGCAATTCCCGGGCCAGGTGAACGGCACTCAGTCCGTCCCCGGCCTCACCGACGACCAGGTAATCCAGGTTCGTCAGCATCTCCTTGAGGTCCATGCGGATGATCGATTCGTCGTCGGCGATGACAACCCTTGTCAGTCCCACTGCTCACCCCCACATCTTTGTGGCTGATTGAAGACAATGAACAATCAGCAACAAGCGCATACATGCATGCACTCGTTGCTGACTGCTTGCACAAACAGTCGGGGCGGCCCGATTTGAACGGGCGACCACCTGAACCCCATTCAGGTGCGCTACCGGACTGCGCTACGCCCCGACGGACTGTATTATACCAGAAAGGCCCGGATCACGCAAACGCTTAACGTTTGGTATAGGTCGGGCGCTTGCGGGCACGTTTGAGGCCGGGTTTTTTGCGTTCCTTGACCCGGGGATCCCGGGTCAAAAAACCGGCCTTTTTCAGTGGGGGGCGCAGGCTCTCGTCCATGTGCAGCAGGGCCCGGGCGATCCCGTGGCGAATGGCCCCGGCCTGGCCCGAGATCCCGCCGCCACGGACGATGATCGAGACATTCAATTGATCCTGCATCTCGGTGAGTTGCAGGGGTGCCCAAATTTTGCGGCGATAGATGGCCCGCTGGCCGAAATAGTCATCCAGCGTGCGGCCATTGATCAAGATCTCGCCCTCGCCGCCTGGGAAGAGACGCACCCGGGCCACTGCGGTCTTGCGCCGGCCAGTTCCTTGGTAGTAACGCATATCCATCTTGATTTCTCCTCTAGGACCCGCTCTACAGGTCCAAGACCTGGGGCTGTTGGGCCTGATGGGGATGTTCGGGACCGGCATAGATCTTGAGCTTTTTGAGCTGTTGTCGTCCCAGGTGGTTATGGGGCAACATCCCCCGTACGGCCAAACGGATCACGCGGGTGGGGTGGGATTTGATCATGCGCTCGAAGGGAATCGCCTTCAAGCCCCCCATATAGCCCGAGTGTCGATAATAAACTTTTTGCTGGCGTTTGCGGCCGGTCAGTTGGACCTTTTCGGCATTGATCACAATGACAAAGTCGCCCATGTCCATATGGGGGGCATAGGTCGGCTTGTGCTTACCCCGCAGGATCGTAGCGATCTGTGTGGCCAGCCGGCCCAGGGTTTTCCCGGCCGCATCCACGACATACCATTCCCGCTGCACATCGGCAGCTGTGGGAGTATATGTCTTCATCCTCACATCTCCTTTTAGCGCATTCAGCGTCTAGCGTTCAATGTCCTCGTACTCGACCCGCAGGAGGCAAAGCCCCTGCGGTGGTGCTGGAGGGCCGGCCTGGCTGCGATCGAGGCCCTGCCAGATGGTCCGGAATGACGCTTCATCACAACGGCCCTGGCCCAACAGCACTAACTGTCCGACAAGATTTCGCACCATGCGGCGCAAAAAGGCATTGGCCGTGATCTGGAAGTAAATCCAGTGCCCCTCGCTCCAACAACGCACCTGCTCGATCCTCCGTACCGTCGTCCTACCAGTGCGATCCGGCCCGCTGGCCGCAAAGGCTGCGAAATCGTGTTCGCCAAGCAACATTTGCAGGGCGGCGGCCATAGCGGCAACATCCAGCGCCGTAGAAAGGTGCCAGGCGTAGCGCCGGGCCAACGGCGAGCGGATCGCCACATTGTACACGGTATAGCGGTAGGTCCGCCGCCGGGCATCAAAACGCGCGTGGAACGATTCCGGCACCTCCTGGGCCTGCAAGACAGCCAAGTCAGGGTCCAACAGGGCATTCAGCCCCCGCACAAAGGTTGTCAAGGACAGCGTCGAGGCGGTATAAAAGTTGGCGCGTTGCCCCCGCGCGTGCACGCCTTGATCCGTACGGCCGGCCAAGAGGACCCGCGTCTTCTGCTGGGTCAACTGGCCCAAGGCCTTCTCCAGCTCTCCCTGGACTGTACGACCCCGGACCTGGATTTGGGAGCCCCAAAAATCGGTCCCGTCGTACTCCAGATCCAGCAGGATATTGCGCATCGGTCCCCGGCTTGCCCTTAGACGAGCTCGATTTGTACCATCATCGCCGCATCGCCCTGGCGCGGGCCAATGCGAATAATACGAGTGTAACCACCGGGGCGATCTTGATACTCTGGCGCGACCTCAGTAAACAGCCGCTCCACCACGCGATCGTTAGGCAGCTTGGCCATAGCCAGGCTGCGACGATGGGCCGTATCCTCCTTAGCCAGGGTGATCATCCGCTCCACATGCGGACGCAAGGCCTTGGCCTTGGCCTCGGTCGTCACAATTTTACCGTGCCAGAGCAGCGAGGCCATCAGGCTGCGATAAAGCGCCCGTCGCTGCCCCGAGTTCCGATTCAACTTGCGTCCCGACTTTCGATGTCGCATCTTTTAACTCCGCCGTTTATTCCTCTTTGTCCAGTTCCTCGTCCTCCATAGCAAAGGACTGCGGCCCACCGGAAATCAGTGTCTCCGAACCGGACAAGATCTCTTCACCTATCTCACCAATCTCCTCGGCCCGAAGGATTGCTTCCACCGTGTCCTCGGCCTCGATCCCCTCTTCCTCCTCCTCGTCAAGTACCCCAGGGACCTGTACCTGGGGCAGAAAACCATGTGCCAGCAGGCTTTCGCGAATTTCCTGGAGCGATTTTTCCCCCAGGTTGCGGATAGCCAACAGGTCCTTGTCATCCACCTCGAGAATCTGACCCACATTGGTCACCCCTGCCCGTTTCAGGCAGTTATGGGTGCGCGTACCCAGTTCCAAATCATCTACAGAAACCTGGTACAGGTGGGCCGGAATCACGACGCCCTGGGCCAGCTCCTCCTCGAACTCTTCCACCTTGCTGGCCTCGGCAATCAAGCCGCAGTATTCAACCAGCACCTGGGCGGCATAACTGAGCGCATCACCGGGCGAAATGGTTCCGTCGGTCCAAACCTCCATAATCAAGCGGTCAAAGTCGGTGATCTGTCCCACCCGGGTCCGCTCCACCACATAGTTCACCTTGCTGATGGGCGAAAAGATCGCGTCGACCGGAATGAGCCCAATGGGCAAATTCTCCTGGGCCTCAGCCGGGCGATAGCCGCGGCCTTTCTCCACAGTCAGCTCAATATCCAGATAGGCCTCCTCATCATCGAGGGTAGCGATCACCTGATCGGGGTTGACGATTTCAACGGTACTGGGGCATTCGATATCGCCAGCACGAACAACCCCCCGACCACGGGATTGTAGCCAGAGCTTGACCGGACGTTCCGCATAAGAGCGCATGCGAATGCGCTTGACATTGAGCACAATCTGGGTCACATCCTCACGCACATGGGGGATGGTAGAAAACTCGTGATAGATCCCTTCAATGCGGATACCGGACACCGCAGCCCCCGGCAAGGAGGACAACAGCACCCGCCGTAGGGCATTTCCCAGCGTCGTACCATAACCCGGCTCCAGTGGCTCGATTTTGTATTGTCCAAACGAATCCGTACTGGCAACACATTCGACCTTTGGCATTGCGATGTCCAACAAGAGGAGACCTCCTCCCTACGGCTTGCCCGCCGCAGGCACCACTAACGGCTGTAGAACTCGACGACCAACTGCGGCTGGAGGACTTGCTCACACTCCTCCGGGCTCGGTTCGCGCACCACCGTGGCGCTCATCTCGCCGGCATTGAGAGAGAGCCATTCTGGCACTGTACCGGCATCCAGTTCCTCGGCCAGGTCCTTGAAATAAGTGCGGCGGCGGCTTTCCGGGCGGACCGAGACGGTCTCGCCGGGGCGCACCAGGTAGGACGGGATATTGGTTTTGCGCCCGCGCACCATGATGTGGCCATGGCGAACCAATTGGCGGGCATGGGATCGAGATTTGGCCAAACCCAGCCGGTAGACCACATTGTCCAACCGTCGCTCCAAAAGGCGCAAAAAGTTCTCCCCGGTGTTGCCGGGTTCCCGCTCCGCCTCTCGAAAGAGTCGGCGGAACTGCCGCTCCATCAAGCCATACATACGACGGGTCTGTTGTTTAGCCCGCAGGCGCAGGCCATAGTCCGAGATGCGCCGGCGCTGGCGAACAGCACCGTGCTGGCCTGGGGGATAGTTGCGCCGTTCAATAGCGCACTTGTTGGTATAGCAACGTTCCCCTTTGAGCATCAGCTTGACGCCCTCACGACGACACAACTTGCAGACAGATCCACGATAACGTGCCATTACTCCTCCTCAGATTGCTGTCTGGTTATACTCGACGGCGCTTGGGTGGCCGGCAGCCATTGTGCGGGATCGGGGTCACATCGGTAATGGATACCACGTTCAGCCCCACTCCCTGCAGGGAGCGAATGGCCGCCTCGCGACCGGACCCCGGACCCTTGACAAACACGTCCACCTGGCGCACACCGTGATCCTGGGCCTTGCGCGCCGCCGTCTCTGCTGCAATTTGAGCGGCATAAGGAGTGCTCTTGCGGGATCCCTTGAAACCACAGGCACCCGCACTGCTCCAGGCGATCACATTGCCCTGGGGATCGCTAAAAGTCACCAGGGTATTGTTAAAGGTGGCCAGGACATGTACCTGTGCCCGCGGTACATTCTTGCGTTCCCTGCGTGTTCCTCGACGACGTTTGCCTCGTACAGCCATAGTCTCCTCTCAAACTTTAGGTTTGGCCGGCCTTTCGCAAAGGCCCAGCCCACCGCCAACCCCACCCCGCTCGATTGCCGAAGCAACGGGGCAGGGGCCGAAAAAGCGTTCCTCGATCCCGGAAGGGTCGCCCCCAAACCGGCCCGGAAACACCCCTCCGGGCACCAGGCTACTTTTTCTTGCTGCCCTTTTTCTTGATCCCAATGGGCGCGCCCTTACGGCCGCGACGGGTACGTGCATTTGTACGCGTGCGCTGTCCCCGCACCGGCATATTGCGGCGATGGCGAATACCCCGGTAACAGCCAATCTCCATCAGCCGCTTGACATTTTGCGAAACCATGCGGCGGAGGTCCCCCTCCACCTGGTAATTTCGCTCGATGGCCTCGCGCAAGCGGGCCACCTCTTCCTCGGTCAACTCCCGCACCCGGGTCATCGGATCGATCTGGGTGATGCCCAAGATCTCTTGGCTGCGAGAACGCCCAATCCCATAGATATAGGTCAGGGCGACATCGATCCGCTTATCCCGAGGCAGATCCAC
The DNA here is from genome assembly GCA_016928715.1 of Chloroflexia bacterium. Taxonomy (GTDB): domain Bacteria; phylum Chloroflexota; class Chloroflexia; order DTKN01; family DTKN01; genus JAFGKG01. Next base: position 20,021 of record JAFGKG010000126.1, read on the forward strand.
TCCAACGATACGTGCCATGCCGATCTCCTCCTGGCCCCTGGCAAAGAACGAGGGGCCCTGTCGTTGTGCTAACCCTGCCGTTGTTTATGGCGGGGGTTCTTGCAAATAATGCGAATAACGCCCTTGCGTTTGACCACCCGACAATGTTCACAACGTGGTTTTATCGAAGCCGCTACTTTCATCGTCAGACCTCCGGTGGGATCACCCACCAAACTCAAAGACAGGTCAGAATTTTTGGCTGATCCTGTGTCACAGCCACCGTATGCTCGTAATGTACCGAAAGCCTTTTGTCCACGGTCACGACCGTCCAGCCATCGCCGCGCTGGCTATCATCGACCCGATAGTCCCCGGCGCAGAGCATGGGCTCGATGGCAAAGGTCATCCCCGGCCTCAAGCGCAGCCCCCGGCCTGGGGGTCCAAAGTTGGGCAACTGCGGGTCCTCATGCATCTGCCGGCCAATGCCATGACTGATGTACTGGCGCACCACGGACGCGCCTCGTTCCTCGGCATAGGACTGAATGGCCCAGGATATGTCACTCAGGCGATTGCCCGGGCGGACCTGCTCGATCGCATAGGCCAGAGTTTCCTGACCAAGCCGCATCAACCAAACGGCCTCTTTCGAGACCGGCTCCAGGGCAAAGGTCACCGAGGCATCCCCATGAAAGCCCTGGTAGATCACGCCAACGTCCACACTGATCACGTCCCCCTCGGACAGGGTTCGCGGACCGGGAATGCCGTGCACCACTTCCTCATTGATCGAGATGCAGGTACTGGCCGGAAAGCCGCGATAGCCCTTGAAGGAGGGAATTCCTTCGTGATCGCGAATATATTCCTCGGCCAGGCGGTCCATTTCGGCGGTAGTGATACCGGGACGGGCCACCTTTTGGGCCAAGGCATGGACCCCGGCCACAATTCGGCCGGCCTCGCGCATCAAGGCCAATTCCCGCTCTGTCTTGACTGTTACCGCCATCTGCTCAACACACTCCGGCCTACAAAAAGCCCTCATAGCGACGAATCAGCAACTGCGATTCGAGTTGTTTCATCGTATCCACGGCCACGCCTACCAGGATCAGCAGGGAGGTGGCACTCAAGGTCAGGTTGGGCACCGCGGTCAACTTTTGCACAAAGAAGGGCAGGACCGCCACCACCCCCAGGAACAAGGAGCCCAACAGGGTCAGCCGGGTCACAATGTTATTCAGCAGACGCTCCGTCTGCGGCCCCGGCCGATAGCCGGGGATAAACCCGCCGCTCTTGCGCAGGTTATCGGCCATATTGGTCTGGCTAAAGACAATGATGGTATAGAAATAGGTAAAGCCAATCACCATAAAAAAGAGGATGATCCAGTAGGCATAGTTTTCCGAATTGAAAAAATTATAGGTCCACTGGGCAATCCGTTGTATAAAGGTCCAGGTCGCCTCGTCGGTGCCCTCGATCGGCTTGAGATAAGAGGCCACGGTCCCAGGAAAGACCATAAAGCTTTGGGCAAAGATGAGCGGGATCATACCGGCCATATTCACCCGCAGCGGCAGGGTCGTGCTGCCGCCGCCGTAGAGCTTGGTCCCACGGACCCGCCGTGAATACTGCACCCGCAGCTCGCGGCGCCCCTCCTGGATCAGGACGATACCCACAATGGTCAGCAGTGCAATGACCAAAAAGAGCGAGATCCCCAGGATACCCGTCGTCGTCGTCGAGGCCCCAGTCACCATACCGCCCAACATATCGGGCAGGCGGGAGACGATGCCGCCAAAGATAATCATCGACAGGCCGTTCCCAATGCCCTGCTCGGTGATCAAGTCACCCACCCAGATCAAGACCATCGTCCCGGCGATCATGGAGGCCAGGATAGAAAAGCTGGGCAGCATGTACTGCGGGTCGAACAAAGAGAACTGAAAGCCCTCCTGAAAGGCCCCGCTCCGGCTCAACAGGGTCACCTGGCCAAAGCCCTGCAGCGCGGCCAGGGGGATGGTGATCCAATAGGACCACTTGTTGATCTTTTGCTGCCCCTGCTCCCCCTGCTTGGAGAGTTCCTCCAGGGCGGGGATAATGGGTTGGAGTAGCTGCATCACAATCGTCGCCGTGATATAGGGATACACGCCCATCGCGGCGATAGAAAAGTTCACCAGGGCGCCACCAGAGACCAGGTCCAGCAGGCCAAAGAGCTGGTTCTGGCCCATAATCTGGCGCAGGGCATCCGAATTGACCATAGGCACCGGAATGTGCGAGATCAGACGGAAAAAGACCAGCATGGCCAGGGTAAAGACTATTTTTCGCCGCAGGTCAGGTATCTTGATCGCATTGACCAACGCTTTAAACATTGTGGATCCTCACCTCTGCGACCGGTCAACCCAGCCGCCTCTAGCCTTTGTCAGGCCTAGTCAACTACCTCAGCAAGTTCCGCATCCGCGGGATGGTCATACTCCAACAATTGCGGATCGAGCACGGTGCAACTTCCCCCAGCAGCCTCGATCTTTTCCTGAGCGCTGCTGGAAAAACCGTGCACATAGATATGCAGGGGGCGATCCAACTCGCCCTCGCCGAGAATCTTGATGGGCCGATTGAGATTGCGTATCACACGCCGCTGCTTCAGCAGGAGCGGGGTAATGGTTTCGCCGGGCGCAAAGACCTCGGCCAGGCGGCCCACATTGATCACGCTGTACTCGATACGAAAGATATTGGTAAAGCCCCGCTTCATGGGCAGGCGCTGGACCAAGGGCCGTTGGCCACCCTCAAAGGTCGGGCGAATGCCGTGACCCGAGCGAGCCCGCTGTCCCATCATACCGCGGCCGGCGGTCTTGCCCCTGCCGGAACCCGTACCACGCCCAACGCGCTTGCGTTTTTTTCTTGACCCGTGCGGGGGTCGCAGTTCGTGCTGTTTCACGCCTCTACCTCCTCAACCTGGATCAGGTGCTTGACCTTGAAGAGCATGCCCCGGATCACCGGCGTATCGTCGTGAATCACGCTCTGATTTAGCCGACGGAGGCCCAGCGCCCGAATCGTCCCGCGCTGGTCCTGCTTGCGGCCAATCGTGCTCTTGACCCAGGTGATGCGCAGTTTATTCCGCGTATCCTTTTTCCCAGCCGCCATCACCGCGCCTCCTCTCTCCTGCGCTTGCTTTTTCGCATACGACGTCGCAGGAGGTATTCCACAGTCAGACCCCGCCGCTTGGCCTCGGCCTCGACCGAGGTGAGTTGGTCCAGGGCCATGAGGGTCACCCGGCAGAGATTGACCGGATTGCTGTTCCCCTTGGACTTGGTCAGGATATCCTTGATACCGGCCAGCTCGACCACCGCGCGCACGGCACTGCCGGCGATCACACCGGTACCGGGGGCGGCCGGCTTGAGCATCACCCGGGAGGCCTTGAAGCCAATCTCAATCTCGTGGGGAATGGTCGTCCCCACGATGGGCACCCGGATCAGGCTGCGCTTGGCCCTTTCCACCCCTTTGCGAATCGCCTCGGGGACCTCGTTCGCCTTGCCCACACCAACCCCCACATGGCCCTGCCCATCCCCGACCACGACCACCGTGCGGAAGGACATCCGCCGGCCGCCTTTCTGCACCTTGGCCACGCGGTTGATCTCGACAACCCGTTCTTCTAATTCCAACTCGTTAGGATCTACAACAGCCTTCGCCACGGCTCCTCCTCAACTGGCGCAGAGCGAGGGGGGGAAGAGATCGCTGGGAACTCTTTCTCCTGATCCACCCTGCGGCCCTAAAATTCCAGACCAGCTTCGCGGGCGCCCTCGGCCAGAGCCTTGACCCGGCCGTGGTACTTGTAACCCCCGCGATCGAATACGACCTGTTGGATACCGCGCTCCAGGGCCCGCTGCCCCATCAATTTGCCCACCAGACGGGCTTGATCCGTCTTGGTCCCTGATTCATCGCGAATCGAGGGGTCCAGGCTGGAAGCTGCAGCCAAAGTATGACCCACCGTGTCATCGATCAACTGGGCGTGGATATAGCGGGCGCTACGAAAGACATTCAGTCTTGGGCGTGTTGCCGTCCCCGATATGCGCACGCGGACGCGCTGATGTCGCTTTCGATGGCGCTGTTTGGCTGTGGTCCGCTTGATCATAACTTTACTCCTTCAAAGCTTACCGGGCTATACCTTGCCCGCCTTGCCGGCCTTGCGGCGCACGTATTCACCAAGATAGCGCACCCCCTTACCCAGGTAGGGCTCGGGCTTGCGCAGTGCCCGAATGTTGGCCGCCTGCTGACCTACCAGCACCTTGTTCGAACCCGATACGATCACACGATCGTTGCGGCCGGCCACCTCAAAAGTGATGCCTTCCGGTGGGACGATACGAACCGGATGGGAAAAGCCCAGTTGCAGGACCAGGTCCAGGCCATCCAGCTCGGCCCGGTATCCCGTGCCCACAATCTGCAATTCCTTAGAAAAACCGTCCGTCACACCCGTCACCATATTGGCGATCAGGGACCGCATCAGACCATGCCGCGCCCGGTGGGGCTTGGCATCTGATTGTCGTCGCACCAGAACCTCGGCGCCCTCCAGAGAGACATCGATCCCTTGAAGAAGCGGTTGGCGCAAAACCCCTTTGGGGCCCTTGACCACAACCTCATCCGTTTTGATACTGATCTCCACTCCCTGAGGAACAGGGATCGGCTTTTTGCCTACACGAGACACAGCAACTCCTCCTCTGCCGCACATAGGCCAGCACAGCCAAGCGGCAAGGCCGGCCTTTACCAGATATAACAGAGCACCTCGCCGCCGACACCGGCCCGCCAGGCGTCCTCCCCAGTCATGATCCCTTTCGACGTCGAGAGGATGGCAAAACCCAAGCCCCCTCGAATGCGCGGAATCTGATCACGACCGGTATAGATGCGCTGACCGGGCTTGCTCACCCGTTTTAGCCCTGCCAACATAGGCGCATCGTCCGAGTCGTACTTGAGGGTCAGGCGCAGCATGCGCCGGGGGCCCTCCTGGAAGGTCTCGTATGCATAGAGATAGCCCTCTTTGCGCAAGATACGGGCAATTTCCTCCTTCACCTGGGAGGAAGGTAGCACTGCCTCCTCGTGGCGAGCCATCAAGGCATTACGAATACGGGTCAGCATATCAGCGATTGGATCAGTCAATGTCACCTTACATCCTCCTCAACCTGGCCGGCATTCCCCGACCAGCAAGGAACATCCGAGAACCATTTACCAACTGGACTTTTTCACACCCGGCAGCATACCTTTGGACGCCTGCTCGCGGAAGCAAATGCGGCAGATGCCAAATTTACGCATATATCCCCGTGTTCGACCGCAAAGCTTGCAGCGGTTGTACTCACGGACGCGATATTTCTGGGGGCGATTGGCCTTTTCAATCAGTGCTTTTCGAGCCAACAGTGTCCTCCTATCTATCACAACCGGTCCTAGCTATGGAAGGGCATTCCCAACTGGACCAGCAAAGCCCTGGCCTCCTCATCCGTCGGCGCCGTGGTGACAATGGTCACCTCCATCCCGCGGATTTTGTCGACGCTATCGTAATCAATCTCGGGAAAGAGCAGTTGTTCCCGCAGGCCCAGGGTATAGTTCCCCCGACCATCGAAGGCATTGGGCGAGATACCGCGAAAGTCACGAATGCGCGGCAGGGCAATATTGACCAGCCGATCGAGAAATTCGTACATCCGCTGGCCCCGCAAGGTCACGCACACCCCGACGGGCATCCCCGCCCGCACCTTGAAAGCCGCCACGGAACGTTTGGCTCGGCGTATCACCGGCTGCTGGCCGGTGATAATGCGCAGGTCGTTGATGGCAGCGTCCATGGCCCGGGCATTTTGCAGGGCCTCCCCCACGCCCATGTTGATCACAACTTTGTGCAACTTGGGCACCTGCATAACGTTGGTGTAATCAAATTCCTTGACTAGGGCAGGAACGATTTCCTGCTGATAGTACTCTAACAAGCGGCTCATCCACGCGCCTCCCGACTAGTCCAAAAGCTCAGCGCAAGCACGGCAAACACGGACCTTTTCCCCATCGGGCAGAATTTCATAGCCCACCCGTACGGGTTTTTTGCAGTGAGGACAGACCAGCATAACGTTAGAGGCGTGCAGCGGTGCCTCAAACTCGACAATGCCACCCTGGTCCATCTGACCGCGCGATCGACGGTGTCGTTTCACAAAGTTCAGCCCATCGACCACAACGCGGTTTTTCTCGGGAAGGACCCGCTTGATGCGGCCGCGCTTGCCTTTTTCCTTTCCCGCGATGACCATGACCTGATCACCCTGGCGGATCTTCATCGCCATTCCTCCACCGTTCCCTAGGCGCCGCTAGTAAACCTCTGGCGCTAGGGAAACTATTTTCATATAGCTCTCGCGCAGTTCTCGGGCCACAGGGCCAAAGATGCGCGTTCCACGGGGATTGCCGGCCGGCGTGACCAAGACAGCCGCATTTTCATCAAAACGAATATGCGAACCATCGGAGCGCCGGAAGCCCTTGGCCGTACGCACAATGACCGCCCGAACAATCTCGCTCTTTTTCACCGAACCGTCTGGAGTGGCCTGCTTGACCGTGGCGATGATTACATCACCTACCCCGGCGTAGCGCCGGCTGGACCCGCCCAGAACACGAATACACATGATCTCCTTGGCACCGGTGTTATCGGCTACTTTTAACCGCGACATTGCCTGGATCACAACGACCCTCCTACAAATATCGTTTCAGCAGCGGAACTAGGCCGCCCGCTCCACGATCTCAGCCACACGCCAGCGCTTGTGCCGGCTCAAGGGACGGCTCTCGACAATACGTACTACATCCCCCTCTCGACAGAGGTTTCCCTCGTCGTGGGCCATGAAACGACGCCAGTGGCGCACAACTTTTTTGTAGAGAGGGTGACGGCGGCGATACTCGATCTCGACCACAACCGTCTTGTCCATCTTGTCGCTGACTACACGCCCCACCATCGACTTCCGCCCCATGCTCATGCTTCAACCTCCTGCGGCTGCCGGATGGGCTGCAACCGACGCCGGTGTTGCTCTGTCTTGATCCGCGCAATATCCCGACGTACTGCGGAAATACGCTTATAGTTCCTCAAGCGGCCGATAGACAATTGAAAGCGCAGGTTGAATAATTCTTGATAGAACTCTTCCAACTGCTGCTCCAACTCGACATCCGTAAACTCGATCAACTCACTGCTTTTCATCGTTCCTCCCCAGCGGGCCAGTCATGTCGTGGCGACATGTTTTCCCAGCGGAGCGGGGCTGACTCAACAAGCCCCATCCTACTGTTCCTCCCGGGTGACAAAACGGCACTTGATCGGCAGTTTGTGAGCAGCCAGGCGCATCGCCTCCTCGGCCAACTCGCGCTCTACCCCACTGACCTCGAAAAGAATACGCCCGGGTTTGACCACAGCGACCCAATGATCCAACGGGCCCTTGCCGCTACCCATACGGGTTTCCGCCGGCTTTTGTGTGACGGGCTTGTCCGGGAAAATACGGATCCAGACCTTGCCCCCACGACGGATATAGCGGGTGATCGCCCGGCGGGCGGCCTCAATCTGCCGGCTGGTGATCCAAGAGGGTTCCAGCGCCTGCAGGCCATACTCACCAAAAGCCACCGTGGACCCGCGCCGGGCCTTGCCCTTCAAACGACCTCGATGCATTTTGCGGTATTTGTACCGTCTCGGCATCAACATAGCTCAACTCCTAGCCTTTGGGAGACTGTGCTACAGAACAACAGTCGGCCCCGTATCTCTCGGAGACAGCACGTCACCCTTGTAGATCCAGACCTTGACCCCGATGCGTCCGTAAATCGTGTGAGCGTGGACCATGGCATAGTCGATATCCGCCCGAATCGTCTGCAGGGGCACCCGTCCTCGCATCTCGACGATGCTTCGGGCCATCTCTGCTCCGGCCAGCCGGCCGGCACAACGAATCTTGACCCCCTGGGCGCCCAGACGCATCGCCCGGGAAGCGGCCTGTTTCATCGCCCGCCGATAGGAAACGCGCTTGCCCAACTGCTCGGCGATGCTCTCGGCCACCAGACGAGCATCCAACTCGGGCTGACGAACCTCCTCAATGTTCAAACGGATTTTGCGATCCGTTGAATCCTCCAACTCTTTGCGCAATGCATCCACATTGGAGCCGCGCTTCCCAATCACGATGCCAGGCTTGGCCGTATGAATGGTAATTTCCACCTGGTTGGCCGAACGCTGGATATCGATACGAGAAACCGCCGCGCCCCTAAGACGCTCATTAATCATATCGCGCAGAGCAAAATCCTCGTGCAGCAATTCCGTATAGTTGCGCTCGGCAAACCAGCGCGACTTCCAATCCGTAACCACACCCAAGCGAAAACCGATCGGATGAACTTTTCGTCCCAACACGTCCTCCTTGCACCCAAGGCGCCGTTGAGCTAACCCACCGCAAGCCGCCTCTGGATCAGACTTGCTCAAACTCCTCGTACTCGTCCAGTACCACCGTGACGTGGCAGGTCCGCTTGCGGATCATGTCGGCCCGACCCCGCGCCCGCGGTCGCCAGCGCTTTAGCGTCGGCCCCCCATCCGCCATAATCTCGGCGACATAGAGATCCTCCCGCGAAAGCATATAGTTGTTCTCCGCATTGGCGATGGCCGACTTGATCAGCTTGTGTACCGGGCGAGCTGCCGCCCGAGGGGTAAACTGGAGAATGGCCAACGCCTCATCCACCGGCTGACCCCGCACCAAATCCACCACCTGCCGCACCTTTTGTGGCGACATTCGCACATACCGATAAACTGCCCGGACTTGCATCAGTTGCTCCTATATCGCTCCGCCGGCCCCGCTTACTTTTTGCGCATACGGGCCATACGGGCCTTTTTCCCACCATGGCCACGGAAAAGACGGGTGGGGGCGAACTCGCCCAAGCGATGACCGACCATGTTCTCACTGATATAGATGGGCACATGGCGACGGCCATCGTGCACTGCGATCGTATGTCCCACCATCTGGGGAAAGATCACCGAGGCCCGCGACCAGGTGCGAATCACCCGTTTCTCAGAACGCCGATTCATGTCCTCGATTTTTCGCAACAACTTGGGGGCCACATAGGGTCCCTTTTTACTCGAACGGGACATTCCAAACCCTCCAAAGGTCCTGCCTTAGCGCCGCTTGCCGCGACGGCGGACGATAAAGCGATCCGTACGCTTATTGCGACGGGTCCGATAGCCCAAAGTCGGCTTACCCCAGGGTGTTTTGGGGCCAGGCATGCCAATCGGGGCTTTGCCCTCGCCCCCCCCATGGGGATGGGCTTCCGGCGTCATCGCCACACCGCGGTTTTTGGGCCGCCGCCCCAGATAGCGTTTGCGGCCGGCCTTGCCCAATTTGATCAGGGCATGTTCCGAGTTGCCAACCACGCCAATCGTCGCCATACAATCCATATGAATGAGGCGCATCTCGCCGGAGGGCAAACGCAAAGTAGCATAGGTACCCTCTTTGGCCATCAACTGGGCCGAGGTTCCCGCAGAGCGCACTAACTGTCCACCTCGCCCCCGGGAAAGCTCTACATTGTGTACCTGCGAGCCCAATGGAATATGGCGTAGAGGCATCGCATTGCCCACACGGATCTCGACCGCCTCTCGGTCCGAAACCAGGGTATCCCCAATACGCAGACCCTCCGGAGCGACGATGTAACGCTTTTCGCCGTCAGCATAGTGCAGCAGGGCAATGCGCGCCGAGCGGTTCGGATCGTATTCGATCGAAGCTACCTGGGCCGGCACACCAAACTTGTCGCGCTTGAAATCGACGACCCGATAGCGGCGCTTGGCCCCACCACCTCGCTGGCGGATGGTGATCCGCCCCTGGTTGTTCCGACCCGCCTTCTGCTTCTTGGGGCGAAGCAGGGATTTTTCCGGCTGGGTCCGGGTAATTTCTTCAAACGTAGGACCACTCATCCAGCGACGGCCTGGCGATGTCGGCTTGTATTTTTTGATACCCATAATCCGCTCCTACTCTGGTCCCACTAGATTCCTTCAAAGATATCGATTCGGTCCCCCGGCGCCAGCGTAACCACCGCTTTCTTCCAAGGTTTGCTCGAACCGACCACACGACCGCGCCGACGGGGTTTGCCCGGCATCACGCTGGTGCGCACCTTGAGCACCTGCACCCCAAAGGCCAACTCGACTGCCTCCCGAATCTGGATTTTGTTGGCAGCACGAGCCACTTCAAAGGTGTACTGGTTCTCCTGCCTCATCAGGCGCGTATTCTTTTCCGTCAAGATTGGGCGTCGAATTACCTCATAAGGATTCATATTAGGCCTCTGGTTTGCCCAGAATTTGTCCGACGACCTCCAGGGAGGTCAGTGGCATCATAACCACATCGTAGTCGAGCAAATCGACAACATTCAGATAGGGGGCCAACAGTGTTTTCAGCCCAGGAATATTACGGGCGGAAAGCTGCACCCGCTCATCCCTGTCCGGCAGCACCAACAGGGTCTTGACCCCGTCCAGACCAAACCGCTCCAGTAGGCCGACCATCGCCTTGGTGCGTATCTCGTCCAGGCTCAACTCGTGCAGCAAGACGACTTGTCCCTCGTCCCACTTGAGCGAGAGCGCCGAGCGCACTGCCAGACGGCGCATCTTGCGGGGCATATCCTGGCGATAGCTACGAGAATGGGGGCCAAAGACCACCGCGCCACCTTTCCAATGGGGGGCACGCCGACTGCCCTGCCGGGCCCGACCGGTGCCCTTTTGCCGCCATACCTTGCGCGTACTGGCCTGCACCTCGGCCCGCTCTTGGGTCTCGTGCGTGCCACGGCGGGCATTGGCCAACTGCCGGCGCAGAGCTTGGTGCATCACAGCCAGGTTGGGCTCGATGCCAAAGATGTAGGGGTCCAAATCTACCGTATCAACCTGGACACCTGTCATGTCGTAAACGGGCGTCTGCAAGATTATCTCTGTTTGCAACATCTCTTCTATCTCGGCCATCGTCCCCTCACTTGCGCTTCGGCTTGGGCGACTTGACGGACTTGCGCACCTGCAGCAGACCACCGTTGGCACCAGGGACGCTGCCCTTGACCAAGAGCAGGTTACGCTCCATGTCCACCTCGACCACCTGGAGTCGCTGCACGGTCACCCGTCGCCCGCCCATACGTCCAGCCATGCGCAGCCCTTTGCGCACCCGACCCGTACCCGTGCCGGCCCCAATGGAGCCCGGCGCACGCTCGCGGTCGCTCTGGCCGTGTGTGCGCGGCCCACCGTGAAAACCGTGTCGCTTTACGCCTCCGGCAAAGCCACGGCCCTTGGAGGTGCCGCTCACATCCACGTAATCGCCGGCCTGAAACACACTCACGTCCAATTGCTGGCCCACCTTAAAGTCACTGGGGTTGGGCACCCGCACCTCGCGCAGAACGCGCAAGGGCGGCTGCGCGCCCAAGTGCCCCAAAAGGGGGCGATTCAAACGCTTTCGTTCCGTTTCCTCAAAACCCAACTGTACTGCCGCGTAGCCATCCCCGATACGGGTCTTGACCTGTGTGACAATACAGGGGCCAGCCTGAATAATGGTAACCGGGACCACTTCTCCGCTAGGGTCAAAGACCTGCGTCATCCCGATTTTCCGACCAAGAATTTCCTCGATCATGCTTCACCCACTTGCTTATTGCCAGCCTCAAGCCCAAGGTCTCTAGATCTTGATCTCAATGTCCACGCCGGCGGGCAGACTCAGGCGCATCAGCGCGTTAATGGTCTGCGATGTCGGCTCGACAATGTCGATCAAGCGCTTGTGCGTGCGAATCTCAAAGTGCTCCTGCGAATCCTTGTCGATAAAGGGCGAGCGGATTACACAATAGCGCTCAATCTTTGTCGGCAAAGGCACCGGACCGGCCACCTTTGCCCCGGTATGCTCCGCCGTCTCTACAATTTGCCGGGACGATTCATCTAAAATACGATGATCGTAGGCTTTTAGATGGATGCGGATCTTTTGCTTGGCCACTGATGATCCCTCCAGGCCTGTTGACCAGGCTTACTCTTCCAGCAGCTCCGTCACCACGCCAGCGCCCACCGTCTTGCC
>JAFGKG010000127.1 GCA_016928715.1 Chloroflexia bacterium
CAATGTCAAGCTGGGGTCAGCGCTTACGCGTCCTGCTTTCCCCTGCCAGCTAAAGCAGGCAGTCCCCAGCAGGAGGTAATTATGGATCAACCTTTAGCGGATAAGGTCAGGGTGCTCGATGCGGCCGGCCGCCGGCTCTCCCCCTGTACCGGCGAGCGGGCCCAGGGCCTGGTCGACGACGGCAAGGCCGAATGGGCCGACGGCGAGATCCCCACCATCCGCCTGCGGCGGGAGATCGAGCTGCCGCCGCCGCCCGTACCCCCGGAACCTCCCGGAAAGGGGCGGCGTCTGCTGCTGCACGCCTGCTGCGGGCCCTGTACCACCTATCCGGCCCTGCACCTGCGCCAGCAAGAGTTCGCCGTCAGCGCCTTTTGGTACAATCCGAACATCCATCCCTTTGCCGAGCACGAGCGCCGCCGGGAGGCCCTACGCCAGTTTGCCGGCGCGATCGACCTGCCCCTGATCGAGTGGCCCGATTACGAAATGGTCGAGTTCCTGCGGGCCGTGGCCGGCCGGGAGGCCCACGGGCAGCGCTGTCGCATCTGCTATCGCATGCGGTTGGAGCGCACGGCCCAGGCGGCCCAGGAGCGGGGCTTTGCCGCCTTTACCACCACCCTCTTGATCAGCCCCTACCAGGACGAGGACTTGATCCGCGCCATCGGCGAGGAGGCGGGGCGGACCTCCGGGGTCGAGTTCTACTACGAGCGCCTGCGCCGGGGTTGGAGTGAGCGCGGCCGGCTGGCCAAGGTGCACGAGCTCTACCGGCAGGACTATTGCGGTTGTATCTACAGCGAGTGGGAGAGTCGGAGAGGCTTGCCCAAAGATTAACTCTGTGCTACAATAAACTCTGGAAAACACTGCTCGTCTCATTTCACGCAATACGCAATACGCAATACGCAAGGAGCCTCCCATGCAATACCGTCCTCTCGGCAGAACGGGTCTACAGGTCAGCGCCATCGGTCTGGGTACGGAGCATTTGCTGCGGGCTTGCCGCGAGACCGTGGTCGAGGTGGTGCATACGGCCCTGGATCACGGTGTCAACTACCTGGACCTAATCTGGGCCCATCCGCACTACCGGGACAACTTGGCCGCCGCCCTGCAGGATCGGCGCGACGAGCTTGTTCTGGCCGGCCACCTCGGCTCGACCCTGCAGGGGGAGCAGTACAAGCGGTCGCGCAAGGCCGACGTCGCCGAGCGCTTTTTGTTGGATCTGCTGGAGCGACTGCAGACCGACTATGTCGACGTGCTCATGCTGCACAACGTCAATACGGATCGGGAATACGATATGCTGCTGCAGCCCAACGGCGTGGTCGAATTGGCCCGGCGTTGGCAGCAGCAGGGCAAGGCCCGCTGTGTGGCGTTGAGCGGGCACAGCGTGGAACTGATGAACCGGGCACTCGATGACGGGCTGGTGGATGCCATTATGCTCCCGGTGAACATGGCCGGCAACGCCCAGCCGGGCCGGCGGGAACTGCTGCAGCGCTGTGCCCGCGAACAGATCGGGCTGGTCGCGATGAAGGCCTACGCTGGCGGCAAGCTGCTGCAGCAGCGCCAGACGGTCCGTTTCCCCCACTATCAAACCGGCGGCGAGGCATTCAAGAAAAAGGTCCCCGAGGCGATCCTCCCGCTGCAGTGCCTGCACTATGTGCTCTGCCAGAGCGGCGTCTCGTGTGTGATCCCTGGCGTCAAGGATCGTTCAGAGCTGCTGGACGCCTTGGCCCTGCTGCAGGCCAGCGAGGAGGAGCGGGATTTCTCCGACGTGCTCTGCGAGTTCGCCGAATACGTCAGCGGCGAATGCGTCTATTGCAACCACTGCCTGCCCTGTCCGGTCAAGCTGGATATTGCCCAGATCTTGCGCCTGGTGGACACGGCCGCAGAGGGCGTCTCGCCCGAACTGCAGCGATCCTATAACGTGCTGGCGGTCAAGGCTTCTGCCTGTACCCGCTGTGGGGCCTGTGTGAAGCGCTGCCCATTTGGCGTGGACGTCCTGGCCAAGATCGACCGGGCCATTGCCCTGTTCGAGACGGGCTAGGGATTTGCAATGCCCCCCCGGATTATGGTGGATTTGATTCTGGAACAGCTTGTGGACCATTTGGAACAGGTCCAGTCCGCGGCGCATTTTGTCGGCGGCAGTGTCCGCGACCTGCTCCTGGGCCGGCCGCTGCACGATTTGGACCTGGTCGTGGCCGGGCCGGCCATGTCCCTGGCGCGGAGTGTCGCCAACGCCTTCCACGGCGCCTTTGTCCCCCTCGATGACGAGCACGACATCGCCCGCGTCGTGCTGCGCGGCCGGGACGAGGGTCCGGACATTACCCTGGACTTGGCCCGCCAACGCGGACCCGACCTGGCCGCCGACCTGGCCGCCCGCGATTTCACGATCAATGCCATGGCCATGCGGCCGGCCGACTTTGTGGCCCAGTCAAAGCAGGTGCGGTCGGATATGCCGTTGATCGATCCCTGGGGCGGGCGGCTGGACCTGCAGCGCGCTCTCCTGCGGGCCGTACGGGCCGACGCCTTTCGAGAGGATCCGCTGCGGACGTTGCGCGGGGTGCGTTTGGCGGCGGAACTGCACTTTGACTTGGAGGGACAAACCGCTCACTGGGCCCAGGCGGCGGCCGGCCTGCTCGTCGACGTCTCGGGCGAACGCGTCCGCGACGAGTGGGTTCGCCTGCTGGCCTGCGCCCATTGTGCGCCCTATCTGCCCCTGTTGAGCCGCCTGGACCTGTTGCCGCCGGCCCTTCCGGCGGCCCTCCCGGTCGGCGCCGGCCTGGAAGAGGCCTGGGAGACCATCGCCGCCCTGGAGTGGCTGGTGGCGAGCCTGGAAGGGCGGGCCTTGCGTTCGGGGCCGGCCCCCCTGTGGCAGCCCGCCGCGCTGGTGCTCCAGCCGGCGCTCTCCCTGGATCTGCCCCAGGCCGTGGAGCTGCGTTCCCACCTGTGCGAACGACTCTCCGCCGAGCGCAGCCGGTTGGTGCTGCTCAAACTGGCCGTGCTGCTGTCACGTCCCGGCGAGGATGGTGCCGCCAAAGCCGCGGCGACGGCCCGGCGGCTGCGCTTGAGCCGCCAGGAGGGCAACGTGCTGCGCCGGATCCTCGATTTGTACGCTCGGGGGGAAGCACTGCTCCTGCAGACGCGCTCCGGATTGGATATCTATTGTCTCTACCGGGATTACGGCGAGACGTCCAGCGGTGCCCTGCTGCTGGGACTGGCCCGTTTCCTGGCGCTGTCCGGGCCGGCCCTGCAGTTGAACGACTGGCAGGAGTGGCAGAGGAGGGTGGGGAGTATTCTCTGCCAACGCTACCGCTATCCGGAGCGGGTCGTCGCTCTCCCCTCCCTGCTCAATGGGCACGATTTGCGGCAGAGCTTTGACCTGCCGCCTGGGCCCCGGATTGGCCAACTATTGGAGGGGCTCCGGGAAGCCCAGGCGGCTGGCCTGGTCAGCAGCCGGGAGCAAGCTCTGGCCTGGGTCCGACAAGAACTTAGAGTCGGATGACCGTGCCGCAGTATTCGCAGGTAACGCTCCGCATGCCGCGGACAATGTCGGTGGTGATATTGGCCCCACAGGTTGGGCAGGCCGTCGGAGCGGCCGGCGCTGGCGCTTCTGCGGCCGGCGCCGGAACCCCCTCTTTGGCCGCGGCCGGAGCCGGCGGTGCCGCAGCCCCCACCCGCTCCCGATCAATGTCCCCACTGATGATGCGCCCGATGAGCGCTTGCCAGGGGTCCGAGTCGGTCTTGAGTTGAAAGAGGGCCAGCGTGACCGGCGCCTGCGGGCCAAAGGTGATCTCGATCTGTTCCTTCATTCGGACAAGGGCGCGCTTTTCCCTCGGCTGCGCCTTTTCGATCGAGCCAATGGGGGCCTCCAGCAGCACTTTTTGCACCCGTTCTTTTTCGGTGGTGATAAAGAGTATCTTTTTGGTGGCCACATCCTCTTTTTGCTCAAAGATAAAGCGCTGGTCGCTCAGGTAGAGGATCCCCTGGGGCCCGTCCTTTTCCTCGGTCAGGTATTGCGCCTCGGTCGCCTCGATAACATTCTCGTCCACCCGCAGTCGAAAGCTCGCCTCCGCGACCTGGTCCAGGGTCCACTGGATCGTTTGGAGCTGGCGGCGGGTCTGGCTGGCGTTGTTCTCGATCGTGTCAAAGAGGCCGGCGATCGAGCTGTGCACCGATTCGATCTTGCTGGCCAGGGCCGAGCTCTCGCGCTCCAGCGAGGCCAGCGTCGCCTCGTTCAAGCGGCTGCCCATCGACGAGAGACGTCGCTGTACGTTGTCCAACTCGTGGGCCAATTGCCGGCCCTGTTGGGCCGCTTCCTGGTCGATGCGCTGGCCCAGGCCCTGCCACTGCTCGCGCAGCACCTCGATCTTGTTTTCCATATAGCCCTTGTAGACATAACCCTGCTGGCGGAGTTTGTCCATCGCCGCCGGCAGGTCGCTCAGGGAGGAATCCAGGTCCTCCAGCCGGTCGCGCAGGCCGGCCATATTGGCCTGGTTGCGCAGGCGGTTCAGCTCGTCCTGCAGTGTCGAGGCCCGCTGCTCCAGGGTGACCCGCTCCCCCTCCACACCGGGGCCGGCGCTCGCCGCAGATGCGCTCTGCCGGGCGCCGGACTGCATGGCCGAGCGAACCTGCTCCATCTTTTCGGCCTGCTGTCCCCGATCGCCCGCTTCTTTGCCAATGCGGCCGCCAATCCCGCCGGGGGAACGTCCCTTCAAGCCCTTTCCTTCGTCGCGTTCTTCTGGCATGGTTTTCTCCTCTGCTGCTCAAATTGTTATGGACAGACCCGAATACCCATCCTCACCCAGACCGTTGTCCGAGCATGATTTAGTTCAACGCTCGTCGATCTCGCGACCTTGGTCCAGGCGGTAGTGACTGCTCTCGCCCTGCTCCGGTTTCTCCAGGGCCTTGTAGATAATGACCCCCAGTTTAAAGACCAGGATGAACAGGCCGATCATGGCGGCGATCAGCAGGGGGATGCCCAGGATAAAGAACAGGAGCGGGCCAATTTCCATCGCGATCTCCTTTTACTACAAGTGACATTGGGGTCAAGTCTTGCCATAAGGGCTTGAGGCTCCTCTGCCCTTCAAACAAGAGCACGGACGCCGGACCGGACGACTCCATTGTACTACAGCCAGAGCCGGGATGCAAGCATTCTTGCCTGCATTCGCCGCCAAGCCTGCTCATGCTAGTATACTCCCGTCAAAAAAACGTCAAGACCCCGGCGGTTGTCCTTTTAGCCCAGCTGTGGTAGAATGTCCGGGCTGGAGGTGGATGATTGGAACAGCCAAATTTCTTGACCGGACTGCGCTGGCTTGTCGATATTCTGGTGGAGGCTTTTGCGACCCTTAACCGGCGGCTCTGGGTGCTGGCGATCCCCGTGGGCTTGGATCTGTTTCTCTGGTTAGGGCCGCGGCTGATCCCCGATGCCCTGGCCAAACGGCTGCTTGACCTATGGCAGAGCCTGCTGCAGACGGCGCCAACCTCGCTAGAGCCCGAGTTGGTGGAACAGATCAGCACTGCCATCCAACAATGGGGCTGGCAGTCCAATCTCTTTCAACTGCTCTCCGGCGCCCTCATTTCCACCCTGGTGCCCAAACTGGGCGCCTTGAGCTCGCCGGCTGCCGTCCCGACCTGGGCGCCGGCCCTGGCTTGGGTCCTGCTGCCCATCCCGTTGGGAGCGATGGCCCTGGGTCTGCTGTTGTGGGCTCTGCTGATGGTCCCTTTGGCCGACCTGGTCCGGCAGAGTCAGGAAGGCGGACGCGATATGCTGCGGCGGGCCTGGCGCATCTGGAGGCAACTGCTGCTTTTGTTGGTGTTCGTACTTTTCGCCGGCGGTGTCCTGGTCCTGGTGGTTGGTTTGGTGTTGTCCTTTGCCACACTGCTCAGCCCGGCGCTGGCCCTGATTCTGACCTACCTGATCGGTGGGGGCGTGTTTTGGCTGCTCTTTCAGCTCTATTTCAGCCTGGAGGCCATGCTGATCAGCGGGATCGGGCCGGCCGGGGCCTTTTTGTACAGCCTGCAGGTGGTGCGCTCGAATCCCTGGCTGGCGCTGGGCTTGATCGCGTTGATCCTGATCGTCAGCCGGGGCACGACCCTGATCTGGCAGCAGCTCGCCCTGCATCCGCTGGGCGTGCTGTTGGGCATACTGGCCCACAGCTATATTGCCGCCGGCCTGGCCACCGCCCGGCTCATTTTTTACCGCGATCGCCTGCGGGCCTGGCTGGAATGGCGCAAAAAGCTTCGCGCCCGAATGGGGGGGCAGACGGGCTAGGGGGAGAGGCCCACCTGCCCCCGCGCCATCCTCAATGCGCTGTTATTTTCGTCCTTTGTAGCGGCCCCGCCTCGGCGCAGCCGAGGATGGGCGTGGGCCACTGCTTCGTAAATAGACCTTTCCGTAGGGGCGCCGGCGATCCTATGGATCGTTGCATTGCCCCTACACACAAAGCAAAACCTCCCCCAGAATGGGGGAGGTTCGATGTTTTTGTTCGGGCTAGACTAGCGCTTTTCCTTGATCCGGGCGGCCCGGCCGGTGCGCCCGCGCAGGTAATAGAGCGCGGCCCGCCGCACCTTGCCCCGGCGCAGGACCCGGACGTTCTCCAAGCGGGGCGAGTGCACCAAAAAGGTCCGCTCGACCCCCACGGCGTGGGCTCCAACGCGCCGCACGGTAAAGTTCTCGTTGAGCCCGCTGCCGCGCCGCCGGATCACGACTCCCTCGAAATCCTGCACTCGCTCGCGCTCGCCCTCAACGACGCGCACGCTGACGCGCACCTTGTCCCCGACGTTGAATTCGGGGCTCTCTTCCTTTTTATATTTTTGTTCCACGGTCTGCATAATTCTGGCGTCCGGCATTGCACTACCTCCTTACAAACAACGCCCCCCCAGGGAGGAGTCTCGCTGGAGAGAGCGGGAGCATCACCTTTTCCGGGGATGAGCCCACGATTGCCTCATCCCAGGCTGGACCGATGTATTATACTACAAAAGCCCGAAACGCGCAAATTCGCCCAATATCAACCGTCAACCGTCAACTGTTAAGGACAGCTCACCTGCAGGCTGTAGGCTTGGCTGGAGCCCTGACCGCCGGGGGCGGTGTAGACGCGTACATAGTAGGTGCCGGCGTTTATGCTGGCATTGATGGCCCAGCCGTCAAAGGGATCGTTGTCCCAGCCGATCTGCTGCTGGGCGCTGTTATAGAGGAACATCTGCCCATATATGCCGGGGGCATAGTTTTCCATCCGCACCCTGATCGATCCCGCCGGGCAGGAGATGTAGAAATAGTCATCGTTATCGTCCGGATAGGCATAGTAATCCCACCCCGACTGCAGGGGGCCGTTGGCCTGGGCAAAGGTGTCGTTGGGCTCGATTTCCCAGGAGCCGAGGGGTGCCCAATGCCGGGCCGTCAGCGGCAGGTAGCTCTGCCAGGTCTCGGGCGGCATGGTGGGAGAGGGCGGCACGGTGGTCGCGCCCTTGCTGTAATAGATGTCGAGCTGCGCGTTTGGCTCTGTGGTGCTGTTCTGCCAAAAGATGTGGGCAAAGCCGCCGGGCTGGGCGACCACGTCGGGGTGTTCGGAGCTGGTGGTGTTGCTCGAGACGTTCTCGTCCCCCAGCCAGGTCGTCCCACAGTCGGTGGAGTGGGAGAAATAGATCTCGGTGCTGGTGTTGCGGTAATCCGTCCAGACGACATAGAGATTGCAGCTGTCGGCGGCGATGGCCGGCACCAGCGCTTTGGCCGGTGTGGACGAGACGCGGCGGATGCCCTGCCACTGGGTGCCGTCCCAGCGGCGAAAGAGCACCTGGAATTGGTCGGCCCCGTCGATCTCGTCCTCCCAGACGACAAAGACGTCGCCGCGCACATTGGTGGCCAGGCGGGGATAGTGCGAGTGGCTCGTGTTGGCCGAAATATTGAGCGGCGTCTCCCAGGAACCGCTGTAGCGGGTGTAGTAAATGTCCCAAACGTCGCCGGCGTTGTTGCGCCAGGCGACGTGGGGCACGTCGTCATCGTCAATGGCCAGGTCCGGTTCCAGGTCCTGCCCGGTCAGGTTCGAGATGTTGGTTGGGCTGCTCCAACTGCCGCCGGCCGGCCTGGTGCAGGCATAGACCTCGAAATTCTCGGCGCTGACCTCGGTCTCCCAGACGACCCAGAGCCGATCCTGGCTGTCGATGGCCAGGCGGGGAAAGAGCGAATTGTTGCTGTCCTGGGACAGGTTGGCGGCGGTGGACCAGCTTCCCCCGGATGGCTTGGAGGCATAATAGATTTCGTAGGGGGGATTGCCCCCGCCGGCCCAGACCAGGTGCACGGTGCCGGCGCTGTCCAGGGCCAGGGCCGGGTTGGTATAGCCCAGGTTGTCGTGGGCGCCGGCCCACTCCCACGATGGCCACAGCGCCCCGCCCCGCACGTAGGCCGGGCCGTTCGCGTTCTCGCCCACCGTGCCCTCCATCCAGGTCACGTGGAGAAAGTTGTCGTCCGAGAGCACGGCCCGCACGCGTTGGGAGGCGTTATCGCCGTCCGGCGGGTCAGGCGAGTTGGAGATATTGTAGGGGCTGGTAAAGGTGGTGTGCAGGTGTTCCGCCTGCACCGGCCCCTTGGACAAGCCGTAGAAGAAAACCAGGGCCAGCACAACCAGCATGGCCAACAGCAGCAGTAGTTTCGTTATCTTGGTAGGCATGCTTGTCTCCCATTGAATGCTTTGAAAATCCTCCCGATTCTCAACGTGCAAACGTGTAACGTTCTAACGTTCATTATAGCCAGCACCGGGCCGCTTGTCAATAAAATCCCCTGCTACATCTTGTGGTATAATGGGCCGGACAGTACAGTGGCGGACCCCTCGGGCAAGGTGCCATGGAAGCACGGGAACTATACACGCAGGCCACAATCAAGACAGCCAGCGATCTGCGCTCGGTCGCCCATTCCTCGACCCTGCGCGAGATCTCGCATCTCTCCCTGCCCCAAGTCGATACCCTGGTGGAGCGGGTGGCCAAACTGATTCCGGCCGGCAATGTCCCCGGTATGATCCTCAACGGTCTGGCCCGTCTGGGCGGCCGGCGGCCGCCGCTCAAGACCATCAAGCGCGACATCCAATTGCTCTTTCAGGGCGTTGAGCAGATCCTGGATCGGGCCGTCTATGGGGCCTTTTTCGCCGGCCCGGCTGCCGTGATCAGCGGCTACCAACTGCTGCTGCGATTGGCTGGCATCGATGCGGATCAGGCCTTTCCCCAGGGCCCCTGGCAGTTCTACGTCGAATATGCCCTGCGCGAGGACACGGCCCGGCACGCCAACGAGACCCATGGTTTTGACACCCTGCTGCTGCAGCATGGCTTGTCCCTCCATCCGGCCGACCGCCTGACCGCCTGGGCCATGGCGGCTATCCACTGCCTGCACCAATACCCGCGCCTTTTGGAGAACGAGTGGCGTGAGCGCGTCTACCTGCGCCTGCTGGCCGAATGCTGGGAGCCGGGGCCCGTGGACCAGCTCCGGCGCGACTGGCTCCGGCAGCGCCCCTACGGACGCGCTCCCGATTGCCCCGCCAGCCTGGACTATCCCGGCTACCGGCGGGCCCGCTTTGACGATTTCCTGGGGCCGGCCACCAACACAATGCCCGCGAACCTGCGCCGCCGTTGGCTGCGCCAGGTCCGCGCCGCCGAGGCTGAGGAACTGCCGGCCTACCAGCAGCAGTTGTCCATCCTGGCCTACCTGGAGCCCGGCCCCTACGCGGAGACCCGCCGACCTGTTCCCCTGGAGCGGTCCTGCGTCGGTCTCGTCCTGCACGGCTATTACTACCTGCTGCCGGTCTGCGCGGCGGGCACGGCTCAGGCCAGTGATGTCCAGCTCGTGCGCGCGCAGGTCGCGGCTCTGTTGTCCCCGCCAGCGGACTCTCCGACCTCCTTGATCCCCCTGGCCCGCATGCGCCGCGCCCATTGGCCCAACCTGCGCCAAGAGTTTGCCCCGGACCTGCAGCAGAGCCTAGAGGCCCTGCGGCGGGCGTCCATCCTGCTCAACTTTGAGTGGCGCCAGCGCCACCTGCCGCTGGTCGAGCTGCGCCAGGGCGAGCGCGGGGTGGGCGATCACGCCCTGACCATATTCGACACCGGCCAAAGCTTTGTCTTTGACCAGTCGCATATCTTTTTCGACGGCATTTGGGGGGTGGCCCTAGCCGAGATCCTGACCCACGAGGCCCTCTCCTGGGCCGTCTACCTGCAGGGGCTGCCGCCGCCCGAGGCCGCGCCCATTCCGCCCTCGCGCCTGCATTTGCCCCCGAGTTCGTCCCTGCAGCAGGTGCTGCAGCAGGCGCCCCGCTGCGCCAGCGAGGTGGGAGTGGAGAGCAGCGCCGTCCAGCTCAAGCCCATCCTGGCCCTGCGCAAGCTCTTTAAGCGGCGCAACGACCTGTTGGCCCTGACCGTCAACGATCTGCTGGTCCTCTACCGGGCCGTTCATGCCTTTCGCTATCGCCCCGAACCTGTCCTGCTGGCCGAGCTGCGGCGCCTGGCGCAAAAGGGCGCCGCCCGCGAGGCGGCCAGGACGGCCTTGGAGGTATGGAACGCTCCACAGATCAACCCGGCCATCCTCATCCCGGTGGACGCCAGCCAGCACAAGCCGGGGGAGCGGCTCTATCCCATGAGCCTGGAGATCCCTTTGGCCGAGTTGGACCTGCTTGCCCAGCACGATCAAAGCATCGCCGCCCTGGAGGCCTACGATGGCGCTGCCGGGGATCGCAGTGCCTTGTACGAGGACTTTGATCTGGTCCAGCGCTGCTACCTGGCCGCGCTGGCCGGCTTTGGTCACCTGTTCAGCCAGTTCAAAGAGAGGGCCGTGCAGGGAGAAAGCTTTAGCCTGCGCGCCATCCAGTTGATGGCGCATATGCCGGCCCCGCTGCAGCGCCTGCTGGACCGCATCCCCGGGCGTTTTGACGTGCTGAACGACATGATCAAGGGCCGGGAGGTCTTTTCCAATGTCGGCGCTGTGGCCCCGGGGAGCACCCTGCTTCGCTTTATCACGGCCAAGGACGACAATGAGAAAAAGACCCTGGCTTGGGGCGTGCTCACCGACGCCCAGGGGCGCCTGACAATCACGCTGCGCGACTTTCGCCCCCACGTCGGCCTGCTGCAGCGGGCCGGCTATGGACACTTGGCCGTGCGTATGGCCCAGGACTATCTCGACAGCTACTGCTACGGATTGAACCAGTTCATCCAGGACCTGCAGCGGATCACTAGGGCCAGCCGCCAGACCCGCAGTACGGTCCAAGGGGAGCGCGCAAATGGCTGAGGACCCCCTGTTGGGCTGCCAATTGGCCAACTATCGTATCGAACGCCTCGTTGGCCGGGGCGGGATGGCCCAGGTCTATTATGGCTGGGACGTCAAGTTGGAGCGGCCCGTCGCGGTCAAGGTCATTGATGCCCGTTATCGCAGCAACCGCGCCTATGCCGAACGTTTTGTGCGCGAAGCCCAGGCGGTGGCCGGCTGGCGGCACGAGAATATCACCCAGGTCTTTTATGCCGACGAACAGGAGGGCCTGTACTATTTTGCCATGGAGTACATCGACGGTCTGGACCTGTCCTCTCTGCTGGCCCAGTACGCCGCCGCTGGCGAATTGATCCCCCACGACGACGTGCTGCGCATCGGGCGGGCCGTCGCCAGCGCCCTGGATTACGCCCATGAAAAGGGCGTAATTCACCGGGACGTCAAGCCCTCCAATGTGCTGGTGGCCGGCGACGGCAGGGTCGTGTTGACCGATTTTGGCTTGGCCCTCGACGTGGCCCAGGGCTCCCTGGGAGAGGTCTTTGGCTCGGCCCATTACATTGCCCCGGAGCAGGCCCACCGCTCGGCCGACGCCCTGCCCGCCTCGGACCAGTACTCCCTGGGCGTGATCCTCTACGAGATGCTGACCGGGGTGGTGCCCTTTGACGATCCCTCACCCACCAGCGTGGCCATTCAGCATATCCTCTCGCCGCTGCCGCCGCCGCGAGAGATCAACCCGGACTTGAGTCCGTCCACCGCCGCGGTCCTGGGCACAGCGCTGGACAAGCTGCCGGCAGAGCGCTATCCCCACTGCACCGCCCTGATGGATGCGCTTCAGGATGCGCTGCAGGCGCCGGCCGTCTCGGAGGCACCGTCCCCGCCGCCAGCCGGACCGCGCACGCTCTCGACCATGTCGGTGGACCAGCGGGTTTCCTCCCACCTAGCCGACCGGGGAGGGGAGCCGCGCCTGCCGACTCCCCCACCGCCCATTGCGACCACGGACGCGGACGCCGACAGCCTCATCGGCCAGCAACTGGACGAATACCGCATCGACGCGCTGCTGGGGCAGGGCGGCATGGCCCGCATCTACCGGGGGCTGGACGTTCAGCTCAAGCGCTACGTTGCCATCAAGGTCATCGATGCCCCCTTTCGCGCCGACTCGGATTATATCAAGCGCTTTGAACGCGAGGCCCGCGCCATCGCCCACCTGGAACACCCCTCCATCGTCCGCTTGTATCGCTACGGCCGGGCCGGCGATCTGCTCTATATCGCCATGCAGTACGTCGAGGGCGAGGACCTGCGCGGTCGCCTGGCCGCTTACCAGCAGCAGGGCGGCCTGATCCCCGCCGACGAGGCCGCCGCCATCGTCCACCAGGTCTGCCTGGCCCTGGACTATGCCCACAGCAAGGGCATCATCCACCGTGATGTCAAGCCCTCCAATGTGATGCTGGACCCCCAGGACCAGGCCATCCTGACCGATTTTGGACTAGCCCTGCTGCAGGAGGTGGGCACCCGGGGCGAGATTTTCGGCTCCCCTCACTACGTGGCTCCGGAACAGGTCATCTCCTCGGCCGGCTCGGTGCCCCAGAGCGACCTGTACGCGGTGGGCGTGATCCTCTACGAAATGTTTACCGGCCAGCTACCCTTTGATGCCGCCGAGCCCATGGACGTGGCCCTGCTGCACATGACCGAAGCAGCCCGTCCGCCCCGGGATCTGCGTCCAGAGATCAGCCCTGAACTGGAGGCTGTGATCCTCAAGGCTCTGGCCAAAAAGCCGGCCGAGCGCTATGCCAGCGGGGCCGCCCTGGTGGGGGCACTGGAACGGGCCCTGGCTGGGGGCGAGCCGGCCTCGGCCCTGCAGACCGCCGTCCCGCTCTCCCTGGGCCAACGCAAGCTGCCCCCGATTCCGCTCACTCTGGAGCGGGACTCTTTCTCGCCGCCGGCCGGTGTCGAATCCCCGCCGGGCCCGGCGGGGGGCGCCGCGCTGCCGCCTATCCCGGCTGCCGTGAGCGCCCCGGCCGGATCGGTTGGGGACGACCCCGCTCCGGTGGCCTCCCCCACTGCGGTCCAGGGGCCTGCCCCCCGAGCCAAACGGCGGGGCCTGCTTGGTCTCGCCGCCCTGTTCGCCCTGGCCGCGCTGCTGCTGGCCGCGCTCTTTGTGCCCTGGCAGGAGTGGTGGGGCGCCCTGTCCCCCGGTCCCACCCAGTCGCCCCCTGTGCTGACGCACCCGCCGGTCAGCGTCCGGCCCGTCTCGCCGACGAGTGCCGCCGTTTTTCCCCCAACCGCCCTCACGACGAGCACGCCCCAGCCGATCCCTGTGCCCACCACCGGCCCGCCGCAGTCCACCTCCACCGCCGTCCCGTTGGTCCGGCCCACCCGCCTGCCCACGGCTCCGCCCACCCTCTGGCCGACCCGGCCGGTGCCGGCCTCCTATGAGCTGCGCCTGCTGAAAAAGGACGGGGACAGCCTCTTTGTGCTCAACGAGACCGACGTCGTGCTGCCCCTGTCCCCGCTGCGCCTGGGCGATGGCCCGGGAGCCGTGCAGGGCGGGGAGTGGGCCCTGGACGAAATCCCCCCCGGCGGCTGTGTTGCCGTCTGGAATGACAAGGGGCACCCCGAACCGGCCTCTGACTGTGAGCCGCTGGGCCAGCGGCTGGAGCGCGGGGGCAAAAAGATATTCTGGGACAAGGCCTTTAACGTCTACTACGCCGGGGCCTACCTGGGTACCTGCTTTGAGCAGAAACAGCAAGAGGACTGCACGATTCGCCTGCCGACCGGGGGGACGATCCTCTATATGCCCTTGATCTGGAGAGAATAGTCCGCCGGCCTCCGGCTTGACGAAAGGCCGGCCAGACAGTAAAATAAGTCGCACTTGTGCCAAACGTATGTCGCTCATGTCGATCTGCAAGCGACACTAGGAGGAGAATCCGATGAACGAATCCGGACTGCGTTGGAGGGGCCGCCTGAGTAGCCTGAAAATTGTGGGTGTGATTCTGCTCGTTTTGGGAGCCATCCTTTTGATCGCCGGCCTGGCGAACCTCAGTACCGCCAACAAGAACGTACAAGGTCCCCAACAGGTGACGATTGATCAACTCGCCCGGGATGAGTTCGGGGTGGGCTATTACGTCAGCGTCAGCGGCATTGCCATGGACGAGGCCGCCTACACCGAGGAGGATGAGGACGGTACGACCACCCGCTCCTTCTACTACATGATCGATCCTGAAACAGGGGCGATGATCCTGATCGAGCATACCTCCCCTCTGCTCATCTCCCTGGGCGGCGACCTCAAAGAGACCACCATTACCGGCATGACCCGCCGGTCGCCCACGGAGCTAAAGGATTTGATCGAGAGCGACCTGTCCGAGTTCGAGTCCTACGATCTCTATACCACCGCCGCGATCTATATCAAGGACGGCGCGACCCCGCCTGCCGCGGGGACCGCCTACACCATGATCGTCGTCGGCGGCCTGCTGGTCGTCCTCGGCCTGGTCCCCTTCTTTTTCCGGGGTACGGTCTTTCAGGCCTCTCCCCTGGATCCGACCGCGCCGGTGCCCACCGAGCGTCCTGGCCTCCAGGCCACCGGCACCTTCCAAAAGCTCCAGCAGCTCGAGCCGGTGCTCGAGTTCGGCCGGCGCATGCAGCGCTTTACCAAGGCTGTGGCTAACTTTATCCCCATGCCCGGAGGCCAATTGCTCATCTATATCCACCACGTGGCCAAGGCCAAGGCCTACGGCATCACCGTCAAAACGACCAAGAGCGATTGGGGCCTGCTGCTGGACCAGAACAATGTCCAGTCCGTCGAGGCGGGCAAACTCTATGGCTGGCGGGACCAACGGGCCATCCGCTTCCAGTACGCGGACCGCAAGGGCAAGGTCCAGGATCTCTACCTGCTGCTGGAGAGCCCTGGGGCGCAAAAGTTGTTCGTTCAGCAGTTGGAAAACATGGGCTTTGGCGTCAGCACCGGGGATGCGCTGCCGGTGTAGGGTGGGCCAGGGCCGTGCCGCGCATCGATTTGCCCCACAAGGTCTGTCCTATGACCTGCATGGTCAACGGGCTGGAGGATCTCTACGAGTGGGAGACCGGCGTGCGCCTGCCCGACCGGCTCTTTTTCTACCTCAGCGGCATGGCCGGCTTTGCCTACATCAAGGTCAAACGCGCCCCGATCCCCCGCTTTGTCGGCTGGGGCGCCGTGCCCAAGCGCCAGTACGCCGCCCTGGCCGAGGTGGTCGGCTTTGACTGGGACATGCTGGAGGACCGCAGCTTCAAGTACAGTTGGGCTCGGGCAACGTGCAAGTAAAGACCGGCGTTTTCTGCTACAGTAGCACTGCCGCAGATAAGCACTCGCTGCCCATCGGGATACTCCTCAACAATCTTTCCACTGAGAATAGCTTTAACCATATGCTCGCGATCAAAACCTTCTTTTAAAGCATGCTGCACTGCGTGACTCTTGACAAGGTAATTTCCAGCTCTGACTCGTTCACGGATGGTTTCGATATTCATAATCGTGCACTCCCAAGGGGATACGTATATCAAACCTATCATACACAATCTCTACAAGGCTGTCAACCCGCGTCCAGGCCAAGGGCTGTTTCATATTCGTCTGGTAGGAGCCGTACTGATAATGCAACCGCGCTGGATAGTACCTGTCATCCTGAGCGTAGCTCAGGCCTGGGCAAGCCGCCGTAGGCGGCGCAGCGAAGAATGACAATCTGGTATCCTCAAATACTGGGGGGCTTACTGACGAAGCATGAAACGGCCCTTGTCCAGGTCCGAGTCCGTTGTCAGAGCAAGGCATATCTGCTATAATGAGGGCGTCGCCGTTTCAAAAATAGTATAGCATTGTGGGGGCAGCGAGTCAAAACAAAGGATTTGACCGGCTAAAGCCTCGACTCCTGTCCAGGGAATTGAGAACTTTTACGGGCCTTTTCGGAGTCGAGGCTTTAGCCGGTGACGGTAAACGGGCAGCAAAACCAAAAGTTGTTAAAGGGCCATTCCAAAGCAGCCTTCTGAAAACCCGCAATGGGTCATCCGTGGACTTTGGACGGCATGTGCAGCTATATGAAAGAGCGCAACAGGAGGAGATCCCCCATGAGCAAACTCCCCATCACCCACATGACCCTGTACAAGCACGGCGTCGGCTTTTTCGAGCGGCGCGCCCGGCTCGACGGCGAGGAGGTCGAAATCTCCTTCCGCGTGGAAGAGATGAACGACATCCTCAAGAGCCTGACCGTCATCGACTGGGGCGAGGGCCAGGTGCTGGGCATCGACTATGCCACGCCCCAGAGCCGCGAGGAGCGCCTGGCCGGCTGTTCCATCCGCCTGGGCGACGACCGCAGCCTGCGCGACCTGCTGGTGGGCCTGCGCGGCCGGCGGGTGCGCCTGCTGCTGGACCAGGGCGAGCAGGCCGGGGGCGTGCTCCTGGGCCTGGACGAGCTGCCCGACGAGCAGCCGCTCAAGACGGCCCTGGTCTCGCTGCTGGCCGACGAGACTGCCCAGGTGCAGGCCTTTAACCTGGGCCGCCTGCAGGGCGTCGAGATCCTGGACGAGCGCGGCGAGAGCGACCTGCGCTTTTTCCTGCAGACCTCGCTCAGCCAGGAGAACTATCGCCAGGTGACCATCCGCCTGAGCCCCGGCGAGCACGAACTCTCGGTCAGCTACATCGCGCCGGCCCCCACCTGGCGCGTCAGCTACCGCCTGGTGGCCGACCCCAAAGCCGAGGGCGGGCCCGACGCCCTGCTGTTGGGCTGGGGCATCTTTGACAACCGCCTGGAGGAGGACCTGAAAGAGATCTCTCTCTCCCTGGTGGCCGGTATGCCCATCTCGTTCATCTATGATCTCTACACCCCCTTTATTCCCAAGCGGCCGGTGGTGGAGGAGGAGGCCCGGGTGGCCGCCGCGCCGGTCGATTTCGCCGCCCAGATGCGGGACGCCGAGGGTATGACCCTGGGGGCCGGTATGGCCATGATGGCCGAGGCCGCCCCCGAGGCCATGCCGCCGGCGCCGGCCGGCCGCGCCCGCAAGGCCATGGACCGCGACAAGCTGGTCCAGAGCGCGGCCGTCAGCACCACCGGGGAGGCGCTGGGCGAACTCTTTCAGTACGTTATTGGCACACCGGTGACCGTGGGCCGGGGCCAGTCGGCCATGGTGCCCATTATCTCGGCCAAGCTGGACTATCGCAAGGACCTGCTCTACAACGGCGCCAAGCTGCCCACCCACCCCGTGGCCACCCTGCGCATGCAGAACGAGAGCGGCCTGACCCTGGAGCGGGGCCCCGTCACGGTGCTGGAGGCCGGCGAGTACGTCGGCGAGGCCGTGCTGCCCTTTACGGTGGTCGGCGACGAGCTGAATGTGCCCTATGCCGTCGAATTGGGCGTCAAGGTCCAGGAGCAGAGCAACAGTTGGCGCGAGATCCATCGCCTCTCCATCCGCGGCGCCTACCTGCACGTCGAGGAGTGGGAGACCCGCGCCCGCGAGTACCAGGTTAACAACAGCACCGCCGGGGCGGTCACGGTGCTGCTGGAGCACCCCCGCACCAGCTATTACGAGCTGTACGAGAGCCCCGAGCCACAGGAGCAGACCGACCAGCACTTCCGTTTCGAGATCGAGGCGCCGGCCCGCGGCGAGGCGCTGCTCAAGGTGCAGGAGCGCCGCCTGCTCAGCCGTCAGGAAGAGCTGCAGCGCCAATCCTACGAGGGGCTGCGCCGCTACCTGCAGCGGGGGCTCATCGACCAGGCGGTCTATGACAAGATCGCCGAACTACTGGCGCTCTGGGGCAAGATCGCCGAGAACGAAAGACTGCTGGCCGAGGCCGACAAGGAGCGCCAAAAGATCTACAAGTCCCAAGAGCAGATGCGCCAGAACATGGCCGTGCTCTCCGAGACCGGCAAGGAGGGCGCCCTGCGCGCCCGCTACGTGGAGCAGTTGGGGGGCAGCGAGGAGTTCTTGAAGAAAATCGCCCGGGGCGAGGAGGAACTCCAGGCCGAGATCGAGCGGCTCAAGCAAGAGATCGAGGCCAAGATCAAGGCCTTGGGCTAGGTCTGATGAATTGCCGCTCGTAGAGGTCGCGGTACAGGCCGCCCTGCTGCAGCAGTTCCTGGTGCCGGCCCTGTTCGACGATGCGGCCCTCGTCAATGACGTAAATGCGGTCGGCGTTGCGGATCGTGCTCAGGCGGTGGGCGATGACGATGGCCGTGCGCCCGCGCAGGAGCTGCTCCAGGGCCTCCTGGATCAGCGCCTCGGTGACCGTGTCCACGCTGGAGGTGGCCTCGTCCATGATCAGGATGCGCGGGTCCACCAGCAGGGCGCGGGCGATGCAGAGGAGCTGGCGCTGACCCATGGAGAGGTTGACCCCGCCCTCCAGGATGCGCGTGTCATAGCCCTGTGGCAGGCTGCGGATAAAGGCGTCGGCGTTGGCCAGCCGGGCCGCGGCCACGGTCCCTTCCAGGCCGGCCCCGGGCCGCCCGAAGCGGATGTTGTCGGCGATGGTGCCGGGAAAGAGAAAGGGGTCCTGCGGCACCAGGCCCATCTGCCGGTGCAGGCTCTGCAGCGTCAGTTCCCGCACGTCGCAGCCGTCGACCAGCACGGCCCCCGTGCTGACCTCGTAAAAGCGGCCCACCAGGTTGGCGATGGAGGTCTTGCCCGCCCCAGTCGGCCCCACCAGGGCGACGGTCTCGCCGGGCTCGACGGTCATACTGATTTCGTGCAGCACCTCGGTTCCAGGGACATAGTGGAAGGAGACGCCGCGCAGCTCGATGTGGCCGCGGAGGGGCGGGGCCTCGATGGCATCGGGCCGCTCCTGGACCTGGGGCGGCGTGTCCAGGAGCCCCAGCACCCGTTCCCCGCCGGCCGTCGCCGCCTGCAGCGTGGTATAGATCTGGCTGAGATCCTGGATGGGATCGAAAAAGCGCCCTACGTAGCTCATAAAGGCCACGATCACGCCGATGGTCACGCTGCCGTGCACGACCATGTTCCCGCCCAGCGAGAGCACCACGGCCGTGGCCAGCATGCTCAGGATCTCGACGGCCGGCAAAAAGACAAAGGACAGCGAGATCGCCCGGATGTAGGCGTCCCGGTTGGCCCGGTTGACCCCCTCAAATCGCTCCTGGGTCATGTCCTCCTGGGCAAAGGCCTGGATCACGCGCATGCCGCTGATGTTCTCGGCCAGGTCTCCGACCACCGCGCCGATGCGCTCGCGGGTCTGGCGAAAGGCCACCCGCGCCCGGCCGCTGAACCAGACCGTGAGCAGGACCATGAGCGGCAGCACGCTAAAGGTCAGCAGGGCCAGGCGCGGCTCCATAGCTACCATGACGGCGATCGTCCCCACCAGCAGGATGCCGTCCCCGACCATGTTGACCAGGCCCTGCGAGAGCAGTTCGTTGATCACCTCGACGTCGTTGATGACGTGCGAGAGGGTCACCCCGACGATGTGGCGGTCGTGGTAGGGTACCGAGAGCTCCTGCAGGTGCCGGAACAGGGCGTCCCGTAGGCCGTACAGTACGTGCTGTCCGACCCAGGCCAGCACATAGCTCTGCACAGCCGAGGAGAGATAGATGGCGGCCAGCGTGCCGGCCAGCCAGAGGCCGGTGCGCAGCAGGCCGGGCATATCCCCGGCGGCTATGTTGTCGTCGATGGCCACCTTGCTCAGGTAGGGCGCCAGCAGGCCGGCCCCCGACGAGACCAGCATGAGCAGGCCGGCCAGGCCCATGTGCGGCCAGTAGGGGCGGACGAAACGCAGCAGGCGCAGCAGGACCCGCCCGCTGATGCGGCCCTCCCCCTCCTTGGAGCCATAGCTGTGCAGCGCCCGGCCGGGCCCCTGGGCCCCGGATGGCGTACCAAGGGACAGGCTCATCGCTCGACCTCCTCCCGCCCCAGCTCCTGGGGGCGCAGTTGCCGGTAATA
>JAFGKG010000128.1 GCA_016928715.1 Chloroflexia bacterium
AAAATTATAACCACTGGGCGGGCCAATCTGAAAAATTCAGCCCGGCCTCCAAACCGTCCTGCATCGCCGTACCTATCCACTGGGCGGAACGTCCTCTGGGCGTGCTCTATCTCGCCGACGAACTGCCCCGACTCTTTTCAAGCGAGGACGTCACCCTCTTGGAACAGTTGGCTCCCCTGGCCGGCGCTACATTGGAACAGCGGCGGTTACTGCAACAGACGCGTGCCCGCTGGCAGGAGGCCGAAACCCTGCGCCAGGCCGGCGCAGCAGTGACCGAAATTCTCAGCATGGACGAAAGGCTGGAGCGCATCCTGGAACAATTGGGCTACGTCGTGCCCTACGACAGCGCTTCGGTACAGTTGATGCGAGAGGACAAACTCGAGATTGTGGGCGGTCGGGGCTTTCCCGAACCACAAAAGATCATCGGCTGGCAGTTCCCCGTTCCCGGAGATAATCCCAACACCATTGTCGTGCAGGAACGCCGGCCCGTCATTTTGCGCGATGCACGGACAGCCCATACCCCCTTCCGAGAGTCCCCCCACGCGCACATCCGCTCTTGGCTGGGGGTCCCCCTGATTGTGCATGATCGCGTGATCGGCCTGCTCTCCATCGACAGCGTCGAGCTGAATCACTTTAACCAAAAACACGTGCGCCTGGTCACCCCCCTGGCCGACCAGATCGCCGTGGCCCTGGAGAACGCCCGTCTGTACGACGACCTGCAACAGCAGATGGATGAACTCAAACGCACCCAGGCACAACTGGTTCAATCGGCTAAATTGGCCGCTGTGGGCGAGCTGGCCGCCGGGGTCGCCCACGAGCTGAACAACCCCCTCACGGGCGTGCTAGGCTACGCTGAAATCGCCATGATCGAATTGGAGCCGGAGCATCCGAGCTACAAAGATTTGCAGGGCATCCGTGCCGAAGCACTGCGGGCCAGCAGAATCGTACGCCACCTGCTCCAATTTTCCCGCCAGAGTGAACCAAAGCGCACGCCCGCCGATATCAATCAGGTCACCCGGCAAACACTGGACGTCATTCGCTATCATCTGCAGACCAGCAACGTGCAGGTCGAGGAATCCTACGAAGCCGACCTGCCCCCCCTATCCCTGGACGAGGGGCAAATACGCCAGGTTTTGCTCAACCTCATCACCAACGCCTTTCAGGCCATGCCCCAGGGCGGACAACTGCGCATTTGTAGCGAGAGAAGGGGGGATCAAATCGGCATCTCCATCAGTGACACCGGGGAGGGCATCGCCAAGGACAACCTGGAACGCATTTTTGATCCCTTTTACTCCACCAAACCAAGCGGCACCGGCCTGGGGCTATCGGTCAGCCTGGGCATCGTCCAAGAGCACGGCGGCAGGATCACGGTGGAAAGCCAACCCGGGCAGGGTAGCACCTTTACCGTGTGGCTGCCGATCGAGTGAGAACGCCCTACCAGCCGCTGGAACCCCCTCCTCGCTTGGGGCTAGAGGTGGAGGAGCGGCTCCAACTGCTGGAACTACCGCTGCGGCGCGAGGATGAACTGGAGGAGCGGCTCCAACTGCTCGAACTGCCCCCAGTGCTACCCGAACTCCCACTGCTGCGCGAACTGCCACTGCTGCGCCAGCTCTCGCCACTACTTGAGCCACTACTGCTGCTTCTGGAGGAAGGTCGAGGGGTGCCCCAACTGCGGGGCACTCTGGATAGAGGAGGGGAGGTGGCCGAGAGCGGCAGCCGGCGGGCCCGCTCGGCCCGGCGAAAGTCGGCCTGCGCACTGGCATAGGCGCTATCAGCCACCCCTTGCGCCTCCTGGGCCAGACTGACGGCCTCCTCCAACGCCTGTCGGCGGGCAATATCCTCTTGTTCCTTGGCCTGGACGGATTTCTGCTCAGCTCGCTGCAACAAGTCCTGCGCCCGCACCAACGCTTTTTCCGCATCTCGGTCCACGTCACGGCTGTGGACGCGAATATAGTGACCGGCGCGAGAGACGGACGATTCGGCCTGTCGCGAGATTGTACCATACTTGTGCCACAATCGCTCGATGGTCTCGTGCTCTGTGCGAGCCTCGGCCAAAATCCTGTCCGCCGCCTCGTTGGCCTTTTGTGCCAGGGACAGCGCCTGCAAAACATCGGGGGCTTGTTGCTCTAACTCGCGCTCAGCCTGCTGCAGTTCCTCCGCCACCCCGGCCAGATCATCCTCCAACTGCTCACGGATATCCGGGTCGTACTGTTGGATATACTGCCGGGCCCGTTGGACATCTTGTTGCGCGGCCTGCACCTCTTGGGGGACCTGCCGGCGGGCCTCGTCCAAGTGTTTCTTGCGTGAGCGAATGCTCTCAACAAGCTGGACGGCTTCATCCAACCAGGTCTGGGCTTCCCGCAAGCGCTCCTGCCCTTCCTGCCAGGCCTTTTCCTCCGTGTCGCTCAGATCCTGGGCGGCCAATTCCAGGGCCTCCTCGGCCCAGTCCACCCGGTTCTCGGCCTCGGTGCCATTGCCCCGCACGGCTTCCCAAGAGGATGGGGCGTACTGGCGAGACATGTCGTCAAAATCCTGGGCCACCTTGGCGATCAAGCCAGCGACCTCGTCGATACGCCCGGCCAGCGCCGGCAGCAGGCCGGCCGCCTCCCGGGCCTGATCCAAGAGCGGCTGCATCTGGACCAGCCGGGATTGGGCCTCCTGTGGATCGTGCTCCGCGTGGGCCGATTCGGCCTGCCGCAGTGCAAGGCCCGCCCGCTCCAGCAGATCCTGGGCCCAGCGGTTGCTCAAGCCCTCCGAAAGCGCATCGACCTCCGCCGCGGTTTGCTCCATCGCGACCAGGGCCTCTTGAAAACGAGTGGGTAGTTGTTCGATCAACTGCCGCAGGGAGGCCAATTCCTGGTGAACGGCGTGTCGCATCTCGGCCGCCCGTTCCAGAGAGGCCAGCAGTTCTTCGTAGGAGGAGCAAAAGCCCTCGTACTCCTCCTGGCTCAGGCCGGGCCGCTCCGGGTCGCTGCCGGCGATCTCTAAACTCTGGCTGTCGCTGGCCACCTGCTGCACCACTTGCTGCGTCTCGGCCAATTGGCCGCGCAGCCCTTGCAAGGTCCGCTCGGAAACCTGGCCGGACAGGCCGGTGATCTCCACCTCGCTGAAGGGGAGTTGCTCCTGTAGCTCCAGAATGCGCGAGGCGATCTTGAGTTTGGCCTCCCGGGCCCGCTGCTGGGCCCGCCGCCGCCGCGCCCGCGCCCGCAGCAGGGCATAGGCCGCGGCCGCCCCGCCGCCGGCCACCGCCAATCCCAGGGCTCCCAGGGCCACCCAGGAGCCGCCACCGTCCCCGGCCCGCTCCTGCTCCCCGGAAATGGCCGTCGGCTCGGAGGTGCGCGGCGCGGCCGTCGGCTGCAGCGACGCCGAGAGCAGGTCCTCGATCCCGGCCAGACCGTCCAGCAGCCCACCGGGAAAATCGCCGGCCGCAAAGCGGGGATTGATCAGTTCGGTCTGAATGTGCAGTTGTTCGCCCTCCAGCAGCTCAAACCAATGCTCGCCGTAATACAGGCCGGTCAGCCGCTCCTCCACCGAGACACCAAGGACGATGAGGTTATTCTTCATGTACTCCGGGCCGGCCGGGGCCTGCCAACTGGGACAGGCCCACTGGATCTCGTCGACAAAAAGGTCCAGGTTATCCATCCCCGTCGTCGGCACCGTGAACACCCGCACGTCCGCCCCTTGCTCGACCAGAGCCCCGGCGGCCTCACGAACCTCATCGAGCTGATCACCCAGCACCTCCGCTCGATCCACCACCAGTTCACGGCAGGGCCAATCCTCCTGTCCCTGCACGACGGGCCGGCCGGCCAGCCCGAGGAGCACCAACAAGAGCAGTAACAAGAGCCAACTTTTATGCTTCATCCACTCTCACCCATTCCGCTACACGTGCCCCTACTCGGCCAGGATCCTGTTCGCAATGTCCGAGAGGCGATCGGCGTAGGTAACCACCTGGCCATCGATGACCTGCTTGCCCGGGCTGGCCCAGGTCCCCACCAGCCCGTTGAGCGTGGGGGCACAGCCCCGCAGGTCATTCGGCAGGGGCCGTACACTGAGAGCATAGTCCAGCAAGTCCTGTTGTTCCGCCGTCAGGGGAGATTCCAGGGGCATCGCGTAGGCCAACAGCCGGCCGATGTGGGCCGGAATGCTGTATTCCGCCCAGCTATCGAAACTCAGACCGGCATAATAGACCTGGCGGTCCTCGTTCCAGGCCCAGTGCAGTGGATCCCCAAGATCCTGGGCTATGCTGGCGCCGGTGACGCCAATACCGGCCGGGTTGCGGCGAGGCCGCTGCGACCACCAGGAGGTCAGGTTTCCCGTCTCGTGGATCATCTGGGCCATGGCCAGCAGCGGATCGATGCCGGCGATCTCGCCCACCCGGAAATAGACCGGCACGATGATGGCCGAGACGGCATAGCTGCTATAGTCCCCATGCGGCCGGGACAGGATGTAACGCGTACACTGAACTGGCGTAACCCGGGGTTGGCTGATCAGAGTCGTGTAGGGGGTAATCCGCTCCAGCGGTGGGGGAAATCCCCCCGCCACGCGGGCCAATAGCTCCCCCTTCCACTCGGGCCAGCGGGCGCCGGGACAACTGGTGGACCAACTCTTGCCATCGGGCGAAGAAGCAGCGTCATAGGCAATATCGCGATGGCCCACAATTTCCGCCTGGGGATAGAGCTGCTTGAGTTCGCGCAGCACCTCGGTCAGGGCAGCGATCCACTTTTCCTCGGGCGGCTTGCTGCCAAAGTCGGTCAGGCAACAGATGCCTATGGCCTCGTGATTGCGCCAGGCCACATGGGCCCGCTGCAAATTGAGGTCGGAGACGTTGTAGCGGGCGATGGGCCCACCCTGGTACTCCTCGGCCAGACAGATGTGGTAGCCGATGCCAGGCCAGCGCCGGCCGTTGATATGGTAGCTGGCCACAATGCGGACATCGTCAATCCCACTGTCGCTGGGATAAAGGGCCGCCGCATGATGCACCACCAGGTAGCGGGTGGCCCCCCGCACGTCGGCAAAGCCGCCCTGAAACTCATCCTGCACGTTGTATACGTTCACCGCCAGACCTCCTTCCTACAGATCTTGTTTCTGCTTGCCCTTGTTGCCTTTTTTTTCTTTCTTGTCCTTCTTTTTGCCCTTCTTGTCCTTCTTTTTGCCCTTCTTGTCCTTCTTGTCCTTCTTGTCCTTCTTGCCCTTCTTTTTGTCCTTCTTGTCCTTCTTTTTGCCCTGCTTGTCCTTCTCTTTCATCTCGACCCCTGCCAGAGCCTCTTCCTGAATCTCTTCCGGAACCCCTTTTTCCTCGGCCATTTTTTTCCTCCGCTAAACTGCTCAGAAACTAGAGCGGCCCATACCGCCCCTAGGGACCCCCTTGCCTTTGTTCCCGTGCCTCGTCCCTCTTTTTGCCCTTGTTGCGGACCGACTTGTCGGCCGGCTCGGCCGGCTGGCAGTCCAACTTTTTGGCCAGCACGTTCACCAGAGTGGAGAGAGCCTCGACCCGGGCAAACCACTTGTCATTACCGGCCAGCACTGTCCATGGAGCCGTGACGGTGCTGGTCCTCAGCAGCATATCCTCCACAGCCTGTTCGTATTGCGCCCACTTGTCCCGATTGCGCCAATCCTCCTCGGTCAGCTTCCACTGCTTGTAAGCGATCTGCTCACGCTCCTGAAAGCGGGCCAGTTGTTCTTCCTGGCTGATGTGAATCCAAAACTTGACCAAGATCATGCCAAAGTCCACGAGCTGGCGCTCAAACTCATTGATCTCGCGATAGGCCCGCTTCCATTCGGCCTCTGTGCAAAAGCCTTCAACACGCTCCACCATCACCCGCCCATACCAACTACGATCAAAGAGCAGAATTTGTTTTTCGTCCGGCGGCTTCAGGCGACGCCAGAAACGCCACATGTATTGGTGGGTCGCGTCCTCACCCTTGGGCGCGGCGATGGAGAATACTTCGTAGCCGCGCGGATCCAGCCGCTCGGTAACCCGCTTGATATTGCCCCCCTTGCCGGCCGCGTCCCAGCCCTCATAGACGATCACCAGGGTCCGCTGCTGTACGTAGAGTTGGTAGGCCAGCTCGCGCAGTTGAAGCTGATAACGGGTCAATTTCCGGACATAGTCCTCACGGGATAGGCTCTGACTCAGGTCAATGGTCTCTAGCATGGCGACGCTCCCTGCTCGTTCGGCTTGTCCGACTCCCCTTCGGGCGGTGAGTCGTGGGGTTTGGGCAGTTCGAATCCGCGACTCTCCAGCACCTCCTCCAGGCGGCCGATAATGGTCTGGAACATTTTGACCCAGGCCCAGCGGCGGTTGGTGGCCTCAACAATGGTCCAACGGCCCCACTCGGTATCGGTGCGCTCCAACATCTCCTCAACCGCCAGGAGGTAGGTATCGTACTTGCGATGATGATCCCAATCCTCCGATTGGACGTGCCAGGCCGTCAGGGGATCTCGCTCTAACTTTTTGAAACGGCGCCGCTGTTCCCTCTTGCTGATATGCAGCCAAAACTTGACAATGATGTACCCGTCATCGACGATTGTACGTTCAAAGTTCACAATGTCCTGGTAGGCCCGGCGCCATTCCGGCTCCGGCGTTAACCCCTCCACCCGCTCCACCAACACCCGGCCATACCAACTGCGGTCAAAGATGGCCATCTCGCCATAGTTGGGCAATTTGAGCCAAAAGCGCCACAGCCAGGGCATATGCGTCTCGTAGGTCCGCGGCGCCTGGATGGGATAGAGCTTGAAGCCACGTGGTTCTAGCCGCCGGGTCAGCGCCTTGATCGAGGTCCCCTTGCCGGCCGCGTCCCAACCCTCAAAAAGAATTACGCTGGGAATCTGGGCATCCCAGCAGGTCTTTTGCAGATCGTACAGCCGATTGCGCAAATCGGGCAGGAGGCGGCGGTACTCTTTTTTCTCGATCTTTTTAGTCAGATCAATCGTCTCTAGCATGCTTCACTCCCCTGTAAGGGCGAGGCATACCTCGCCCCCCGCCTACGCGGGGTCAGGCTCTACAGAAAACGCTATTACGGAACAGTCGAACATGGCCATCCTCGGCGCAGCCGAGGCCGGGCCGCCACGAAGGACGAAAACAGCATAACCCGGATTTGACACGGATTGCACAGATTGCCCACATACTTTGGCTCCGAGCCGGCCTGTTATCGGGGGGATCCGTGCAATCCGTGCAGAATCCGTGTCGTGCTATTTGCGGAACAGGCCGATTTTGGATACAGCGCTCCGCAGGTCGGATTGAACGGCCTCGATGGATTGATCCCCCTGGATATCGATCAACAAGCCGCGATTTCGATAGTAATCGATTAGCGGGCTGGTCTGCTCATGGTACACTTGCAGCCGCCTGCGCACCGTCTCGGGCTGGTCATCCTCCCGTTGGTAGAGCTCGGCCCCATCGTTGTCACAGATGCCCGGCTCCTCGGGGGGATTGAAGCGAACATGGTAGGATTCACCACAGACAGGACACAGGCGCCGGCCGCTGACCCGCTCCACCAGCACGTCGTCCGGCACCTGAATGCAGGGAACCAGGGCGACGCGGTGTCCCGCAGCCGCCAGGGCGGCATCCAGCGCCCTGGCCTGGGCGATCGTCCGGGGAAAGCCATCCAGTAAGGCACCCCCGGCGCAGTCCGGCCGGCTCAAGCGGTCCATCACCATAGCAATCGTGACGTCGTCGGGTACCAACTCGCCTCGATCCATATATTCCTTGGCCTGGAGGCCCAGTTCCGTCTCGTTCTTGAGGTTCTCCCGAAAGAGATCCCCACTCGCAACATGGGGCAACTCCAAGAATTCGCGCAGTTGGGCCGCCTGGGTACCCTTGCCCGAGGCCGGGGGGCCCAACAGGATAATGTACAGCACTTGCTCGGTCACCTTTGCACCTCCCGTGTGCGGGTTCTGCAAAAATATAGGGCAGTTCGTTCTACTCCGGCCAGGGGAACACGACCCGGGCGATCGCGCGACGAAACTCTGGTTCCCTGAAATCGGACCAGACCTGCGGGAACGATTCGACCAGTTGCTGCAGTTCCGCCTGGCGGGCCGCCAGATAGGCGGCAACACCCGGGGCGACAACGGAGACAGCCGGCCCGCGATCTGACGCCGGGCCATGTCCCCAGGTTCCCCAGGCCAGGAAATCACAGAGCAGGCTGCTGGCCACAACCGCGTCCTGCAAATTGCCCAGGTGATCCTGCAGCCCTTTGAGCTTTTCGATCAGAAGAGGTGCCTCCGGCCCCAAGAGCTCCTGGAAAAACTCGAGCGCGTAGCGCAGCCGCTTGGCCGCGATGCGCAGCCGATGCAGCTGGCCCAGGGGCATGTCCTCCGCCATAACCCATTCATCATAGGCCAACACCTGGGCCAACCGTTCGCTCACCAATACAGGCAGCAGATCGCTCAAGCGGCGGGGACGCGCTTCTCCCTTGTCGGAAAAGAGGGGCCGTGCGGCCCGCTGGGGCGAGCGCAGCAAATCGTCAAACCGTTCTTTGAAACGGGCGTAACGTTTGCCGTCCAGGTAGGCCAACATTTCCTGGCGCCTCTGCTCGTATTCTACCTCCCAGGCCTGGCGCAGGAGATCCAAATCGCCCTGGCGCTCTGCGGACAGGCCGGCCAGGTACTGTTCCGTTTTCAGCCAGAAAACGTCCAGGTCGCGGACCGCGCCCAGAGCATCCCCAGTCCGGCGCAGTCCCCGGCGAATCGGGCGGAATGCTTTCCCCTGTACATAGGGGCCAAACATGCGCAGGGCCGCCCGCATACGCCGGGTGGCCACCCGCATATCGTGCAGTTCCTCCATATCCTGTCCCAGGCGGGTACCGCGCTCGTGCTGAAGCATCCGCCGAAAGTACAGCGAGAGGATCTTGCCGGCCGCCTGCAGCATGCTGTCCTCCGGCTCCAGGCCGGGCCGCGAGGGGGGCTCCGGCGGAACGCCCTCTGGGCTGGACCCAGGGTCGCTTGCGCTTGGCTCAGGAGTCTGGATCAAGTCCTGGGGAAAAATGTGCCAGCGCTTCCGGGCAAAGGCCCGCAGCCAATAGCGCACCCGCCCCGGCGACAGTTGGACCTGCGAGGCAATCTCGCCGATCTTGAGGCCCTGCCCCCAGAGTAAGAGCAGGCGGGCCCGCCGGGCGTAAACAGGCCGGCCCTCGTTGGCAATATAGTCCAGCAAGGCGCGCTCCTTGGTGCTCAGTTCCTGGCTGGGCGGCCCGCTCATCGTTCAGCTCCTGACCCATGCCCCGGTTGCAGTCAGGGACCGGCCTGGGGCAACAGGTCCGGCTCCCACCGTTCGGCGTAATCCGTCGTCCCGCCCTCCAAAAGGGCGACAAAGGCCTGCAGCACGCGGTAGGCATCGCCGACGGGATAGTAAAAGGCGTCCCAATGGTCATGACCCTCGCCATCGTGGTTGGGCAGTACGTGGTCGAAACGCCAGGCCAACTGCATCTCGCGATAGGCACTGTTACAGCGCCGCTCGACGTTTTCCAGGTCCCCTAAGGACAGCCGGCCCTTTTGTTTCTGCATCCGCAGCAGCAGCTTGCGCCGCTGAACATCGGCCACCAGGGCCGGCAGGTCGACCCCGCGATCCGGATGGCGCAGAAAGAGGATCTCTTCCCGCGATAGGGGCGAGAGAAACACGCTCAAAGAGGCGATTCCGGACAGCGCAGGCCTATCCAAAAGCGAGACGGGCACAAAGGGATTGCCCTCGAAAAAAGCGTCCCCTGGCCCCGCCAGGATCTCGCGCAGGCTGGCCACGTCCAGGGCCTGCAGGTCGCCCCGCACATCCATCAGGATGAAATGCTCCCGGTCGCGTAGGGCCTCGATCTCGTGACGAGGCCGAAAATAGTAGTCCCGACCATCCCGCTCCCCTGGCCGGGGAGCACGGCTGTTGTACAGCACCAGCTTGTGCAGGCGCCGGGCCAGGCGTGGATAGTGCC
Source organism: Chloroflexia bacterium (assembly GCA_016928715.1). GTDB lineage: Bacteria > Chloroflexota > Chloroflexia > DTKN01 > DTKN01 > JAFGKG01. The sequence continues at coordinate 9,915 of JAFGKG010000128.1, forward strand.
GATTGAGCGCGTCATGCAGGGGCCCCTTGCCCACGCAGGACGGCCCGGTAAGGATCACCAGACGACCCAACAAACGCCTCCTATTCTTCTAATTGCTTGGAAACAGACCGGGCCTGCTTGGCTGGGCTGATGCCCTTGAGCAATTCCTCAATCTCGGCTTTCAAGGACTGAAACACGTCCAGGATGGAACGATTGCCATCGATGCGCACAAAGTCAAATTCGTCGGCAATGGCGTCGAACTGGGCCAGCAGACGGGTCTGGTACTCGACATAGCTGTCGTAATAATCGCGACCGGACAGGATATCCAAACCGGATTCCCAGTAGTCAAAACCGCGGGCGTTCAACACGCGCGGCACCAGGGAGGCCAGGTCCGCCTGAAGGTAAAAGACGACGTCCGGCACCAGGGCAAAGCCCAACACATTGCGGATCCAGACCGGATCGGCCCCGCGCACCTGGGCACGGGCGATGATGGAATAGATGTAGCGATCGGTCAGTACGACAAAGCCGGCCCCCAGGGCCGGCAGGATCTCTTTTTCCAGCCGGTCGGTAAAGTCTGTGGCGTAAAAGAGATTCAGCGTAATATCGCCCAGGGTGTGGCCGGTCATGGCCGACTTGATGCCCTTGCCGGCCAGGCGGCCCCGCTTGAGGCCGGTGACGGTCACGGCATAGCCCTCCGATTCCAACCATTCTTGCAGCAGCGCGATCTGGGTCGAGCGGCCCACACCGTCGGTTCCCTCCAACACCACCAACTTGCCGGGCAGCTTTTTCTTGCTGAAACCGGGCAGCCCATAGCCGTAAAAGTTGATCTTGGTCATAGCTGATCTCCTGGGGGAGGCATGGTTTTGAGATAGCGCCCCTGCAATCCCTCTGCCGCCAACACCTCGCGCCAACCGCCGGGCTCGGCCCGGAGCGCCGTCCCCAAGTGCGGAGCGACGATCGTGCGCACCCTTTCGTGCTGCTCCAAGAGCGGTAGTGTCGCATCAATGACCGTCAGGTCGAACTCGTCGACCATTTTGTCATACTCCTCCAGGATGCGGCCCTGGAAGATTTTGAAACTTTCGTAGGGGTCGCTGTTGAGCCCCAGATCCAGCCCGGCCTCGTAGTACTTGAGCGTGGGCCGGCCCTCCAGGATCCGGGCCAACGATTCCTCCAAGGGCACCCGGAAATAAAAGGGCACCGTCGGCTGGATGGCAAAGCCGTACACCCGGCGCACCCAATGAGGATGCACGCCCCGGGCCACGTCCCGGGCAAAGGCGGTATAGATGTAGCGATCGGCCAGGACGATCGCCCCGGCCTTGAGCGCCGGCAGGATCTGCCGCTCCAGGCGATCGGCCAGGTCGGCCGCGTGGATCAGGCTGAAGGAGGTCGGGGAGAGCAACTGTTTCTTTTTGCCCTGCTTGGTCGTTTTCTTGACAATGGGCGAGGAATTCCACTCGCTAAAGGCCACACAATAGCCCTGCCCGATGAGCCACTTGCGCAGCATGTCCAACTGCGTGCTCTTGCCCGAGCCATCAATGCCCTCGACGATAAAGAGCTTGCCCGGCAAGGCCCGTCCATCGGGAAATCTGGCCATTGCTGTACCTCCTCTGCTCAGACGGAAATTCCACGGCCTCAAGCGGTTAGGAGATCGCCTATGGATTTATTGTATCATAGAGCGAGGGGCAGTGCAAGCACTTTCAGTGCTTGAAGCTGCGCTCCCCGGTGAACACCATGGTCGCCCCGTATTCATTGCAGGCCTGGATGGCTTGATAGTCGTTGAGCGATCCACCGGGCTGAATCACCGCCGTGACGCCCTCCCGCAGACCCACGTCCACCCCGTCCCGGAAGGGGAAAAAGGCGTCCGAGACCATGACCGCCCCGGTTAATCCACCGTGCTCCTCGTCCACCTCGGCCTGGATTTGACGGCGCTGGCGCTCGTCCTCCAGAGCGCTGTAAATCAAGCCGTAACGCTCAAAGGCCAAGCGGTCGGCCATGTTGCGGTAGGCCTTGTCCCGGGCAATCTGGGCCACCCCCACCCGGTCCTGCTCCCCGGCGCCAATGCCCACCGTTACCAGGTCCCGAACATAGAGCACCGAGTTGGAGCTGACCCCGGCCTCGACCAGCCAGCCAAAGAGCATGTCCTCAATCTCGCGCTCGCTGGGCTCGCGCTCGACGCGGTAGGTCCGGTCCTGGTGGGCGCTCTCGGCCAGGCGCAGGTCCTCCCTGCTGCGGGTGCGCGGGCTGAAGGAAAGCTGGGCGATGATCGAGCCGTCGATCAAGCTCTTGAAATCGAGAAAACGCTCCACCGCCCACTCCTGCAGGCGCTGCATGTTGGCGATGCGCATAATGCGCAGGTTGCGGCGGCGGGCCAGAATGTCCACCACGCCCGGCTCATAGTCGGGCGCCACCACCACCTCGGCGTAGCGCTCGGCAATGGCCTCGGCGGTGGACCGGTCCACCGATCGATTCAGGGCAACACAGCCGCCAAAGGCGGCCAGATGGTCGGCCAGGTCGGCCCGCAGGTAGGCCTGCACCAGTGTGTCGGCAATGGCTGCCCCGGCCGGATTGTTGTGCTTCATAACGGCGGCGGCCGGCCGGTCACCTAAATAGCGCAGAATATTCAACGCATTGTCGGCATCGGTCAGGTTGGTCTTGCCCGGATGCTTGCCGGCCCGCAGCAGCTCGGCGTCGGAAACCAGGTAGCGACCGGGCACAATGGTGCTGACCTGGCCCAGGCTGAGATTGCCCTGCACCAGCCGGTACAGGGCCGCCTCCTGACCGGGATTCTCACCGTAGCGCAGCCCCTTGCGTACCCCCTCTATCACCCAGGATACCTTTTCGTAGACCAGGATGACCGCCTCGTCAAAGTCGAAACGGATCTCCATGCGCTCGGGAAAATGATCGTCCATCACGGTTCGATAGGCCTGGCCAAAATCGGAAGACATTGTTTTCTCCTTTCTTATCCCAACACCCGCTCCCGAACCCAGGCCACCTCCCGTTCCAGGCCCTCGCGGGGGCTGGTGCTGGGATTGTAGCCCAGGATGCGGCGGGCCTTGTAAATGTCGGCCTGGGTCCTGAGTTGGTCCCCCGGCCGACGCCGCTGGACAACCTTGCGCGCCGGCCGACCAACAATCTCCTCCACCAGACGAATACCCTCCCCCGTAGTGATGGCCGTGTCGCTGCCAATATTGAAAATCTCGCCCCGGCAGAGCTCCAGCCGGTCCAATACCGCCACCAGGCCGTCCACCGCGTCGCCCACGTAGGTGTAGCTGCGCCAGTGCTGCTCGCTGCCCTCGTACAGGGGGAACTCGCGATCCTCCAGGATACAGCGGATCAACTTGGGATAGAGCTTTTCCGGGCGCTCCCGCGGCCCATAGACCGAAAAGAGCCGCAGCGAACAGACCGGCAGGCCCTGCTCCCGATAATAGGCCAGCGCCAGTTGCTCGGCCGCCAGCTTGGTCACGCCATAATAAGAGGTCGGCTTGGGCTCGGAGGTCTCGGGGCCGGTGGCCTCGGCACCATAGACCGAGGAGGTAGAGAGGTAGATCAAGCTGCGCAGGGCGTCGGACGAGCGCCGGATCGCCTGCAGCAGCCGGTAGGTCGCGGTCAGGTTGTTACGGACGTAGCTCTCGTAGGGCGTCGTGGCCGAGATGCCCGGCTGGGCCGCTGCATGATAGATAATGTCGACGTCCCGCACGGCCTCCGCCAGGTCATCCCCGGCCAGATCGAGCGGCAGGAACTCGACCCCCCGCCGCATAATGTCCTCTACGTTCATACGCTTGAGCGCCGGATCGTAATAATCGGTCAGGCAGTCCAGCCCGCGCACCCGGTGCCCCAGATCGACCAAGCGCTCGGCCAGATGGGAACCGATAAAACCGGCCGCGCCGGTCACCAAAATATTCATGTCGCCTCCTCAAAGCAAATCGGGATAGGCCCGCGGCACCCGCTCGGCATCCTGTCCAGCGAAAAAACCGGCGATGGCCGCGTCGTAGCGCGCCGTGTGGGCAAAGGCCCGGCCGGCCAGATCAAAGCGCTGGGCCAGGTTGAGCCGGCCCTGCTGCATCCGCAATCGTTCCAACAGGGCGGGGTAACCATCCGGTTCGACAACAACAGCCACCCGCAAATAGTTCTTGGCCGCAGCCCGGATCATGCAGGGCCCACCAATGTCCACGTTGGAGCGGGCCCGCTCCACGGTCACCCCTGCCTCGGCCACGGTGGCCTCAAAGGGATAGAGATTGCAGATCACCAGGTCGATCGGCTGCGCGCCGGTGCGGGCCAAGTCCGCCTGGTGCGCCGGGTTACAAGTTTCGGTGAGCAGGCCCAGGTAGATCTTGAAATCCAGGGTCTTGACCAACCCGCCCTGCGTCTCGGGCTGCCCCGTATAGTCCGCCACGCGGCTCAGGTGGGCGGACGGTTCCCCCAAGATCTCGGCCAGCCGGCGATAGGTCCCCCCGGTGGAATACATGTGGACATTGGGGCAGATCTGTACCAGCGCCGGGATGAGCCCTTCCAGGCCCGCCTTGTCCGAAACGCTGATCAAAACCCGTCGGATGGGCACCCAATCGTCGACTTGCGAGACAATGTTTCCAGCCACAATCGCACCTCCTGCTTATCCAGGGCCGTTTCGCCCGCTCGCTCCCACATCGCCGCCAGTATATCAAAACCGCGCCGGCAATGCAACTTGACCTACT
>JAFGKG010000129.1 GCA_016928715.1 Chloroflexia bacterium
AGGGCCTAACCGCTAAAATTCTCGTACACCGGGCAAGGATTTGGGCTATGGAGCAGTCCTGCTTGGTTCTGGCTATGCTAGGTTAGGATGATAGGTGGATGAAAGATCACCCGTATAATTCGAGTAAAGCGGCTCGTTGGGGTGTTCCCCTGCCTACCCGGGGTCCCCTGCGGGGGGGCAAGCCGGAAGGGGAGCAGGACATGGTGCAGCAAATCCTGCAAACGGCCCCGAGCCCCATTGCCCGCGAGTTTCTGCTGCATTATTATATCTCGGCCAAAAGCTGGCCGCTGGTCCTCTTGGTCGCTCCTCCAAAAATTTCGGTACAGTCGCTCTTTTACCTGTTAGCCGAGGGCATTGCCGGCTGTTCGGAGGGACAAATTCGCCTGCTGTCGGCCCGCTTTCCCCAGGCCGCTGAATCGAACCATTTCAACGCCCTCCAGGGACGCTTTAGCGCCATGGCCTTGTTGGATCTGTTAGCAGAGGCCTCCTTGGGCGGAAACGAGGGCCGGGCCTACTTTCTCTGCCTGGACCAGATGACCCCCAGCGAGCTGGATGGCTATATTGAACTCGACGTGAGCCAGCAAACAGGACCAGATGGGGCCTCACCGCTGCCGGTCAATTTTAGTCTGACCGCCATCCTGCCTATCGAGGGCGGCGCCTGGGGCCTCCCCCCGGTGCTGTTGGACCAGGTGGGCGTTGTCGAGGTGACAGTGCCGCTAAAGAGGGAAAGCCACGGCGGGCAACCCTTCTGTCCACCGGTTGGCCGGCAGCGCCTGTTCTTGCGCAGCATACTGCGCGACCCGCAGCAGGCCCGGCTCAAACTGCAGGGCCTGGGACTCGGCTCCCTGTTCGACCAAACCCTGGCCGGATTGCAGGACCAACTGCCCGTCGAGATCACTCCGCCGATCCAAAACCGACTGCTGCTGTACGTCGCCAACAGCTTTTCCCTGGAGGGGGCGAGCCTGTTGGCTAGGTCGAAAGAGGCGGGATTCTACCGGGCACTGGATATACAATTAAGCCAAGCCCTGCTGCCCTGCCTCGAGCAATCAGCGCAGTGGCAGGCTCCGCAATGGCAAGAACTGATTGAACATTTGGCCCGCCGTTTTCCCCTGGCCCAGGCCCGCGCTCGACGCCTGTTGATCGCTGGATCAACAAGTCGTTTGGTCAATGCTCAAGCTTGAAAGGAGTATGTGATGAAAGCGATTATCCTCTGTGCAGGACGAGGTACCCGGCTCCAGCCTTTGACCTTTAGCCACGCCAAGCACCTGATCCCCATTGCCAACAAGCCGGTCATGTTCTACGGCCTGGAGGCGATCATTGAGGCCGGCATCCAAGAGGTCGGCCTGGTGGTAGGGGAAAATCGCAGCGATTTTGTCCAGGAGGTCGGGCATGGAGAACGTTGGGGCATCCACATCAGCTACATCGTGCAGGAGGAACCCAAAGGTCTGGCCCATGCGGCCAAGACGGCCCAATCCTTTGTCGGGGACGAACCATTTGTCATGTACCTCGGGGACAATATCTTTCAGCATGGCCTCAAGGAAGCGGTCAAGCTGTACCGGGCCTACCAGCCGCAGGCAATGACCTTGCTCTACGAGGTGGATGACCCCCGGGCCTATGGTGTTGCCGAATTGGACCAGGATCGAGTGCTCCGGGTCGTCGAAAAGCCCAAGGAGCCCAAAAGCAACTGGGCTCTGACCGGCGCGTACATCTTTGACCCGCTCGTCTTTGAGATCATTGACCAACTGCAGCCATCCTGGCGAGGGGAATACGAAATTACCGACGCCATCCAGGGCTTGATCGAGCGCGGCGCCCAGGTGCGCCCCTATTTTGTGCGCGGCTGGTGGGTCGACACGGGCAATGCCGACGACATGCTCCAGGCGAATCGGCTCATTCTGCGGCAGATCGAATCCTCCATAGCGGCCGACGCGCAGATTGACCCGCACTCTGAGATCGTGGGGGACATTATCCTGGGACCGGGGGCCCAGATCGTCAATAGCACGGTGCGTGGGCCGGCCATCATTGGCCGCGAGAGCCGGCTGGAAGATTCGTTCATTGGCCCCTTTACCTCCATCGGAGCGCAGGTGCAGATCCAGCACAGCGAGATCGAGCACAGCATTATCCTGGATGGCTGCACCATCCGCAATATCGATGGGCGCATCGAGGACAGCGTCTTTGGCCGCAATATCACCCTGCTGCGGGACGATCACCGCCCCAAGGTGCACAAGTTTCTACTGGCCGATAACAGCCAGGTGCGCCTGGTTTAGCCCGCAGATTCCCATTCTGTTCCGTAAATAGCGCTTTCTGTCGAGTTTGCCGCGTAGGCAGGGGAGGGCGACTCGACCGGGCGGGCACCTGTGCCCGCCCCTCCTATTCTCGTCCTTGGTGGCGGCCCAGCAGCTATGGATGGCCGCTTTGAGACACATCAACCCCGGCCGGCGTAGTTTTATTTGAAACGAGCAGTGCCCGGCAGGGGGGTATAGACATTGCGCGACCCCGATCGTATGCTTTACCGTAAAATCCAGCGGCGGGATTCCCGCGCTCTGGAAGAATTGATCCGCCGCTACAGCCAGCGGCTCTTGGATTTGATCCGGCGCATCCTGGGTGGCCTGGGTTCTCTGGAGGATGCCGAGGAAGTCCTGGCCGATACATTTTGTATTGTCTGGTACCATATCAACGAGTACGATCCCCAGCGGGCGCCCCTGGCGACCTGGATGTGGATGCGGGCCAAGTACGCCGCTCTGGACCGCCGACGGGAATTGCGGCGCCGGCGGGATACCGTGCCCCTGGTGGAGGAACGCAAGCCCCCCCGCTCCCAGGTCGTCGAGGCCGTCGACAATGCGGAGCGTTGGGACATTGCCCAGGTTTTGCTCAACCTGCCTGCGTTGGAGCGCGAGTTGGTCTATCGGCGCTACTTTTTGCAAGAGACCCTGGGCGAAATCGCCGCCCAAGTGGGCCTCAGCATCCACGCGGTGCGCAACCGTCTCTGGCGCACGCGCAAGCTGTTGCGAGCATCGATTCTCGTCGGGTCCAAACGCGATGGGCCGGCCGAGGAACAAGCCCACACCCTGGCGGTGGGCCAAGTAGAAGGAAGCCGGTCGGCGACTTGAGGTGGGGGACTCGCGAGACCGTAGGAGGTTGTGACTCCCAATGATAGAACCGCTGCGCAGGGACTGGAACGATCTCAGCCCGCAGGAACTTGGGCTGGCTCACCGGCTGCAGGGATACTTTGACCTGGAACAGGAGCAACTGCCGCCGCTGTATCTGGAGACGCTCAACCCGCAGCGCTGCCAGGAGGCCAGCCCCTCGGCCGGTGTGCTGGAGGAGCGGATTATCCAGCGTGTCTTTGATCGGCTTGGCCTGGAGCGGCAGCCGCGGCGCCGCCCGGAACGAGAGCCGGCGCGGTTCCTGGTCAGCAGCCTGGTTTTTGCCGCGGGCGCCCTGACCCTGCTCCTTCTGTTGGGATGCTTTCTCTACTATCCCCCCCTGCGCCAGGCCACGCCCGGAATGCTGGGGGAAATCTTGCGACCCCCGGCCCAGCCCCCCGCCGTGAGTTGGGAGGACCCCCTCCCGCTGCGCAGCTTTGCCAGCATTTGGGAGGCCCAACCCTACGTCGATTTCCCGCTGGTCCACCTGCACAGCCGGCCGGCCGGCTTTCGCCTGGAGGAGGTACAGGTGCGGGGCTCCTCGGCCGCGGTGCTGCTCTATCGTCACTGGAACGCCGAGTTCGGCCGTTGGGAGCGCCTGATCCTGATCGAGTACCGCGATGGCCAGACAAAAAACACCCCCTTCCCCATCCCACAGGTGGTCGGGCCGGAGCAAGAGGTGGCCGTGCAAGGCTTGGATATCACCCTGATCCAACACGAGGGCACCCCCGACGCCGAGGGCACCGCCCAGGCCCAGTGGGAATCCGGCGGGATTCGGTTCCACCTCTATGGCCCCCTGAGCGTGCAGGAGGTCAAGGCGCTGGCCGGCGACGTCCTGCGCGCGATTGGCGACTAGGGCCTGCTCCGAACAGCCGCTCTCGCGAGAGGGGGCGATCAGCGCAATGAACCCATCCATCCAGGCGGCTACAAAGCCTGCCCCCGCCTAGGCGAGGGACTGTCCCCACATTTATATTTTTGGTGCCGGCCCCCCGGCCCTGGACGACTGCCCCGTAAATAGCGCCCCCATTCAAGGCCCCCCCCTTGTGCTTGACCCGTTGATTCAACCGGGGATCACGGCACGCCGTGCCCCTGATCTCCTGTTGGGTGCAAGTCCGCTGGACCTCAGAGAGTCCTCGGGAGGGGGGGATTGTCAAGAGTGCTGGAAATGTGTATAATGGGGCCGGTTGGCATAGTTCTTGGCCGAGGAGATGGATCATGCCCGATCTCAGTGGTAGGACGCTGGGCAAATACCGGTTGCTGGAGCGGCTAGGCCGCGGCGGCATGGCCGAGGTCTACCGGGCTTTTCAACCCAGCCTGGAGCGTGACGTCGCCGTCAAGGTGATGCATAGCTATCTGGCTGAGGACGAGAGCTTTATTGGCCGCTTTCGGCGAGAAGCCAAAGCGGTGGCCGAACTGCACCATACGCACATTGTGCAGGTCTTTGATTTCGACGTCGCTGACGACATGTACTACATGGTGATGGAGTATGTCGACGGCGAGACGCTCAAGGAGCGCCTGGAGCGTCTCAACGCGGCCGGACAGCGCATGTCGCTGGACGAGGTGCGGCGGATCTTTGCCGACCTCTGCTCGGCCCTGCACTATGCACACCGGGCGGGCCGTATTCACCGCGACCTCAAGCCGGCCAACGTCATGTTTGACACCGAACGCCTGGTACTGACCGATTTCGGCCTGGCCACCATCGTCGGCGGCACCCGTTACACCCTCAGCGGCACCGTGATCGGCACGCCGGTCTATATGTCGCCCGAGCAGGGCCGGGGCCAGGCCGGGGACGAACGCAGTGACATTTACTCCCTGGGCGTCATTCTCTACGAGATCGTCACCGGCCGGGTGCCCTACGACGCCGACACGCCCCTGGCGATCATTATGAAACACGTCAACGAACCGCTGCCCCTGCCCAGTCTGCTGATGCCCGAGCTGCCGCCGGCCGTCGAGCGGGTCATCCTGAAAGCGATGGCCAAGGAACCCCACGACCGCTATCAAAGCGCCGCCGCCATGGCGGCGGCCCTGGAGGCGGCGCTGACCGGCGTCGTCCTGCCGGAAGCCGTGCCCACCCGGCCCCTGCCGCGGGTGGAGCCGGTCCGCTCCGCCGAGCCAGTCGCTCCGGCGGCCCCGCCCCCTGCCGTGGTTGACGAGGCCGCCGCGGTGACCCCCGCCCTGCCGGAGGAGCCCGCCGTCCCCCGTTATCCACGGCGGGATCGGGTCAAGAGACGGCGGGAACAGCGGCCCCAGCGGGGCCGGCTGCGCAGCTTTCTGGGCCAGCTAGACCTGCCCTGGAGGCGCCTCGTTGGCATCGGCGTGGGTTTGGCCATCGTGGTCGGCCTGGCGATCGTGCTGCTCAATGTGGACTGGGGTGGGGAACAGCCACCCGGGCCGACCGCCCCAACGCCAAGGGGGACCAGGCCCCAAGGACCAGGTCCCAGACCGCCGGTCAACCCCGAGGCACAGGCGCACCTGGATGCCGGCCTGGCTGCTATGGAGCGCGAGGACTTGGAGGCGGCGATCGCGGCCTTTAGCACCGCCATCGAGATCGACCCCGGCTTTGTCCAAGCCCACGTGCTGCGCGGAGTAGCCTATCGCGAGATCGATGAACTCGAACGAGCCGAGCACGACCTGTCCCGGGCCATCGAGTTGGACCCCAAACATGCCATGGCCCATTACGAGCGCGGCGTTCTCTACCTGGATTTTCTCTGGGAACCCGATTTGGCCCTGGCCGATCTCAACCGTGCTATCGACCTGGATCCCCAATTCGCCCCCGCCTATCAGGCCCGGGCCCAGGCCCACTTTTGGTTTTTTGACAACCCAGAGGCGGCCATGGCGGATTTGGAGCGGGCGCTGCAGCTCGACTCCCAACTGGCCCCGGCTTGGTGCCTGCGGGGCGATGTCTTGATTTATCTCGAGGATTACGACGCGGCCGCGGAGAGCCTGGACCGCTCCCTGGACCAGTTCCCCGACGAGCCCTACTGCCAATACCTGGCCGGTCTGGCCCACTACATGCGGGGGGACTATGAGCAGGCGCTCGGGCACTATGACCGCGCTCTGCAGTTAACCCCCGACGACATCAGCCTGCACTACGACCGCGGCTTTGCCCTACTGGCCACGGGCAATCTGCAAGAGGCCGAAAAGGACTTTAACCGCGTCATTTTGCTAGATCCGGGAAATAGCGGGGCCTACTATGGCCGGGGGCGTGTCTATGTCGCCCAAGGGCGCTACGAGGAGGCCATCGCCGATTTCTCCCAGGTCCTGCTCGACGAGGAACAGGACTACAGTTGGCCCTACTTTGGGGAGGATCACCCCTACCTGGACCGCGCCCTGGCCTACCTGGCCATAGACCGCCCGATGAAGGCCATGGAGGATCTGAACGCCGCGATCGAAGAGATGCCCGACTGGCACCTGCCCTATTACCATCGGGGCCTGCTCTTTTGGGCCTTGGGCGCCATCGACCAAGCCCGAAGTGATTTTCAGAGGTTGTGGGAACTGGCCCCGGACGAGGAGTGGCGCGCCGCCGCCGAGCAAGCCCTATCCGAGCTGAGGGAGGAGTAGCCGTTCATGGCCACCTGGCTAGGGCGCGCTTTCGTCGCGGGCTTGCCGCAGCAGCAGGTCCCGGATTTCCTGCAGCAGTTGATTCAGGCTGTAGCTGCCCTTCTGCAGAATGTGATCGACATAGCCGTCGAGGCGTTTTTGATCGTCGACGCCGAGTTCCTTGGCCGTAATGACCACCACCGGCAGGGACTTCCAATCTGGATTCTGGCGCAGCTCGCGCAGAAAGTGAAAGCCGTCCATCTCGGGCATCAGCAAGTCCAGCAGGACGAGGTCCGGCGGCTGCTCGACCAGCCGCAGCAGGGCGATCCTGCCGTTGGCCGCCTCGGTCACCCGCCAGCCCTCCTTTTCCAGAATGCGCCGGAGCAGCTCGCGAGAAGCGTCGTTATCCTCGACGACCAGGACCCGGCCGGCCAGGCAGTGGTGCCTTTGCAGCACGCGCAGCAGTTGCTCCCGTTCAACGGGCTTGGTGATGTACTCTGAGGCGCCCAGGGCAAAACCCCGCTCCTGGTCCTCCACAATGGAGGCCATGATGACGGGAATGTCGGCCAGGGTGGGGTCGGCCTTGAGGGCGGCCAGCACATCCCAGCCATCCATGAGGGGCATGCGGACGTCGAGAACAATGGCATTGGGGTGCAGTGCCCGGGCTAATCGCAGACCCTCGGGGCCATCGGAGGCACCGTACACATCCAAGCCCTCTCGCTCGAGATAGCGCTGGATCAACTCGCGGGTGGCCGCGTCATCGTCGATCAGCAGCACCTTGGTCCCCTGCGCCAGGCCGACCGGCGCGACCTCTCGGGGCGGTCTCGGCGCCGGCTCGGCCGGCGCGCTTTCCCGTACCTGCAGGGGCAGATGCACGGTAAAGGTCGAGCCTTGTCCCACGCTGCTTTGCACCTCGATCCTTCCCCCCATCATCTGGCAAAAGCGCTGGCTGATGGCCAGCCCCAGGCCGGTGCCCCCGTACTTGCGAGTCGTCGAAGCGTCCGCCTGGGTAAAGGCCTCAAAGATCAAGGGCTGCTGCTCGGGCGTGATGCCGATGCCGCTGTCGGAAACCCGCAGGCGCACCCAGGGCTCGTCGGCCTCCTTGGCCCAGGGCGGGGCCGGCTGTTGGGAAGTAGAGAGGGTGACCTGTCCCCCCTGCGTAAACTTGGCGGCGTTGCTGAGCAGGTTGAGCAGCACCTGGCGCACCTTGACCTCGTCGGCGTACATGGGCAGGTGCTGGGGAACACTCAACTGCAGGCGATTGCCGGCCTTTTCAATCAGGGGGCGGGCGGTGGTCACCACGTTGTCGATCAGCAGCCCGAGATCAAAGGATCCCAATTCCAGGCCCATCTTGCCCGCCTCGATCTTGGAAAGATCCAGGACATCGCTGATGATGGAAAGGAGTTGGCTGCCGGCGGTGCGGATTTTCTCCAGGTCGGGCTGCAGCCCGCCCCAGCCCATTTCATCGACCTCTTCCTGGAGCAGTTCGCTGTAGCCAATGATCGCGCTGAGGGGCGTGCGCAGCTCGTGACTCATATTGGCCAGGAACGTGCTCTTGGCCCGGTTGGCGGACTCGGCGGCCTCCTTGGCCCTGCGCAGCTCCGCCGCGGCCCGTTCTCGATCCTGCAGCTCCTGCTGTAGCTGGCTGTACAGGCGGGCGTTTTCAATGGCTGTGGCCGCCTGGTTGGTGAGGATTTCCAGCAACTGAAAGCTCTCGGCGTCCGGACGCCGCCCGCTCGCGGGTTGATCCAGGGAGAGCACGCCGATCACCCTGCCCTGGCGCAGCTCGATCGGGGCCAGGAGGGCGTCGTGGGGCTGCCAGGATTCCCCCGGGAGCGGACGGCCCGGAGCGTCATCGGCCAATCCGTAGGTCAGGCCCTCCACATCCTGCGACCAATCGAACTGCTCCTGCGGGATAAAATAGCATTGTCCGACCCGAAAGCGCTCCTGGAACAGCTTTTGGCTGAACTCGGCCCAGGAGAGGTAGGCGGCTCCCTGGAGTTGTTCCTGGCCCTCCTCGTCCAGGCCCACGTGAGCGCGCACGCGAACCCGTTCACCCTCGCTATCCAGCAGGCTCAGGGCGACGACCCCAAAGCCCAGCGTGCGGTGGACTCCCTGGACGATTTCCTGCAGCAGGAGGTCCAGGTCCATATTGAGGCGCAGCAAGTTGCCCGTTTCCAGGATCTGGGCCAACTGCCGGTTGCGAGCTTCCAGGTTATAATGGGCCGATTGCAGGGCGACCTCGGCCTGTTTGCGCTCGGTAATGTCCCGCAGGACGACCAGCCGGGCGGACAGTTTTCCGCGCCGATCATAGAGGGGCGAGATACGCAGGTCAAAGTCGCATCGTTCGCCGTTTGGGTTCAGCGTAATCTCGTCCTTGACTTGGGGCACGTAGCGATAGCGCGCGATCAGATCCAGGCGGGCAGAGAGGACCTCTTCGGCCGGCCGGCCGATGGCCTCCGCGCTGGAAACGCCGATGATGGCCTCGGCGGAGGGATTGAGATCGACGATACGGTCCTGGGCATCCAGCACGATCAACCCATCGCCCATCCCCTCGATCACGGCATCGCGGGCCACGGGCACAATGTCCAGCAAATGAAAGCGCAGGAATCCAAAGGCCAGGGCGACGTTGGTGAGGGTGAAGGAAAAGGGCGTCAGGTCCAGGTTGGGAAAGGGGCTCAGGCCCGAGAGGTACAGGAAATTGCCGATCAGGGGAACCAGGACGGCGACGAGCATGGCCCCGATCTGCCGGCGGTAGAGGTGCGGGGCCCGCAGCAGGGCCTGGAACAACAAGACCGAGCCGACAACGATCAAGACATATTCATAGGCGGTATAGATCCAAAAGGGGAGCCCATAGCTGGGTTCCAGCCCCCGGCCTACGCGGACGTTCTCCCCCAGTTCCACCCAGATCTGGTGATGCAGGTCATTGGTCCAGAGCAACAGCAGTGTTGCCAGGGGGATCAACAGGAGCCAAAAGAGCTTGAAGGGGGACAGCCAGTCCCGGTCCCGACCGGTATACTGCAGGGCAAAGGCCAGCCAGCCCACCGGAAGACCGACGATGCCGACCCACTCCAGCTTGGACATCAGCATTTTGGTCTCCAGGTTGGTGCCGGCCAGCTCCAGGCCGTTCCAAAAGCACCAATTGGCCACGGCCAGGGAGAGCAGCGCCAGGGCCAGGGCGCCCCGGGTAGAGCGGCGGCGCCAGGCGAAAAAGGCCACCCCCAAGGAGATCAGGGCCGAAAGCATCAAGGGAACGGCATAGGGCGTATACTGAAACTCGATCATGGCGCGTTCTCCCCTGTTGGGCTATTCAAAAGATCACTCCTCACTCCCATTGTTCCGGCGCCCGCCGCCCCCACCTTGTCCGGCAGCCAGACGGTAAAGGTGGACCCCTGGCCGGGCACGCTTTCCACCAAGATGTCCCCGCTCATCATGCTACACAGGCGCTGGCTGATCGCCAGGCCCAACCCGCTGCCCCCATAGCGGCGTGAAGTCGTGGCCTCGGCCTGGACAAAGGGCTCAAAGAGGCCGGCCAGTTTTTCCGGGGCAATGCCGATCCCCGTATCGCGCACCTGGAAATGGATCGTCCCTTGACCATGGTCGGCCCGGTGAAAGACGGACAGGGTGACCTCTCCGCCCTGGGTAAACTTGGCCGCATTGCTGAGCAGGTTGAGCAGGATTTGGCGCAGCTTGAAGCGGTCGGCATAGATGGAGCCCAAGTCCTCGCCAACCAGGTAAAGGGTGTTGCCATTCTTTTCCATCAGCGGGCTGGCGGTGCTGATGACCTCGTCGATCAAAGGGGCCAGGGGGAAGGTTTCCGGGAGCAGTTCCACCCGGCCGGCCTCGATCTTGGAGAGATCGAGGATATCGTTGAGCAGGGCCATTAACTGCCGGCCGGCCAGGTGGATTCTATCCAAATCGGGCAGGAAATCGTCATAGCCGTCCTCCTGGGCGATCTCGTGCAGCAGTTCGCTGTAGCCCAAAATGGCGCTGAGGGGCGTGCGCAGTTCGTGGCTCATACTGGCCAAAAAGTCGCTCTTGGCCTGGTTGGCCCGCTCGGCGCCCTCTTTGGCCAGTCGCAGTTCCCGCTGGGAACGCTTGTACTCGGTCACGTCGTGTAGGACGATGATGCGGCCGATAGACCGGCCCTGCCGGTTAAAGAGCGGCGGGGCCAGGAGGCGATAGTGGCGTCTCATCTCCCCCTCGCCCAGGGAGACCTCGACGGATTCTTCGGCCGCCTGGCGATAGCCGGCGACCAATTCGGGGAGGTGCCGCAGGGCCTGGGCCAGCGGCAAGCCAACGGCCTCGGCCGCCGAACGGTCGATGATCCACTGGGCCACCGCATTGAGATCCAGGATGGCATTCTCCCTGTCGAGAATGATAATCCCGTCGCCCAAGCTTCTGACCACGGCCTCGTGGGCCACGGGCACAATGTCCAGCAGGCGAAAACGAAACAGCGCCCAGGCCAGCGCCAGCCCGCTGATGGTAAAAGCAAAGGGGGTCAGGTCCAAAAGCAGGTCAAGCCGAAATACGCTCAACAGATCGGCCAGGGCCGGCGCCAGCACGGCGATGAACAGGGCCGCACTTTGCCCCCGGCGCTGCGGGGGTGGGGCGAGCATGTCGCGCAGCAGCAGTCCGCCCCCCCAGAGGAACAAGAGGGCGTCAAAAGCGGCGAAAACCCAAAAGACGAACTCGGGCTGCACGCTGAGCAGGGGAAGCGGGCCGCTGTAATCCAGGCGTGCCTGGCTCCAGACCCACTCGTGTAGGCCATTCGTCCAACTCAACAACAGGACGAGCAGGGGCACGGCCAGCAGCGGCAGGAACAGCAGATGGGTCAACCAACGTTCCCGGCCAGTATGCTGCAGGATAAAGAGGAGCCAGACCACCGGGAGGACCACAATGCCCACCAGTTCGACCCGCACCCAGAACAGCTTGCTGGACAAATCCAGGCTGAGCAGTTCGGCCGTATAGCCCAGGGCGTAGATCGAGACCATCAGCATGAGCAGGGCCAGCATCCCGCCTCCACGCGTAGCGCGGTTCCGCCAGGCATAGATGGCCAGGCTTAAAGAGATCAGCGCGGAGCAAAGCAGCGGGATCGTATAGGGCGTATAGGGCCAATTCATCGTCTTGTTACCCTGACAGCTTGCTCAATCCTGCGGTACAATGCTGGGCCCCGGCGTGTCCTCCGACGGGGTTGCCTGCACGGCGGCAGGCAGATAGACCGTAAAGGTAGAGCCCTCCCCAGGAACACTTTCGACGCTGATGTGGCCGCCCATCATCTGGCAGAAACGCTGGCTGATGGACAGCCCCAGGCCCGTGCCCCCGTGCCTACGCGTGAAGGAGGTGTCGGCCTGGCTAAAGGCCTGAAAGATGTGCCCAACCTGCTCCGGGGTCATCCCGATACCACTGTCGGCGACCTGGATGCGGATCCAATCGCCGCGCTCGGGGCGAGCGGTGCGGGAGACGCTCAGGCGGATGTGCCCCTCCTCGGTGAACTTGGCGGCGTTGCTGAGCAGGTTGTAGAGGATCTGGTAGACCTTGCCCGAATCGGCATATATGGTCCCCAGGTCTTGAGCGCATTCGATCTCGAGCGTATTGGTGTGGCGCTGCAGTTGGGGATGGACGGCGGTCACAGCGTCCGCGATCAGGCCGGTCAGCTCGATGGTCCCCAGTTCCAGGCTCATTTTGCCGGCCTCGATTTTAGAGAGGTCGAGGACGTCGTTGATAATGGACAGCAGGTGCAGGCCGGCCGAGCGGATCTTTTCCAGGTCGGGGACAAACTCGTCCTGGCCGAGGTCTGCAAATTCTTCCTGCAGCATCTCGCTGTAGCCAATGATGGCATTGAGCGGGGTGCGCAGCTCGTGGCTCATGTTGGCCAAAAAGGTGCTCTTGGCCCGGTTGGAGGCCTCGGCCGCGTCCTTGGTCCGCTGCAGTTCGATCTGGGCCCGACGGCGCTCGGTGACATCCTGCTTGATGGCGATAAAATGGCTGATCTTCCCCTGGCCATCGAGCACGGGCGTGATGGTCATCTCTTCGTCGTAGAGGCTGCCGTCCCGGCGCTTGTTGATGACTTCTCCGCGCCAAACCCGCCCGGCCAGGATGGTCTCCCACATGCGCTGGTAGAAATCCGGGGTATGTCGGCCCGATTTGAGCAGGCGGGTGCTCTGGCCAACGGCATCCTGGATATTGTAGCCCGTGAGTTGGGTAAAGGCCGGGTTGGCCCAGAGTATGATCCCCCGGTGGTCGGTGATCACAATCGCGTTGGCCGCGGCCTCCAGGGCGGCGGACTGCAGGCGCATCCGCTGCTCGGCTTGTTTGCGGGCGGTGACGTCCTCCGAGATGGACAGGATGCCCCAAGGCGTGCGATAAACCCAGGCTCGCAGAGTACGATCCTTATAGACGCCCTCGACGACCTCCACCTCCCCGCTTTTCAGTACCCGCAGGTAGGCGGCAAACGACGCGCTCTGATCAAAGCCGGGAAAAATATCGAGTAGTTTTTTGTTGGCCAGCTCTTCGCCGGCTCGCCCCACAAAATCAGCGTAGGCATCGTTGCAGTAGAGGATGGTCATGTCAGCATTGAGGGCTATCACCGGGGAACGGATGCTGTTCAGCAGCAGGCGGTGCTTGACCTCGCTTTCGCGCAGGGCCTCTTCAGCGCGCCTTCTTTCGAGCAGCTCTTGTTGGGAGGCGCTGTAAAGACGGGCGTTGTCCAGGGCCAGGGCCAGCGCCTCGGCGATGGACTCGGCCAGGCGGATGTCGTCCTCGCTAAAGGCCGCTGGCCGATCGTGCTCCATATTGAGCACCCCCAGCACGCGGGAACCCCGTCGCAGGGCTACCGCCAGTTCGCAGCAAATATCCGCGTGACCGGCCACGTAATCGGGGTCCTGCCGGACATCCGGCACGTACTGCGTCTGGCCCGTGCGAAAAGCGCGCCCCATCACGCCGCTCTCTAGGGGCAGGCGCATACCCTGCTGAGCCGAGGCCGCGCCGTCGCTGGCCTGGATGGCCAGGTAGCGCTGCGCCTCGTCGGGCAGGGCGATCTCCACCCCCGGCCACCCGGTCAATTGGGCGATGGCCCTGACCGCAGAGTGGGCCACGGTCGAGGTCTCCAGGTGCCCGCCGACGGTGCGCAGGATTTCATAGAGGGAAGCCTGGCGGTGGGCCAGGCGGCGCTGCTCCTCGTACATTTGGGCGTTGCGCAGGGCCAGGGCCATCTGGTCGGCGGCGGACTGCATCAGCAGCAGGTGATCCTGGCCAAAGTGCCCCACTTGGGCGTGGGTCAGGGTCAGGATGCCCAACAATTGCCCCCGGACAAGAATGGGTACGCTCAGGGCAGAGTGGGCCTCGTATTCGCCGTTCTCCAGCACCAGCCAGCGTTCATCCTGCTCCAGGTCGGGAATTAACGCGGCCCGGCGATGCTCCGAGACCCATCCGGCCAGACCCTTATCCATCACCTCGTCCAGCCGCCGCACGTGTCGGGTCTGCTCGATCTGCCCCTGAACCAGGATGCGGTGGATGACAACATTCTCGTGCTGGAGCAGGAAAAGGCTACCGGTCTGGGCTCCGGTCAACGCTGAGGCCACTTTCAGGGTGTTCTGCAGGGTCTCTTCCATGGCCGGTCGCTCGCTCGTGGCCCGGGCTACCGTCACCAGATTCTCAAAGAGTCTTTTTTGGGCTAGAAGGGCGCCCTCGCTCCGCTTCCGCTCGATGGCGTAATGGATGGCCCGGGCCAGCAGATGGCTGTCGAACTCGCCCTTGACCAGGTAATCCTGGGCCCCCATTTCGACGGACCGCAGGATCAGATCCTCGTCGCCCGTTCCGGTCAGGACGATGACGGGGATGTGTGGCTCCTGCTCTCTGACGCGATGCAGTGTAGCCAATCCCTGGCTGTCCGGTAGGTGCAGATCGAGCAGTACCAGATCGATTCCTCCCAGAGTCAGCTCCTCCATACCCGCCGAGAGGGAGGGGCTGTGGCGCAAACGAAGGGATGGAAGCGTCGAGTGGCGCAGGACTAATTCCGCCCCCATTTCCTGGATCAGGCGGGCATCTCCGATATTATCCTCAATGAGCAAGACCTGGTAAAAGTTGGACATCACTTTGGACCCTGCAGTAAATAGGTGACCATTTTGCCTTTGCCCTTGATCAGGAGTGGGCCCCGCTGCCGAAAGCGGTATTTGTCTTGCAGATGCTGGTAGGTCGCGGCGGTAACCTGGATTTCGCCGGGCAGGCCATAGACCTGCATCCGGCTGGCCGTGTTGACCGTGTCGCCCCAGAGATCGTAGCTGAATTTCTTGTTGCCAATGACCCCGGCCACGACCGGCCCGGTATCGATGCCAATGCGCAGGTCGAGAGGCCCCTGGACCCAGGACGGGAGATTTTTCATGGCCTCCCGCATGTCCAGGGCCATATCAGCGATGGCCTGGACGTGGCCTCGCCGGGGTGTGGGCAGCCCCCCGACAACCATGTAGGCATCCCCGATGGTCTTTATCTTTTCCAGGTTGTGTTTCTCAGCCAGGCGGTCAAAGGTGGAGAAAATCTCATTGAGCATCTCGACCAACTGGACCGGCGACTTTTCCGACCAAAAATCGGTAAAGTTCACAATATCGGCAAAGAGCACGGTCACCAGATCAAATCGGTCGGCAATGACCTGATGACCCTGCTTGAGACGCTCGGCGATGGCTTGGGGCAGGATATTGAGCAGCAAACTTTCGGACTTGGCCCGCTCGGCCTCGAGTTGTCGCAGATAGGCTTGTTCCTGGTCGCGCAGGTATTTCTTTTCCAGGGAGGCCCCGATGCGGGCGCGCAGTACGACGCGGTTGAACGGCTTGAACAAATAGTCCTCGGCCCCCAATTCGATACAGCGAACCACGCTGTCGACCTCGCCCACCGCAGAGATGACGATTACGGGAATGTGGCGCAGGTCGGCGTGACCCCGGAGGTGTTCCAGGACCTGATAGCCGTTCATCTCGGGCATCATGATGTCCAGGAGCATCAAGTCAAAGTCTGCGGCCCGCATTTTTTCCAAGGCCTGTTGGCCGTTCTCCGCGGTTGCGACCGTGTGCCCCTGGCGCTGGAGCTGTCGGGATAGCAGGTCGCGGTTGATCTCGTTGTCGTCCACTACAAGTATTTTTCCTTGGATAGCACTCATTCTTGTTGCCCCCTGTCCAAGAGCGCCTGCATTTTGCTCAACAATCGTGGAAAGTCGACCGGCTTGGCTTCGTACTCGTCACAGCCCGCTTGTAAGGCCTTTTCTCGATCACCGGCAATGGCATGGGCGGTCAGGGCAATGATAGGGATGTGCCGGGTACCTGGATCTTGTTTGAGCTGCTGGGCGACCTGCCAGCCGTCCAGGACCGGTAGGCGCATATCCAACAGGATCAGATCGGGCTGCTCGGAACGAGTGCTCTCCACGCCCTCTATTCCATTGACAGCCAGGAGAACCTTGTAGCCCCGGCGGGCGAGGCGGCGGGACAGCATATCGCGATTGAGTTCGTTGTCTTCGACCAGTAGAATTCTAGCCATGTCTTTCCTCGATTACGCTGGGACGCTGTGCATCGATCGAGCCGGCCAGGAGGCTGTGGATTTCCTGCAGCAGATCCTGCCGGCTAAAGCGTCCCTTTTGCAAAATCCGGCCCACCTGCCCCTGCAGCTCTTGCTCCTCGTCCAGGCTCAGTTCTTTGGCCGTGAGGACAATGACCGGCGGAACGGCTTCCGCTTTGCGCTGGCGCAGGGCTTGCAGGAATTGAAAGCCGTCCATCTCGGGCATCATCAGGTCCAGCACGATCAAGTCGGCTTGAAGTTGCTCCAAAATATGCAGGGCCTCGCGCCCATGGACCGCCTCGATGATCTCCCAGCCCTCGACTTCCAGGCTGTGCCGCAGCAGCTTGCGAATCGCCGTATCGTCCTCTACGATCAGGATGCAGCCGGGCTGGGGCGGCGCCTGGTACTGGCGCAGGGCAGAGAGCAGGCGGTCGTGATCCAGGGGCTTGCTGAGATAGTCCATGGCTCCCAAAGCAAGGGCGCGCTTTTCGTCGTCCACCACCGTGGCCACGATCACCGGGATAGAGGCCAATTCCGGGCTGGCCTGGAGCGCCCTGAGCACGGCCCATCCGTCCATGTCGGGCAAGAGTACGTCCAGAATGATGGCGTCCGGGCGCAATTGCCGGGCCAACTGCAGGCCGGCGGGGCCGTCGCTCGCCGTCGTCACCGCAAAGCCCTGCCGGCCCAGGTAGCGGGAGACCAGGTCCCGGGCGGTCGGGTCGTCGTCGATCAGGAGAACGCTTTGCTGGCCCCAATCAGCATCGCCCAGGGGGATGGAAGCGCTCTCAGCCGGGGTCTCTGCCTCTGGCTGCTCGGCGGTCGCCGGCAAGTGCACGGTAAAGGTCGAACCCTCCCCCACCTGGCTGTGCACCTCAATTCGCCCCCCCATCATCTGGCAGAAGCGCTGGCTGATCGCCAGGCCCAGCCCCGATCCCTCGTATTGGCGCGCGGCCGAACTGTCTACCTGGGTAAAGGGCTCAAAGAGGTTCGCCAATTGCTCTGGGGGGATGCCGATGCCGCTATCGGCAATGCGCAGGCGGAGCCAGGAGCCACAATCCCTCTCGCCGTCCTGGCAGGGAGGTTCCCGGCTCGCCGCCAGCGTGATCTCGCCGTGATGGGTAAACTTGGCGGCGTTGCCCAGCAGGTTGAGCAAGACCTGGCGCAGTTTGCCCCGGTCGCTGTACATCTGGCCCAGATTGGGGGAGTACTCGACCTGGAAACGGTTGTTGTTCCTGGCCGCCAGCGCTTTGCTGGTCGTGACCACCTCTTGGAGCAGTTCGCTCAGGTCAAAGGTGTCCAGGTTCAACTCGATCCGCCCGGCCTCGATCTTGGAAAGATCCAGCACGTCACTGATTACGGCCAGTAGCTGGCGGCCGGCGGTGAGAATCCTCTCCAGGTCGGCGACAAAAGCCTCCCGGCCCAACTCCTCGGCCTCCTCCTGCAGCATCTCACTGTAGCCAATGATGGCGTTGAGCGGGGTGCGCAGCTCGTGGCTCATGTTGGCCAGGAAGGTGCTCTTGGCCCGGCTGGCGGCCTCGGCGGCCTCTTTGGCCTGGCGCAGCTCCTCAAAGAGGCGGGCGTTCTCCAGGGCGGCCGCGGCCTGCTGGGCAATGCCCTGGCCCAGGGCGATTTCCTCCGCGCTGAACTCGCGTCGCTGCCGGCTCTCCCAGATCTCGGCATAGGCCAGTAATTGCCCCCGGGAGTGCAGGGGGATGTACAGGATACTCTTGGCATCGTATCGTTCCATGTGCTCCCGGTCCGCCCTGGGCAGCTTTTCGCGGTTCGCCAGATGCTTGACGGAGGGCTCGTAGGCCTCCATCTTGGCGATAAAGGCCTGGTCCTGCTCCACGTAGGTTGTGCCCAGGTCAGAGACCCGTTCCCGATCAGAGGCCTGCGGAGCCAAGTATTCGGCCAGCACCGTGGAGGTTCGTGTTTCGGGCTCCCAACTACAGATGTAGGCGCTGGTCGCCTCCAGGGCCTGGCCGATCTGCCGGGCGATGCTGCCCAGCACGGTGTTCAAATCCAGGGTGGACGAGACGGCGGCGCTGGCTTGGCGCAGGGCGGTCTGGATGCGCAGTTGGCGCTGGGTCTCGGTGTGCAGGCGGGCATTATCCAGGGAGAGGGCGATGGCCTCAGCCAGGGATTCGGCGAAGCGAATGTCGTCGGCGTCAAAGGCGAACAGGCGATCGCTGGCCACGTCCAGCACGCCCAGGATATGCTCGCCCCGCCGCAGGGGCAGGGTCAGCTCGCTGCGCAGGTCCGGGTTGCCGGACACGTAATCCGGATCGGCACGCACGTCGGGCGCGTACTGCAACTGGCCCAGGCGAAAGGCCCGGCCGGTGATCCCCTGGCCCTGGGGGATGCTCCAGCCGATCTCGGTGGCCAGGTGGCCGGCTGAGGCCCGAATGACCAAGTTGGGGTGCTCGCTATCGGGCAGGAATATCGAAACGGACGGCCAACCGGTCAGCCGGCCGATGGTTTCGGCAGCCACGCGGGCGATTGTATTGGCCTGCAGGTGCCCGCCTACCTCGCGCAGCGCCTCGTAGAGGGCCGTCTGCCGGGCCGCCTGCTGCCGCTGTTCCTCGTACATCTGGGCATTGCGCAGGGCCAGGGCCATCTGGTCAGCAGCGGCCTGCATCAAGTGCAGTTGTTCGCGCTCAAAGTGCCGCGGCTCGGAATGCGTCAGGGTCAAAAGCCCGACCAGGTTTTCGCCGCTGAGGATCGGCACGGCCAGGGCCGATCGGGTGGTGTAGGGACGGCCGGGGATTTGCAGCCAACGTGTGTCCTCCTTGGTATCATAGACCACGGCCGCCTGGCGATGTTGGAC
>JAFGKG010000130.1 GCA_016928715.1 Chloroflexia bacterium
CACAAAGGAAAGCAGGCGGGTCGCCCGGCCCACCCCAATAGGCAAAACACCCTGGCCCAGAGGATCCAGGGTGCCACCATGGCCGACCCGACGCAGTCCCACCAGGCGGCGCACCAGGTTGACCATATCATGGGAGGTCGGACCCACCGGCTTGCGCAGATTGATAAAGCCCTCCATGGCTACTCCTCCCCAGAGGGCTCTTGCTCCCTGACCTGGCGCAGCAGGTCAAAAATACGCTGGCTGCGCTCAACCGAGCGATCCAGCACAAACTCCAACTGCGGAATATAGCGCATGGTCAGGCGATGGCCCAGTTCGCGGCGCAAAAAGCCGGTCGCCGACTGCAGCGCCGCCAGCGAGTCCTGGACCGACTTTTCCTCGCCCAAGACGCTGAAAAAGACCTGGGCGTTACGCAGGTCGGGGCTGAGCCGGACCTCCGTCAGGGTGACAAATCCCAGCCGGGGGTCTTTTAGCGTGCGCTGGAGCAGTTCGCTCAACTCTTGCTGGATCAATCTGGCAAGCTGTATCGAACGACGGGAAGACATGGCCGATCACACTCGATCCAATCAGGACTTGGCCGGGACTTGTTCGGTATGGAAAAATTCCAGCACATCCCCGACCTCAAAGTCGTTATAGTTATCCAGAGACAGGCCGCACTCGTAGCCGGAGGCGACCTCGCGCACGTCGTCCTTGAAGCGGCGCAGCGACGATACCGTCCCCGTATGGATCACCACCCCGTTGCGCAGGACGCGCACCTGGCTGTTGCGGTAAGCCTTGCCATCGGTCACATAGAGGCCGGCCGCCACACTTTTATTGGGCAGACGAAAAACCTCGCGTACCTCGGCATAGCCATCCACGACCTCCCGAGTCTGCGGCGGCAGCATACCCTGCATGGCCTGCCTGACATCGTCCAGCAGCTCGTAGATGATATTGTAAAAGCGGATTTCCACACCCTCGCGCTCGGCAGCACGACGGGAGGCCGCATCCGGGCGGGAGTTAAAACCGATAATGATCCCCCGCGAGGCCACAGCCAGCATCACGTCCGACTCTGTAATACCGCCCGTGCCCTTGTGCAGAATCGTGACCTGGACCTCCGAGTCCTCCTCGTTCAGCTTTTGCAGGGCCTGTTCGATCGCGCCAATCGAGCCCTGCACGTCGGCCTTGAGGATCAAGTGCAGCTCTTTGACCTCGCCCTCCCCGATATCGGCAAAGAGATCGTCAATAGTGGCTACGCGCTGCACGCGGGTTTCTTCCAGCTCGCGCTGGCGCCGGCGGGTCAGGGCGATATCCCGCGCCTCCCGCTCGTCCTCCACCACATGCAGGGTATCCCCGGCCTGGGGCACATCGTCCAGGCCCATAATGACCACCGGCATGGATGGCTCGGCGCGCTTGACCCGCCGGCCCGTGTCGGTCATCATGGCCCGGATCTTGCCATAGGTTTCGCCGACGACGACAATGTCCTTCTGGCGCAGAGTACCGCTCTTGATCAGCACCGTGGCAATCGAGCCGCGGGCCCGGTCCAACTCGGCCTCGACAATCGCGCCGACAGCCGACTTGTCGGGATTGGCTTTGAGTTCCTGCATTTCGGCGACCAACAGAATGATGTCCAAGAGGTCATCGATGTTCAGCTTCATCTTGGCCGAGACCTCGACAGAGGGCACATCGCCGCCAAACTCCTCCACCATGACCCCGGCCTCGGCCAACTGCTGGCGAACCAGGTTGGGATTGGCCCCGGGCTTGTCGATCTTGTTGATGGCCACGATGATAGGCGCCTTGGCCGCGCGCACATGGGAAATGGCCTCCAGCGTCTGCGGCTTGACGCCATCGTCGGCGGCCACCACCAAGACGACAATGTCCGTCACCTGAGCACCACGGGCACGCATTGCCGTAAAAGCCTCATGTCCGGGGGTGTCCAAAAAGGTGATCTTTTTCCCCTTGACCTCAATCTGATAGGCGCCAATGTGCTGAGTAATGCCGCCGACCTCGCCCTCGGCTACCTCGGTCTGCCGGATCGCATCCAGTAATTTGGTTTTGCCATGGTCCACGTGCCCCATGATCGTGACGACCGGGGGACGGGGAATGGCATTGACATCATCCTCGACAACCTCGCCCGCAGCGATGGCCTCCTCCTGCTCATCGATCAACGGCTGCATCTCCTCGGTCTCAAAGCCCAGATCTGCGGCCACAATCGCGGCCGTCTCGTAATCAATGCGCTGGTTGATACTGGCCATGACCCCGTTCTTCATCAAGGTCTTGATCACATCCACCGCACTGACCGCGAGTAGTTCTCCCAGATCTTTTACAGTGAGAATCGGGGGGATCGGAATAGCCCGACGAGCTCGCGGGCTCAAGGGCATAGAGGCCCGGCCCTGAAGCGGAGCCCGTTTTTGCAAGTGCCGTCCTCGAGAAGACTTGGGACCGGGTATTTCTTCGGCAAAATCTTCTTCACCGCGCAAAGGCGGTCGTTTCTTTCTGGGCATATAGATTACCTCCTTGATCATGCAGGCAGGGCCGGTTTGTCTACCGCATCCAGCTCGGCCAACTCGGCCTCTTTGCCCGCAGTTCCAGCGGCAGGCAGTGATTGGGCGTATTCCCGCAAGTGGGCCACCTCGGCCGGCGTCAGGACAAGCCGCAGCGCTCGATTCAAAGCCCGACGCTTGAGGGCCAGTTCCCAGCAGCGGGGGGTTGGACACAGATAAGCGCCCCGCCCCGAACCACGCCCACTGGAATCAATTTTCAACTCTCCCTCCGGCGTGCGCAGGATGCGGATCATATCCCGCTTGGGCTGCTTTTGGCGGCAGCCCACACAAGTACGCAGCGGTACGTGTCGGATGCGTTCCCTAGTCTTGGCCATCCTCCTCACCTCGCTGGAACAGGACGATCGGTTCCTCATCCCAAAAGGCGACCAGATAGTCCTCGCTGCTGCGTACCGTCACCTGCTCCCCAATAACCTCATCGGGCAAGGGCCCATAGCGCACCCGTTGGTAGACAATCGTCCCATCGGAAGCGACCTTGCGGCTCTCCTTGCGGGCTCGCAGGAGTTCCTCCCAAATTTCGGGGGGGAGCGGCGGTGCTGCCGCCGCCTCCTCCTCCCTAGACTGAGCCCCCCCACCCTTGGCTGTCGCCGCGGTCGAATCCTCGGCCGCTCCGAGGGAGAACCACTTGATCAGGTCCCCATCCGCATAGACATAGAGGTTCTGCGAGGTGCCGCGCACCTGGATGCGCTGTCCGACATACTCCTCTGGAATCGGCCCATAGGAGACCTTTTGATAGACAATGGTGCGATCTTGGCGCACCACCCGTTCCTCGACACTGACCGTGGCCAATTCGGGATCATGGGCCAACACGGTCTCTTCCATGGAGGGACCCTCCGCCGCCTCGACACCCTCGCCACCCTCCAGCAGGACCGAAAAGCTCTTGATATCAATCCGCCAGCCCGTCAGCCGTGCGGCCAGGCGGGCATTCTGCCCCTCCTTGCCGATGGCCAAAGAGAGCGACTTGTCCGGGACAATGACGGTAGCGGTCCGCGTCTCCTCGTCCAGGCGCACCTCAACGACCGAAGCCGGGCTGAGCGCATTGGCGATAAACATCGTCTCATCGGCCACCCAGGGGACCACGTCGATCTTTTCGCCATTGAGCGCATTGACCACGCTCTGGATGCGCACGCCGCGCTGCCCCACACAAGAGCCCACGGGGTCCACCCCGGGCTGCTGTGCCCGCACCGCCACCTTGGTCCGCACGCCGGCCTCGCGGGCCAGGGCCACGATCTCCACGGCCCCACGCAGCACTTCCGGCACCTCCATTTCGAACAGGCGCTCCACCAACTTGGGGTGGGAGCGGGAGGCGATAATCTGAGAGCCACGCTTGTCCTCGCGAACCTCGGCGATATAGACCTGCAGGTGTTGATTGACGCGATAACGCTCGGTAGGGATCTGCTCCCGAGACGGCATGAACAACTCGGCCCGGTCGGCAGTGAGATAAACGCCGCCCGGCGTGACCCGCCGCACGACAACGTTGATCATCTCCCCCACCCGATCGGCGTACTCGCCCAAGACCTTGTTTCGCTCGGCCTCGCGGATCTGCTGCATAAAGACCTGCCGGGCGGTCTGGGCCGCAATGCGCCCAAAGTCGCGCGGCGTTGTCTCGATGGTAATCACGGTGCCCATTTCAGCCTTGGGAAGCAAGCGGCGCGCCTCGTCCAGGGGAATCTCTTCCAGGGGATCCTCCACCTCGTCTACAACACGCTTTTCAATGTATACCTTGGCCTCGCCCGTGTCCAGGTCAATGCGCACACTAACGTCCTCGGCGGCGCCAAAACGGCGCTTGTAAGCAGAGATCAGAGCCTGCTCCACTTTTTCCAAAATTTCCTCGGGGCTGATACCCCGCTCGGCGGAAATCTGGGCCACTGCCGTATAAAACTCTGTCTTCATCCTTACACCTCAACCTAAATCTAGCCCACTAAAACAAGCCAGCTCACGCCCCCTCTCGCCTCAAATTCACCCCTGGCGGATTTCCGAAGGATGAGGCCGGCCTGTTCCAGGTAAAATAAAAGTGGGGCAGCCCCACTTTGTTACGCACCTTATAGTATAACACGTCTGCCTGGCTTTTGCAAACGTCAGTCGCCCAGGTCAAAGGCCCGCCGCAGCCGCGCATAGGTCTCTTCCAAAAGCTCGGGAATCAACTTGGTGCCGGCGATCAGGGGCATAAAGTTGGCGTCCCCCTGCCAGCGGGGCAGCACGTGCAGGTGGACATGGTCGGCAATACCGGCCCCGGCCACCTGTCCCAGGTTCATGCCCAGGTTAAAGCCCTGCGGATGGAACTCCTGCCGCAGAACCCGCAGGGACCTCTGGGCCAGGATAATGAGCTCGCCCGATGTCGACACATCCAGGTCGGTCAGATCCGCCAGGTGTGCGTAGGGCGCCACCATGATGTGGCCCGTGTTGTAAGGGTAAAGGTTCAGGACGACGTAGCAACGCTCGCCCCGGCAGAGGACCATGTTCTCCCGGTCCTTGGATTCGGCGCCAATGCGGCAGAGCACACAGCCCTCCTCCTTCTCCCCCTGGATATAGGCCATGCGCCAGGGGGTCCATTTGATCTCCATCGGCCCTCCTTCAGTTCAGCAGCCTCTCTGGGAGCCATTATACCACGGCGCGGCGGGGATGACAAAGGAACGTTGGCGCGTTGGAACGTTCTTTTGTCATCCCCGCCGCGCCATGGTATAATGATGCCCAGAGCACAGCCCGGCCGGCGGGCCTGCGCCCTGCGCAGGCCGTTGCCTCTCGGTTGGAGGGAAACCCGTGGAGTACAAGGACTATTACCAGGTCCTGGGGGTGCAACGCAGTGCCGACCAGGACGAGATCAAAAAGGCCTACCGCCGCCTGGCCCGCCAATGCCACCCCGACGTCAACCCGGGGGACAAGGCGGCCGAGGAGCGCTTCAAAGAGATCAACGAGGCCCATGAAGTGCTCAGCGACCCCGAAAAGCGCCGCCGCTACGACGAGCTGGGCAGCCGCTGGCAGGACTT
This sequence comes from Chloroflexia bacterium, assembly GCA_016928715.1. GTDB lineage: Bacteria > Chloroflexota > Chloroflexia > DTKN01 > DTKN01 > JAFGKG01. The sequence goes on from JAFGKG010000130.1 coordinate 5,522, forward strand.
TGAGCACTGGCAGCAGGCCGGCGGCCAGGCGAGCTGGCCCTTTGGCTGGTCTCCGGGCCCGGGCGGGGCCGCCGGCGGCCGCCAGTACCACACCGTGACCCCGGAGGAATTGGAGGGCCTCTTTGGGGGCAGCGGGGCCTTTTCGGACTTTTTTAACATGTTCTTCGGCGGCAGTCCCGCCGGTGCCCCCAGCGCCCGCAGGGGCCACCGGGCCCGTCAGCGCGGGCAGGACGTGGAACAAAAAGTACAGCTTGGCCTGGAAGAGGCCTACAGCGGCACCCAGCGCATCCTGCAAATGCAAGAGCCCGACGGGCGCACCCGCCGGATGGAGGTCAAGATCCCGCCCGGTGTGGACAGCGGCTCCCGCGTGCGCATGGCCGGCCAGGGCGGTGGCGGGGCCGGCGGCGCCCCCGCCGGCGATCTCTACCTGGTCGTGGAAATTCCGACCCACCCCCGCTTTGAACGCAGCGGGGACGATCTGCACGTGCAGGTCCCGGTCGACCTGTACACCCTGCTCCTGGGCGGCGAGGCCCACGTACCCACGCTCAAGGGCAAGGAACTACGGCTCAGGATCCCGGCCGAGACGCAGAATGGGCGTATCTTTGTCCTGCGCGGCCAGGGTATGCCGCGCCTCAAAAATCCCCAGCAGCACGGCGATCTCTACGTCAAGGTCGAGGCCCAACTGCCCGAGCGGCTCTCCCGGGAGGAAAAACGCCTCTTCCAAGAGCTGGCCAATCTGCGCAAGTAGGAAGGAGGGCGACCCATGAACGAACTGGAACGAGGAGCGCAACTGGGACGCTACCAGGAGAACGTGGACAGCGCCCTGACCGAACTGGACGCCCAGGAGGTCCTCCGGCGCATCTGGCAGCACGACCACACCGTCTGGCAGCCCGATCCCGACGAGATCAGCAATCGGCTCGGTTGGCTGGACATCACCGACAGGATGCGGGCCGAGCGGTCCACACTGCAAGCACTGGTCGGCCAGGTTCGGCGGGCGGGCTACGAGCGGGCCCTGCTGCTGGGCATGGGCGGCTCCAGCCTGGCCGCCGAGGTATTGAGCAAAACCTTTGGCGCGGCCCCCGGCCACCTGCCGCTCGCCATCCTGGACAGCACCGACCCGGGGGCCGTGCTGGCCCAACGGGAGCGCCTGGACCCGGCCCGCAGCCTGCTGATCGTGGCGACCAAGTCGGGCCGCACGGTCGAGACGATCTCCTTTTTCAAGCACTTTTACAACTGGCTGGCCCAAGAGTTGGGGCCGGAGCAGGCCGGCCGGCACTTGGTCGCCATCACCGATCCGGGCAGCCGCCTGGTCGACCTGGCCGACCAGCACGGCTTTCGGGCTACCCTGCTCAACGACCCCAACATCGGCGGGCGCTACTCGGCGCTGTCCCTGTTTGGCCTGCTGCCGGCGGCCCTGCTGGGCATCGACGTGGAGCGGCTGCTGCAAAACACCCAGACCATGGTCGAGCGCTGCGGGCCCAACGTCGCCGCCGCGGAAAACCCGGCGGCCTGGCTGGGCACCGTGCTGGGCGAACTGGCCCGGGCCGGCCGGGACAAGCTCACCCTGGTCCTCTCGCCGGCCATCGCCAGCTTGGGCGACTGGCTGGAACAACTCGTCGCCGAGAGCACGGGCAAGGAGGGAAAGGGCATCCTGCCGGTGGTGGGCGAACCGCTGGGCCCGCCGGAGGTATACGGCCGCGACCGCCTCTTTGTGCACCTGCACCTGAAGGAGGACGAGCAACACCAGACCTCCCTGCAGCGCCTGCAGTCCGCCGGCCACCCCGTGCTGCACATCGCCCTGAACCACCTCTACGACCTGGGCGGGCAGTTCTTTCTCTGGGAACTGGCCACCGCGGTGGCCGGGCAGCGCCTGGGCATCCACCCCTTCAACCAGCCCAACGTCGAGTCGGCCAAGATCCAGGCCCGCCGTATGGTCGCCGCCTACAAAGAGAGCGGCGCACTGCCCCCGGCCGCAGCGGTCCCCCCGGACCCAACAGCCCTGGAAGCGTTCCTGGACCGGGCCCAACCGGGCGCCTACGTCAGCCTGCAGGCCTACCTGCAGCCCACCGAGGAGACCAGCACCGCCCTGGAGACACTGCGCCGGCACATCCGCGACCGCTACAAGCTGGCCACCAGCAGCGACTATGGACCGCGCTTTTTGCACTCGACGGGACAACTGCACAAGGGCGACGCCGGCCGGGGGCTCTTTATCCAGTTCAGCGCCGAGGACAGGCAGGACGTGCCCATCCCCGACGAGACCGGCCGGATCGAGTCCTCCATCAGCTTTGGCCTGCTCAAGCGGGCCCAGGCCCTGGGCGACCGCCAGGCCCTGCTGGACGCCGGCCGACAGGTGCTGCGCGTGGAGTTGGGCCAGGACGTGCTGGATGGATTGGCCGCTTTGGGGAGGATCTAGTGGAAGAATTTATCGCCACCGAAAGCCTCATCGTCCTTCTGATCCTGGTGACCACGCTGGTCGCCATCATCGTACGGCGTATCCGCCTGCCCTACACCCTGAGCCTGGTGGTCGTGGGACTGGCCATTTCCATCTTGGGGCCGCTGGAAATCCACATCACCCCCGAACTGATCCTCTCGATCTTTGTGCCGCCGCTGATCTTTGAGGCGGCCTTTCACCTGGACTTTCGGCTGCTGCGGGCCAACCTGTTCCCCATCCTCATGCTGGCGGTCCCCGGCGTCCTTTTGGCCATGCTGCTGATCGGCGGCGGCGTGGCGCTGGGCACGGGACTGCCCCTGACCAGCGCGCTGGTTTTTGGCGCCCTGATCGCCGCCACCGACCCGGTCGCGGTCGTCGCCTTGTTCCGGGCGATGGGGGTGCCCCAGCGGCTGGCCGTGGCCCTGGAGGGCGAAAGCCTCTTTAACGACGGTACCGCTATCGTGCTCTTTCAGATTGCCCTGGTCGCGGCCCTCTCGGGCACCTTTGATCCCCTCGGCGGCGTGCTGGACTTTTTCCGCATCGCTCTGGGCGGCGTCGCTACCGGAGCGCTGCTGGGCTGGCTGGTAGCCAACATGATCCGGCGGATCGATGATCGCTTGATCGTCACCATGCTCACCACGCTGCTGGCCTACGGCGCCTACCTGATCGCCGAGCGGCTGCACTTTAGCGGCGTCCTGGCGATCGTCCTGGCCGGCGTCGTCAGCGGCAACCTGGGGATGACCGATGCCTCCCCCAGCACCAAGATCATGTTGTACAATCTCTGGGACTATTTGGCCTTTCTGGCCAACTCGCTGATCTTTTTGTTCATCGGGGCAGAGGTAGACCTGGCCGAAATATGGAAAAACATCGTCCCTATCAGCGTGGCCGTGGCCGCGGTCCTGATCAGCCGGGCGATCGTCGTCTATGGGCTGGCCGGCCTGACCCGCCTGCTCAAACCCCGCCTGGCCCTGCCCTTCAAATGGAAGCACGTCCTCTTTTGGGGCGGGCTGCGCGGCGCCATCAGCCTGGCCCTGGCCCTGAGCCTGCCGGTCGAACTGGCCGATCGGCACCTCCTGCTGGCCATGGCCTTTGGGGTGCTGCTCTTTACCCTGCTGGCCCAGGGCACCACCATCCAATTCCTGGTCAAGCACTTGAGACTAGCCGAGCGGCCGAATTACCTGCTCGAACGACAGCGCTACAGCGGACGGCTGTTCGCCGCCCAGGCCGGCCTACAGCGCCTGCAGGACCTGTATCAGGAAGGACTGCTCACCCGCGAGATGTGGATCGGCCTGACGGCGGACTATGAGCACAGCCAACAAAAACTTGAGCAACACATTGCCAAGCTCTTTTTGGAATACGGAGAGCTGGAACGCCTGAGCCTGCTGCAGGCCCGCCGGGAAGCCCTGCTGGCCGAACGGGGCGCCCTGAACGAGGGACTGCGGCGGGGATTGTTCGAAGAGGAAGTCTATCAGGCCCTGCGGGACGAAATCGACCACCATCTGGAAGCGCTGGACCTCATTGCCGATTCAATCCAGCAGAGCTTTCCGATCTCGGAGGAACATTAACCATGCGTCCGATCGTCTGCGCCACCCGCGGCGGCGAGGCCAGCCGACGCACACAGCAAAAAGCCATCGACCTGGCCAAAAAATACAACGTCTCGCTGATCTGGCTATACGTGGCCAACCCTTCTGTCATCAGTCCGGCCAACGAGGCCATGCAGCGGGCACTGGAGGACGAACTGAAGCGGCTGGGCCGCGCCCTGTTGAGCATTGCAAAAAGTCGCGCCGAAGCCCAGGGTGTACAGACCGAGGTGACCGTGCTCTGCTGCAGCGACATCCCCAATACCATCTCGGATTATCTACGCCAGGTGGACGCTTCTATGCTGGTCATCGGCGCACCACGCGCGGCCGGCACTACACAAGTCTTTGGTCCAGAGGAAATTGAGGGCTTTGCCCAGGTCATCCAAGAGGAAAGCGGCGTCGAGGTCGTCCTGGTGACCTGAGATGCATCACACGGTAGCGATCTGCCGCCAGAGGACCAGGATCGCCGCATAGACCATGGCCAACAGCTCGAGCGAGAGCGGGGCATAGATCGTCAGGAACGGGGAGCGGGCCAGGCCGGCCGGCCGGGCCTGCAGTAGCCGCCGTTCGGTCTGGCCCTGCAGGAAAAAACTCCTCGACATGGGCGAGGCCGAGAGGAGTTCATAAAGATCCCCCCCATAGCCGACCCGATAGTGCCTCACCCAACGGCCGGCCTGCTCCACCCAACCCACCAAATCTCGCTCGCAGACCCAACGCAGTCGAAAGCGCAGCAGCCGGCCTCCCTGGGTCCGGTATACCAGGCCCCGGGGCGAACGGTAGCGGATCCCTCCGTGCCAGTATTGACTAAAACGCCCCAAGGGGATGCCCTCATCGAAAAGCTCGTGGTGCACGCGCCAACCCACCCGCTGCCGCTCGACAGCAAGCTCGCGCGGAAAAGGCCCCTGCAGCAGTCCACCCGGCAGGGGAACGTTGTGCGGGGCCAATGAGGCCCCACAGTAGGGACAATGCGTCTCCCCCCAGGACAGATCGGCCCCGCAGTAAGGGCAACGCGGCGAACCCGATGTTACCAAAGCAATTCCACCCCCAAAAGGCTCTCTAGGCCTTCTTTTGCAAACTGTCAAGCACGTCCCGCAGCAGTCCCACCCGGTTGCAGATGATGCCGTCAATGCCCAATTGGGTCATGCGGGCGATCTGCTGGCGGGCCAGGCTGTTGGAGGTGCGGTCCTTGACCGTCGTAAAGACCTGCATGCCCCGCTGGCGATAGACCGCCAGGGTGGCCTCGGTCAGGCGCTCCGGCCAGGTCAACACAAAATCGCCCCCCTCCATGCCCTCGCGCCAGCGCACCCGCATCTCGGGGGCCAAATGGCGCAGTTCCTCCAGGGTGGCCTGGTGCGCCGTGAACAACCAGACGCGCTCCCCCACCCCCAACTCGCGGATCAATTCCACCAGGCGGGCGGGCAAGTCGGCAAGCCGGCCCTTGACCTCGATGAACAATCCAATCCGCTCCGTCGTCAGCTCGACCACCTCGGCAAGCGTGGGGATCGGCTGACCGGCAAAGCGGCTGTGGGTAGAGACGCCGGCATCCAGTTGGCGCAGCACCTCCAGCGTCATCTCGGCCACCTCGCCGCTGCCGTCGGTGGTACGATCTACGGTCGCATCGTGGATTACAACCACCTGGCCGTCCGCCGTCAGGTGCACGTCGAACTCGAGCGCGTCGGCCCCCAGTTCCAGGGCGCGCTGAAAAGCAACGAGGGTATTCTCCGGCGCTTTGTCCGATGCCCCACGATGGGCAATGGCCCAAACTGCCACGGTTCACACTCCTTTCTGGCGTCCAGCCCCGACCAGTTGTTCCAGACTCCCCAGCCCCTGCCGGGACATCCAGGCCGCCAGGTCGTCCAGAATCCGCAGGGGCGCCTGCGGATCGGCAAAACAGGCACTGCCCACCTGCACGGCCGCGGCCCCGGCCAGAAAAAACTCCATGGCGTCGTGGGCCGTACAGATCCCACCCACGGCGACAATCGGCACGTCCACCGCCCCGGCCACCTGGTAGACCAGGGCCAGGGCAATCGGCCGGATCGCCGGCCCCGACAGGCCACCGATCCCCCGGGGCAGCACAGGCCGGCGGGCGGCGACGTCCATCACCATGCCGCAGACGGTGTTGATCAGCGTCAGGGCATCGGCTCCCGCCTCGACCACCGCCTGGGCCACCGCCACAATATCCGTCACGTTCGGGGTCAGCTTGACCAGCACGGGCAGCGTCGTCGCCGTGCACACCGCCCGCGTCACCGCGGCGGCCTGCTGGGGGTCCACCCCAAAGGCCATGCCCCCCGCCTCCACATTGGGGCAGGAGATATTGACCTCCAGGCCGGCCACGCCCGGCACCTCTTCCAGGCGCCGGGCCAATTCGGCATATTCCGAGACCGTCTCCCCGGAAATGTTGAGCAGGACCGGGACCTGCCACTGCGCCCACAGCGGGGCATATTCCTCCACCACCCGACCGAGGCCGGGGTTCTGCAGCCCAATCGAGTTGAGCAGGCCGGCCGGCGTCTCGACCAGGCGCGGCGGGGGATTGCCCAAACGCGGCTCCAGGGTGGTGCCCTTGCTGACGATGGCCCCCAGGCGCTGGATATCGATCCAGCGGGCGTATTCCAGGCCGTAACCGAAACAACCCGAAGCGACCAAGACAGGATTGCGCAGCCGCAGCTCACGGGGGCAATGGGGAGCCAGGTCAACCTGCAGATTGGGCATCGCGCACCCCTCCTCCTGCACAGGCCAGCATATCCGGGAATCCTGCTGCCTGGCATTATACACCCATTGGAGGGAAGGCGCAAATGACGCGGGAACCACACTTGCCCGCCCTGGCCCCTTGTGCTACAATAAGCGGGCTCGCCGGACGCAGGCCACAATGTGAGAACCGAAAGGATTGCTGATGAACCACACCCCGCTGCAGAACGTCCGCGGACTGATTCTGGACATTGACGGCGTATTCTACCACGCCGACAAGCCCATCCCCGGCGCCGACGAGGCCCTGGCCGAGATCCGCCGCCGCAACATTCCCTTCCGCCTGCTGACCAACATTACCCGGCGCAGGCCGGCCACCATCGCCGCCTACCTCCAGGCATTGGGCTATGATTTTTCCCCGGACGAGATCCTCACCGCCTCGACCATCACGGCGGGCTATCTGCGCCAACGGCCCGGCCGGCCGCGCTGCTGGGTGCTGCTGGAAGGGGACGCCCTGGATCTGTTCCAGGGCCTGGAACTCGGCGAGGAGGACCCCGATTACGTCGTGCTGGGCGACCTGCGCGAGAAATTCACCTACGACCTGCTCAACCGGGTCCTGGCCGCCCTCTGGCGGGGAGCACGCTTCCTGGCCATGCAGGCGGACAGCCACGACATCGGTCTGGGCGGCGGGCCCAAGGTCAACCTGGGCGCCTGGGCGGCCCTGCTGGAGCGGGCCAGCGGGCGCCAGGCGCTGCTCATCGGCAAGCCCTCCCCCCTGGCCTTCCAGGCGGCCCTGGAGGAGTTGGGGCTGCCGCCCTCCCAGGTCGCGATGGTCGGCGACCGGGTGGCCTCGGACGTGGTCGGGGGCTGGCAGGCCGGCCTGCGCACGGTCCTGCTGCGCACGGGGCATTTCCGCGAGCAGGACCTGGCCGGCGCCCCCGAACCCGACCTAATCCTGGACTCGCTGGCCGAGCTGCCGGCCTATCTGCCCGAGGGATAACGTGCCCACACCCCAAGAAATTCAGCACATGTTTGACGGCATCGCCCCCTGCTATGACCCGATGAACCGGCGCATCAGCCTGGGGCTGGACCGCTATTGGCGCTGGCGGGCCATACGGCTGCTGGCAGCGGACAGCCAGGCGCCGGTCCTGGACCTGGGCAGTGGCACGGCCGATCTGGCCATCGCGGCCGGGCGCCGGGGCATCAACCGGACCGTGGCCCTCGATTTCAGCGCCCCCATGCTGGCCCGGGGAAAGGAGAAAATCGAACGGGCCGGCCTGGAAGGGCGCATCTGGCTGCTGCGAGGGGACGTCCGCACGCTGCCCTTTGCAGATGGGGCCTTTGAGGCCATCATCAACAGCTTTTTGCTGCGCAATCTGACCGATATGGAGGCCGCCTTGGCCGAGATGGCCCGCGTGGTACGGCCCGGCGGCCAGCTGATCTGCCTGGAACTGGCCTATCCCCACCTGGCGCTGTGGGGGCCATTGATCCGCTTTTACAGTGCGCGGATCATCCCCCTGTTGGGACGTTGGCTAGCCCGGTCGGAGCCGGCCTACCGCTACCTGCCAGCCTCCATCGCCCGCTTTCCACTTCCGGAAGAGGTGCTGGCGCGCCTACGCGCCTATGGCTGGCGGCCGCAGGCCGCCCGACGACTCTTTCCGGGGACGGCCATCCTATACATCGCCACGAGGGAGGACAATAGCTGAAAGCAGCGCGAGGAATGACAGTCTCAGGGCACCACGATCTCGACCCAAAAGGCCCGCTCCGCCTCCGGCCCTACGCCAAAACGCTGGCCCTCCGTGTTGCGCAGCTTCCAGTGCCCCTTGTACGTCCCGGAGCTTGAAGGAGCAGTGAGCGTGACGGACAGGTCCACCGTCTCGTTCGGCGGCACCGTCGCGGTCAAGGGCACGAGCTGGGTCTCGCCCATCATCTCCCCGTGATCGAAAACCAGGGCATAGGAGACATCCCAGGTGCAGGTGCCTATGTTTTTGAGCCGCCAGATCTTGGTAAAAGAGGCACCGGCCTGGATGGTCGTGCCATCGGGGATAGAGACGTCGGTAATAAAGGTGGCCCGATCGGTACAACTGCGCGGGCTGGGGACGGCCGTAGGCAGCGGCGTGGGGGCAGGCGTGGCCTGAACGATGGTGGTGCTGGGCCGCAGCTCCGGCGGGAGGGTGGGATCCAGCGGCGGGTGATCGGGATCGCCCGGGGAGGATTGGCCACAACTCACCAGGAGTGACAACGCGATCAGACAGAACAGCAGACGCCCTCGAGTCATACGGCCTCCTTTTGATCGTCATCCGAGCTGCCGGACAGAGCCGGTCCCTCTTTTCCCGCAGCGAAAGCCGAGGTACCCCGATTATACTACAAGCTGAATACGCTGACAACATCCCCGGGCGCGGGTGCGCGCCCGCGCAGTTGCGCCGGGAGGCGATTTCGGTTATCATAGAAAGCCGAGTTGGCCAACTGGCCAGAAGGAGGGCAAAATGAAGGAGCGTTGGGCATTTGGGATCATACTCCTCTTGCTCCTGGGCGGGGGCTGCGTTGGCAGCCAGGACAGCGGCACCATCAGCGGTCGGGTGCTCGACGCCCACGAGGGTTCGCCGATCGCCTCGGCCAACGTCAGCACCAAGCCCCCCACCAGCTCGGTCACCACGGATGCCGACGGCCGCTATAGCATCCAGAAGGTACCCCCGGGCAACTATCGCGTCAGCGCATCCAAGGCCGGCTATGCCGATGCGGACATCGAGATCACCGTCGTGCGAGGCAGCACGACAACGGCCGACATCCACCTGCTGTTCGAAGGGCAACCGGAAACCTCGACAACAAACCGTCTCCGCTATGTCTTTGAATCCCCGGACACCCTGGCCCAACTGCGCCGGCTGCTGGCCGAACTGGACGACGAAATCTATGCCTTTCGACTGACGGCCACCGCGCAGGCCCTAGAGTCCCGCATCCGCCAAGGCCGGCACGAACCCAACGAACAGTATGGAGAGTTGAAACGGAACCTGGCCTCGCAGCACGAGAACGAGCGGGCCAAGTACAGCGAGCGCAAGGGGGCCTTTATCCGAGCCGCCCTGGAAAAGTGGGGAGCGCGGGAAATACTGTGATCCCCTGGCGGACCGGGGGGTTAAGGTTGTGGTATAATATCAGGGACTATTTCCGAACAGGAGGGATAAAGGATGGACCAAAAGAACCTCGATCCAGGCGAAGTGCGTTTCTTCAGTGGCAGCTCCCATCCCCAACTCGCAGCCGACATTGCCGGCTACCTGGGCCTGACCCTGGACAACACCCGCATCATCCGCTTTAGCAATGACAATCTCTACATTCAACTCGGCGCCAGCGTGCGCTCGCGCATTGTCTACATCCTGCAGTCGCTCTCGCCACCGGTGAACGATCACCTAGTGGAACTGCTCATGATGTTGGACATTGCCCGCTCGGCCTCGGCCCGAGAGATCCACGCCATCATTCCCTATTTCTCCTTCGCCCGCTCGGATAAAAAGGACGCCCCGCGCATCTCGATCACGGCCCGCCTGGTCGCCGATCTACTCCAAACCGCCGGGGCCACCCACCTGATGACCATGATGCTGCACTCGCCCCAGGTGCACGGCTTTTTTAGCATACCGGCCGACCCCCTGAGCAGCCGGCTCGTGTTCAAACGCTATTTTGACCAGCACGACCTGAGCGACACCATCGTCGTGGCGCCGGACATTGGCCAGGCCAAGTCCGCCGCCCGCTTTGCCCGGCAGTTGAACCTGCCCGTAGCCGCTGGGAACAAGGAACGCATCTCGGACACGGAGGTCCGACTCAACGGCATCGTTGGGCAGCAAATGCAGGGCTGTACCCGCGCCCTGATCTATGACGACGAAGTCGCCACGGGGGGCTCGGTGCTGGAGCTTTGCCGTATGTTGATCGAATACGGCATTCAGCAGATCTGGGTAGCCTGTACGCACGGGGTCTTTTGCCGGGGCGGCCTGGAGAAACTAGTCGCCGTGCCCCAGATCAGCGAGATCGTCACCACGGACACGGTCTATCTCCCACCCGACAAACAGCATCCCAAACTGCACACGCTGTCCGTCGCGCCCATCTTTGGAGAAGCGATCCATCGCAACTACCTGCGCCAATCCATCAGCGAGTTATTCGTCTATGGCGAGGAGGAGGAAAAGGAATAGGGCTACCAGGCGATCCCAAATTCAGACAGCCCCCCCACGTAGGACTCCCAACGCACCTGGACCTGGGCCACGTGGGCCGCCGGAGGGCCCTGGTGGCACCAATCGACCAACTCCTGCAGGACCGCCTCATCCCCCTCGGCCACCACCTCGACCCGTCCATCGGGCAGGTTCTTGACCCAACCGGACAGACCCAGCGCCCGGGCCTGCCGGCGGGTATAATAGCGAAAACTGACCCCCTGGACCCGACCGCGAATCCAGAGGTGGACACGCTTTGCCGCCACAATGATCCCTCCTTTCCAAACAAGCACCCAACAGCACCATTATATCCGCAGTCCTGCCGGCTGGCAAGATCGTTGCCAGCATCCCGTTCTTGAGGTATAATAGTATGCACAAGCCAACTGTCTGCGGAAAAATGGCGGCCCTGCTTCCCCAACAGTGAAGGCATAGCGATGGGATTCAATCTGAAAAAATTCGTAGCGCCAGCGGATTACGAGGCCGATGAGAAAAGCCACCTGGCCCGGCTCATCTATATCACCAGCCATACCATCCTGGGGCTGTCGATCCTCTACGTCCTGTCCACCCTGGGCCAGAGCAATTGGATCCACACCCTGCTCGTCGTGGGCCTGCTCGACCTGATCGAGATCGGCATCTTGATCCTGGTGCACCGCGGCTGGATCCAGCAGGCCGGCCTGCTCCAGATCCTCTCTATCTGGGCCTTTGTCAGCCTGGCCGTGCTGACCTCCGGCGGCATGCACAGCGGCGGGCTGGTCGGCTACAGCGTCGTCATTGTCTTGGCCGGGCTGCTGCTAGCCACGGAGAGCCGCTGGGCGGTCCCTGCCTTTACCGCCCTGTGCATCGGCAGCAGCGGCCTGATCCTGCTGCTTCAAGAGGCCGGCCGCCTGCCCCCCTCACTGGCTGGGCCGGGACCATCCCAGCCCCTGTCCATCTGGACCACCCATTTTGCCACCTACGCCCTCATGGCCGTGCTGCTGCAGTTGGCCGTGCGCAACCTCCAGCAGGCCCTGGACCAGGCCCGCCAAAACCAGCAGGCCCTGCAGCAGAGCGAGGCCCGCACGCGTATGCTGCTGGAGGCAATGCCCGACATGCTCTTCGAGTTGAAGAGTTCGGGACAAGTGCTGGACTTTTTTCCCTCCCCGGCAGAGGCCCCTGGGCTGCCCCCAGAGCAATTTATCGGCAAAAATATCTCCGAGGTCCTGCCCGAGGAACTGGCCCGCAAAGGCATAGAACTTTTGCAGCAGGCTGTACAAAACAACAACAGCAGGCGCCTCGAATACTATGACCCCTATCTCGACGGCGACTTTGAGGCCCGCCTGATTCCCAGCGGGGCGGATCGCATCCTGGCCATCGTGCGCAACGTCAGCAAGCGCAAGCAGGCCCAACAGGCCCTGCAAAAGTCGGAGGAGCAGTACCGCAGCACCATCGAGGCCATGGGCGACGCCATCCACGTCGTCGACCGCGACCTGCGCATCCAGCTCTTTAACCAGGCGTTTCGCCAATGGAACGCCTGGCTGGAACTGCCTCAAGACGTCATTGGCCGGCCATTGAACGAGGTTTTCCCCTTTCTGCCGGAGCAGGTCTATGCGGAATACCGGCAGGTCTTGGAAAGCGGCCATATTCTCTTTACCGAGGAAAGCACCGTACTGCAGGGCCGGGAATGGGTCACCGAAACGCGCAAAATCCCCATCCTGGAAGAGGGGCAGGTCGTGCGCATCGTCACCGTGGTGCGCGACATTACCGAGCGCAAGCGGGCCGAAGCAGCCCTACGGGAAAGTGAAGCTCGCCTGCGCACGGCGATGGAGAACCTGCCCTTTGAATTTTTCGCCCTCGACCAGGAGGGCCGCTATGTTATGCAGAACTCGGTCTGCCGGGAGCACTGGGGAGACGCGATAGGGAAACGCCCCCAAGAGGTGGCCCCAGATGAGGACACGCTGGAGCTGTGGCTGGAGAACAACCGGCGCGCCCTGGCCGGCGAGATCATTGAAGAGGAGATCACCCTGCAGATCGAAGGGCAGCCGGTCCATTATTACAACATCCTCTCGCCCATCTATGAAAGCGGCCAAATCCGGGGCATCCTCGGGGTCAATGTCGACGTCAGCGAACTCAAACAGGCCCAACAGGCCCTGCAGCGCTCGAACGAACGGCTGCGCGCCCTGCGCCAGATCGACCAGGCCATCCTGTCCACCCAATCACCTGAGAGCATTGTCCAGGCCGCCCTGAGCCGCATCCGCCAGATCATCCCCTGCCAGCGGGCCAGCGTGGTCGAATTCGATCCGCAGCGGCGCTCCTTCACCATCCTGACGGCCAAAGCCAAAGCAGAAACCCGCCTGAGCCAGGGACGTCAGTTTGACCTGGAAGAGTTCAGGCCCAGCGAGTCTCTGCTAAAAGGACAGATCCACACCGTCAAAGATATCGGCCAACTGGACAATCCGGCCGAAATCGAGCGCATACTGCTGCAAGAAGGCGTACAGGCATATGTCAACTTTCCCCTCATCGCTCAGGGAGAACTGATCGGATCGCTCAACCTGGGCCTGGCCGAGCCCGGCTTTCTGGATCCGGCGGAGCAGGACGTGGCCCAAGAAATCGCTGATTCGCTGTCCACGGCCCTGCAGAACGCCCGGCTGCTGCAGCAGGAACGCCAGCGCAGCGCCGAACTCGAGATCCTGCGCCAAGCCAGCCTGCAGCTGACCTCCAGCCTGGAACTACAGCCGGTCCTGGAGGCCATCCTGGAACAAACCCTGGGCCTGACGACAGCCGACGACGCGCACATCTTTTTGTACGATGGGACCCGGCTGTCCTTCGGGGCCGCTCTGCTGCTGGAGGGCTTTCAACAACACCCCTACAGCGAACCGCGACCTCACGGGATTACCTACAGCGTAGCCCAAAGCGGCCAGTCGATCGTGGTGACCGATATGAGCGAACACGCCCTTTTCCAGGACGTTTCCTGGACCGGGGCGATCGCCAGCCTGCCCCTGCGAATTGGCAATCGCGTGGTCGGCGTGATGAATATCGCCTTTGACCAACCCCACCGCTTCCTCCAGACCGAGCTGCGGGTCCTGGAACTGCTGGCCGACCAGGCCGCCATCGCCGTGGTGAATGCCCGACTGCACGAAAGGGTACGCCAATATGCCAACGAGCTGGAGCAGCGCGTCCAGGAACGCACGGCCGAACTGCGCACCAGCGAGGAACGCGCCCGCGCCCAGTACAAGGCCATCCCCGTGCCCACCTATACCTGGGAACAGCAGGGCAGCGATTTCGTGCTCATTGATTATAACGATGCCGCTCGAACCATCACTCAGGGGCAAATTGACCGCTTTGTGGGGATCAAGGCCGGCGAGCTGTACAAAGACGACCCCCAGATACTGGCCGAGCTGCAGCGCTGCCTCGACGAACAGGTCTCGATCGAGCGTGAGCTGCTTTACCCATTTCAATCCACCGGGGAACAGCGCCACCTGGCCGTCAAGTACGCCTTTGTGCCCCCCAAGCAGGTGCTGGTGCATACCGAGGACATCTCGGAGCGCAAGCAGGCCGAACAAGAGATCCAGAAACGCAGCCAACAATTGGAGGCCGTCAACCGGGAACTGGAGGCCTTTAGTTATTCCGTCTCGCATGATCTGCGCGCCCCCCTCTTTTCCATCCAGGGCTTTGTCCAGGCTCTGCAGGAAGACTATGGACCAAAGCTGGAGGAAAGCGGCTCCCACTATTTGGAGCGCATCCGCAACGCCGCCACGCGGATGGACGCCCTGATCCAGGATCTGCTGGCCTACAGCCGCATCGGCCGCGACCAGATCCTGCTGGAGCCCATCTCCTTGGAGGGCGTCCTTTCGGAGATACGCTCCCTCCTGGACGCCACCATCGAGCAGCAAGGGGCCGAGATCGCGGTCGAATCGCCGCTCCCCTCTGTCGTCGGACAGCGCTCCATCCTGGTCCAGGTCATCAGCAATCTGGTCAGCAACGCCCTCAAATTCGTCGCGCCCGGCACCCGCCCCCAGGTACGCATCTGGGCCCAAGAGGCGCAGGACACGGTTCGCCTGTGGGTCGAGGACAATGGCATCGGCATCGACCCGCAGGATCAGGAGCGCATCTTTCAGGTTTTCGAGCGGCTGCACAGCTTTGAGCACTATCCCGGCACAGGGATCGGGCTGGCCATCGTACGCAAGGGCATCGAGCGCCTGAGGGGGCGGGTAGGCCTCGATTCCGGGCCCGGGCAGGGCAGCCGGTTCTGGATCGAACTGCCCTCCATCCGGCTCTACGATCGGCCTGAACAAACGGCGGATCTCTGGCCCGATCCTCCCGTTGAGACTTGACACAGTTGAACGTTGCCGGTTAAGCGTTGGAGGACGGCAGCGATAATAGCCTGGAGCGCACATGAACGCGGTTGAAAAGGCCCAAGTAATTCACGAGCGCTTGCTGGAGCGATACGGCGAGCAGACCGAGCGGCCCCACCTGGAGCCGGTGGCGGAGCTGGTCTCGACGATCCTGTCCCAGAATACCAACGACCGCAACCGCGACGTGGCCTTTGAACGGCTGCGCGAACGCTTCCCCACCTGGGAAGAGGTACGTGACGCCCCCCTGGAAGAGATCGAGGAGGCCATCCGGCCGGCCGGCCTGGCCCAGACCAAGGCCCCGCGCATCCAGGGGGCACTGCGCCGCCTCAGCGAGGAACAGGGCCTCCTCACCCTGGACTTTTTGGAGGACCTGCCCCTGGGGGAGGCCCGCGACTGGCTCACCTCCCTGGACGGCGTCGGCCCCAAGACCGCGGCCATCGTGCTGCTGTTCGCCTTTGGCCGGCCGGCCTTTCCCGTCGACACCCACATCCACCGGGTCAGCCGCCGACTGGGGCTCATCCCTAGCAAGACCTCCCGGGAAAAGGCCCACGAACTGCTGGAGGAACTGCTGCCCCCAGAGATCTATTACACCTTTCACCTCAACCTGATCGCCCACGGGCGGGATACCTGCCAGGCCCGCCGGCCAGACTGCCCCCCATGCCCGCTGCTGGATCTGTGCCCCTACGGCCAGGAGCAGACCGCCCCATGAACGCCCAGAGCGACCTCTGGCTGGTCCGCCACGGCCACGCCGCCCACCACGAAAGCCAGCAACTGCAGTGGCCCGAGGTGCCCCTGACCGAACAGGGCCACCAGCAGGCCCGCCGCCTGGCCCACCGCCTGGCTCAACTGCCCGACGTGGCCGCCCTCTACAGCAGCCCCCTGCCCCGCGCCAGAGAGACGGCCCGGCCGATCGGCCAGGCCCTACAACTGCCGCCCATCCTCCAAAACGATCTGCGCGAAATCGACTTTGGCCTGGCCGGCGGCCTGAGCAGGGACGAGTTCCGCCAGCGCTGGCCCGAGGGGATCGAACAGTGGAGCGATCCCCTCGACCTGGACTTTCGCTGGCCCGGTGGCGAATCCCGCCACGAGTTCCAGGGACGCGCCGTGCGGATCCTCTCCCAGCTCGTCCAGGCGCACCCCGGCCAGCGGTTAATCGTCGTCTCGCACACCGGCATCCTGTGCTGCTACCTGGCCCACCTGCTTCTGGGCAGCGCCTCCCGCTGGCGGGAGACCCTGCTCCGCCCGGCCTCGGTCTCGCGTCTCCAGGTGGGGCCGGCCGGCGTGCAGAGCATGTTTCTCGACGATCTGTCCCACCTGCAACATAGCGAGGAGAATGTATGACGGAACAAATTCGCACCTTTATCGCCGTTGAACTGCCCAGCCAACTGCGCCGCCCCCTGGCCCAGATCCAGGAACAGCTCAAACGCGAGCGCCACCCCGTCCGCTGGGTGACGCCGGACAAGATTCACCTGACCCTCAAATTCCTGGGCGAAATAGCGGCCGAACAGGTGGCCGCCGTCGGCGAGAGCTGCGCCCGGGTCGCGGCCCATTTCCAACCCTTCCAACTGGAGGCCATCGGGGTGGGCTGCTTTCCTCACATCCACCGGCCGCGCAACGTCTGGATCGGCCTGCAGGGCGACCTGGAGATACTGTCCCGCCTGCAGACGGAAGTGGAAGCAGCGCTGGCCGAGCTGGGCTTTCCCCCCGAAAATCGCAAATTCTCGCCCCACCTGACCCTGGGGCGGGTCCGGCGGCAGGCCCGCCCCCACGAGGCCCGCCGGCTGGGCCAGGCCGTGGCCGCCCTGGCCGCGCCCTCCCTGGGCCGCTGGACCGTGGAGCATTTCATCGTGATGCGCAGCGATCTACGCCCGGATGGGCCGGTCTACACACCGCAGCACACCTTCAAGCTTTAGCCTCCCCCCGCACCCGCCCCCGGGCCAGGGAAAAGAATATGGCCAGCACGACCAGGCCGGTATAGAGGCGAAAGGCCACCTGCATCGCCTGCAAAAAGGGCGCGATAAAGCCCCCCCCTGCCTCGGCGCCGGCGGGGAGATAGAGCGAAAAGAGCAGCGCCACCACGGCCAGGCTCATGGACTGCCCCACCAGGCGCATCGTGCCCAGCGTGGAGGCGGCCACGCCATAGTCCGCCCGGACGACCGAGCTCATCACGGCATTGACGTTGGGTGAGGAGAACAGGGCGAATCCCAGTCCGATCAAAAAGAGCACGGCCAGCAGCGTACCCACCGGCGTATTCTGCCCCAAGGTAGAGAGTAGCAACATGCCGCCTGCGGTCAGCAGCATGCCCAGCGAGGCCACCAGCCGCGGCTCCACCCGATCCGAAACCCAGCCGGCCAGGGGGGAAAGCAGCGCCATTACGATTGGCTGGGCCAGCAGGATCAGGCCGGCCTCGCGGGGGGCGATGCCCTGGACCTCCTGCAGGTACTGGGCCAGCAGAAAACTGATGGCAAAGGTACCGCTGTAGTGAATCAGGGCGGCCAGGTTGGAGAATACAAAGGGGACATTGCCGCGGAAGCGGCGCAGGTCCAGCAGCGGATGATCGGCGCGCAGCTCCAGCCAGCCGAAAGCAAGCAGGCCGGCCAGGCCGGCCAGGGCCAACCACTGGGCAAAATCGACCTTGCTGATCGAAGAGACGCCATAGACCAGGGCCACCAGGGATAGGCCGTAGCAGAGGGCGCCGGCCCAGTCAAAGGGCTGACCGGTGGCCTCGGCCCATTCCTGGCGCAGCTTGGTCAGTACCAGCGGCACGATGGCCAGGGCCACCAGGGCGTTCAGCCAAAAGATCGAGCGCCAGCCGAACTGCTGGGTCAGCAGCCCCCCGAGCACCGGGCCCAGGGTCAGCCCGGTATAGGTCGCGGCCGTATTGATGCCCAGGACCCGGCCCCGCTCCTGCGGGGGAAAGACGGCGGTCAGGATGGCCACCCCGGTGCCAAAGATCATGGCGCCCCCGATTCCCTGCAGGGCGCGAAAGACGATCAGGGCGACGACCGAGCCAGCCAGGGCCGAAAGGGCCGAGGCCAGACCGTAGGAGAGCAGGCCCAGCACAAAGATCTTTTTGCGGCCATAGAGGTCGGCGACGCGGCCAAAGGGCAGCAGCAGGGCCGCCGCGGCCAGCAGGTACACCGACACGATCCAGGTCGCGGCGACCGGGTCGGCGCCCAGTTCCGTGCGGATATCGGTGATGGCCAGATTGATGGCATTGCTCATAAAGGGGGTCAGGAAAGAGGCCAGGGTGGTGATCAGGAGAACCAGCTTGGGCGAGGCTTTGGGGCGATCGGTCATGGCGTTTCTCCAGGGTTGCGGGCCGTGTGGGCCAGTTTTGGGAACATTATACCACACAAAACAAACGCGGCGGCCCTTGGCCGCCGCGTTCTCGCGCTAATGATGGCCCGCCCCCTGGGGGGCGTGGGGATCCGGACTAGGAAACGCTGATAGAGATCTTTTTCGGCTTGGTCTCCTCGGCCTTGGGCACACGCAGCGTCAGCACGCCATCCGCCAGGTTCGCCTTGATCTCGTCGGCGACGACGTCACCGGGGAGGCTGACCGAGCGGGCAAACTTGCCAAAGCGCCGCTCCTGGCAGAGGCACTCGCCCTCTACCTCTTTTTCCTCGTACACCTCTCCGCGAACCGTCAGCACGCCGGCCTCGAAGGTAATGTCCACGTTCTCCGGCGCAACGCCGGGCAGGGTGGCCTTGACCACGTATTCCTCGGCCGTCTCGTAAATGTCCACGGGCATCGCGCCCACAATGTCGCCCTCGCGGGCCAGGGCCCAGGGACGATAGACGGACTCTTCCATCAACCGATCCAATAAGCTCTGCATACGTCCCATCTCGCGCAACGGGCTCCAACGAATCATGTTTGCCATGTCAAACCTCCTTCTTTGCTCTTGCTTGTTTTATCCTGCCTCTTTCACTTTGCATGATAGGGGAACTGTATTAGAAAAACGCTAGAGAAGTGTTAGCGTTTCGTTAAAATCGACCCAGGCCGGGCCCGCAGAAAGGCAGGGACTGTGTTATAATATGCACAGTCATCAGCCAAGGAGAGAGTCATGTCCCCTAAAAAACGACCCGACAAAGGCCGGCCCCGCAAAACCCGGCCGCAAGAGGAACCTCCGGCCTCGAAAAGCGAGATACCCGGACGGAACGACCCCTGCTGGTGCGGCAGCGGCAAAAAGTACAAGCACTGCCACCTGGCGGAGGACGAGGCCCGGGAAAGGGAGGGCCAGAGCCCCGCGCCGCCGCCGGCGCCGCCCGCCGCTCCGGCCCCAGACCCCGAAGAGATGCGGGCCCGAGCGGAGGCCGAGGCCCTCTGGGAGCGCTTTGAGCAGGCCCCGCTCGAGGACAAGATCGAAATCTTGGAGGCCGGCCTGGAGCAGGGCGATCTGGACGGCGACGACATTTTCGAAATGATGCTGCAGATCCGCGAGGGGCTCGACCCCCAGCACAGCGCCGAGGGCCGGCGCCGCTACGCCGAGCTGGTCGACCAGGCCCGCCAATCTGCCCCGGAGGCATACGACGGGATCGCCATGTACCTGCTGGAAAACCGCCTCCGCGACGTGGCCGCCGGGCAGGACTGGGCGGCCCTCGACGAGGTCGCGGCCGAGTTGACCCCCCGGGTGACCGACGACATCGACATATTCTCTCACATGGTGGACCTGCTGCTCTATCACGGGAAGGTCCGTCCGCTCCAGCAGGTGATGGAGCAAGCCTGGCCGGCGGTCCAGGACAGCGGCGATATCCTCCCCCACGGCATCCAAGAGTTCAGCAACACACTGCTGCTGCTGAACTTTTTCGAATACCTGGAGCAGGCGGACGAGCGGCACCCGGACGCGCCGGCCCTGCAGGAGGACGTCGAGGCCTATGGCGGTTTCAGGCAGGAATGGCTGGAGCAGGCGATCCAACACCTGCAGCAGGAACGCCCCTCCCCCTGGCAGGTCAGTGACTTTGAGGGCGCCATAGACGCCGACACCTGGAAAGAGCACCTGCGGGCACTGTTCTTTGAGTGGATGGCCGGCCTGCAGCACCGCGAGGGCACACCGCTCAGTAAAAGCTACATGGCCACCACCGAGTTGGGCCAACTGCTGGAAACGCAGCTCAACCAGCGGGCCATGCCCTCCAAGAAATCCGGGCGCAAAAAGGCCGCGGCGCCCTCCTCCCTGATCCCAGGGAATTCAATCCTGGATCGGGAGTTGGGCCGGCACTTTCACTTTATCAATCCCGCCCCCTACAGGGTATGCGCTGCCCTGGAACTGCTGCCCGACTATTTGCACTTTGTGGCCCAACTGGGCCTGATCAGCCGGGACGAACTGCAGGGCGCCTTCCGCTCGTTGGGCCATCTGGCCCGGCAGGCCATCAAAGTGGTACGACTGTTTGGCGCCGACCTGAACGCGGTCCAGGCCCTGGAGCGGGCCTGGTCCGAGGAAAACCTGGCCGGCCGGCTGGCCGATCCGGACCTGGTCGAGGAGCGCGAGATCCCCACGGTCCCCGAGGAGGAGCCCGTCCCAGAAGGCCAGGTACGCGTCTACACCTTCAAGGTCACCTACATGTACGACCGCGAGGTATGGCGCACCATCGAGATCGCCGCCTCGCAGACCCTGGAGGACCTACACTGGGCCATCCAGGAGGCCGTGGATTTCGACGACGATCACCTCTATTCCTTCTTTATGAGCGGCAAGGCCTGGGACAACGAGACCGCCTATTCGTCGCCCTACGCCGATGGCCCCAGCGCGGCCGAGGTCCGCATCGACGACCTGAACCTGCGGGAAAAACAGCGTTTTCTGTACCTGTTCGACTATGGGGATAAACACCGCTTTGAGGTCAAGTTGCTGGCGGTCCGGTCACAGGAGGACACGGGGACCTACCCCCACATCGTAGAGCGCCATGGAAAGAACCCCCAGCAGTATATCTGGTACGAGGAGGATTACGACGAGGACGAATTTGAGGATGACTAGACAAGCAGAGGATGGCCGGCCGCGCTTTTTGCTCTTTGACCTGGACGAGACCCTCTATCCCCGGAACACGCGCATGTTCGAAGAGATCGGGCAGCGCATCAACGCCTACATGGAAAGAATAGGCTTTGACCCGGAGCAGGTGCCCCAGCTGCGCCGCCATTACTTTATGCGCTACGGTACCACGCTGCGCGGCCTGCAGTTACACCACCAGGTCGACACCGACGACTATTTGATCTTTGTCCACGATTTCGACGTCGGCCGCTACATCCAACCCAACGCGGCCCTGGAGCGGGTCCTGCACGAGCTGCCCCAGGTCAAGGCCATCTTTACCAACGCCACCTCTGAGTACGCCTGGCGCATCCTAACGGCCCTGGGCGTCGAAAAGCACTTTGAGCACATCCTGGATATCCACGCCTTTGATTACCACAGCAAGCCCGACCGCTACGCCTTCCAGGTCGCCCTGGAGACACTGCAGGCGCGGGCCCCCGAGTGCCTGTTGATCGAGGACAACCTGCGCAACATCCAGATGGGCAAAAAGCTGGGTATGCACACGGTCCTAGTCAGCCCGGATGGCGAGCCGCAGGAGGACGCCGACTTTGTGGTGAGCGACGTGATCCAGATCGAGCAAGTGATGCGGGAAATGCAATAGGAGCCAGCGACGCCTGGCCCCATTTGGGCGGTCCAGATTTTCAGCGCGGCAAGACTATGCCTCCAGTGCCTGCGCCGTCTGCTCCACAAGGCGGCGCAGATAGGGCAGTTGGGTCAGGTTCAGCGAAAGGCCCTGGCGGGAGAGTTCGGCATAGCCCAAGCCCTGAAAGAGCCGCCGGCTGGCCACCCAACACATTTCGTCATAGATGTCGGGCCAGGCAGCCGGCCGGCGCTGCAGGCAGAAAGCGATAAATTCGGTGGCCAGGGTGGCATCTTGCATGGCTGCACTCCACAGGTGACTCACAATACATTGGGGAGGGAGAAGCTTGCTCCCCTTCATCATAGCAACGGGCCGCAGCGCGGACAAGTCGAGCAGATTACAGGCCGATGACAATCCTATGGAGCGGCGTTTTCCAACCTATCCTCTATTTGCCGAACAGTCGAACATGCCCCATGCTCGGCGCAGCCGAGGCGGGCACCACCAGCCTTGTAGGGCGAGGCGCGCCTCGCCCTACAAGAAGA
>JAFGKG010000131.1 GCA_016928715.1 Chloroflexia bacterium
CTCAGTTGGTAATGTGCAAATCAATCTGGAGTTAGGAGTGGTAATGTCAAGTTCCATTATACAAGGGGCAGCCCTTGTGGCTGCCCGGTCGGACAGGGGGCAACCACAAGGGTTGCCCCTACAGGAGGGATGACCAGGACGGGCTATTTTCAGAGTAGCACACATGCCCAACCCCGGCGCAGCCGGGGCGGGCACCGTAAAGGAGGAAAATGCCCTGGTAGGGGCGAGGCATGCTCCTTTCAATCGTAATCGTTTCTCTTGCTACGGTCCCGCCCCACCGGCCATGAACATGGCCCCGGCAAAGACGGCGAAAAAGATAATCACAAAGATCACGATGCCCCAGATGAGCCACTTGCGGATGGCGCCCTGAAGATCGAACTGGACTGTCCGTACGGCTTGCCCCTGGGGCCGGCCGATGGTGGTGATGCCGGGCAGGTTGATCTGTGCCTGCGAGCTCAACATCACCGGCTGGCTGCCGGCCATGGCGCTGACCACCCGCTGCGCC
Source organism: Chloroflexia bacterium (assembly GCA_016928715.1). Taxonomy (GTDB): domain Bacteria; phylum Chloroflexota; class Chloroflexia; order DTKN01; family DTKN01; genus JAFGKG01. Next base: position 506 of record JAFGKG010000131.1, read on the forward strand.
TCCGCCGCGTCCACGCCCAAGTTCTCCTGGAACAGGGCCATGGCCTCCTCCTGCCGGCCTTCCCGGGCCAGTTGGGCCACCTCCTTGAGGCTTAACAACTGCCGCAAGCCGGGCATGGGGATGCTCGCCGTCGTCACGGTGGCCGAAGCGGCGGGGACGACGGCCTCCCGCTGCAGGGCCTCCGGCAGGACGATGGGCGTTTCACAGTACTCGCAGCGTACTACAGAGCCGTGTTCGGGTCGATATTCCAGGGGCGCCCCGCAGGAAGGGCAGGTCAGTACCTCTGTCATCGGAATTCTCCTTATGGGTTGGTCTGTTATAACTTGGTCGACAGCAGTTCCTCCTCGATGTCGTCGATCGCGGTGTACAGGTCTCGCTGCTGCCCACGCCGTCGCGCCGCGGCGGCGGTCTCGGCCGGCAGGCCGGCGGCGGCCTCCTCGACGGCCCGGCCGGCCACGTCCTCCAGCCAGCGCGATTGGGCCACAAAGGGATCGCTCCGGGCCAACGTGTAGAGTTCCAGGGCCCGCGCGGGTTCGCTCTGTAGGAGCAGCAGCCGGGCCGCGGCCGGCAGGGCCAGGAGTTGGGGGAGAAAGGCCTCGATGGGCCTGGCGATCCGCAGGGCTTGCCGCAGGGCCTGCCGCGCCGGGCCCGGCCGGTCGAGGGCGCAGTCGACCAAGGCCGAGATCAGCAGCGCCTGGACCCGCTTTTCCCCATCGTCCACATCCTCGGGCAGGGCCAGCCGCTCCTGCACGCGGGATTGGGCGCGGGGGAAATCCCCCTCGGCCAGGGCCCGGCAGCCCAAGATCAGGCTGAACTCGGCCGCCTGGGCGGCCTCCCCCCGCTCTCGCGACAGCGCCAGTCCCTGCCTGGCCAGAGTCCGGGCCTCTGTATACTGGCCCAGGTGGACCAGCGCCCAGCAGTGTTGGGCCTGCGTGCTCGGGGGTGTGGGGATCCCCAAGGAATCATTGAGACGCTCGTATTCGGTTACGCTGTCGACGGCCTGGACAAAGCGGCCCGTGGCCAGCAGCAGCTCAATCTGGCGAAACAGCGCATAGCCCAGGAACTCCCAGTGCTCGGACTGGCGGCTGATCTCCAGGCTTTCCTCGATCAGGCGCTCGGCTTGCCCGTACTGGCCCAACCGCAGCGGGAGGCGGCTGAAGTGCCCGAGGATATAGGCCACGTCCCAGCGGGCGCCCAGGTCGCGCAGGATAGAGAGGCTCGTCTCCCAGTTCTGGCGGGCCCCGGCATAGTCCGCCAGGCTCCAGGCCGCCAGCGCCAGGCGGTGCCGGGCGTAGGCGATCTCCCAGGGATCCTGCAGGGACTGGGCCAGGTCCAGGTTCTGTTGGAGCAAGGCCCGGGCGCGGTCCGGGTCGTCGTTGAGCAGGCTCAAGCCCAGTTGGTGGACGGCGAAGGATTGATCCGCCCGGGTATCCACGCCAGCCAGGCGGGGATGTCGCAGCAGGTCCAGGCTTTGTTGGAGCAGCGCCCGCGCGGGCTCTTTTTGACCCACCGTGTTCCGAAAGACGGCCTGCCGGGTGAGCGCCCGCGCCCGCAGCAGCTCGCTTCCCTCCAGTTGGGCCAGCCGTTCGGCCGCCTCCTGGAAGACCTGGACGCCCTCCTGGGGTCGTATCAGAAGAGCATAGAGCCAACCCAGGCCCTTGATCGCCTCCTGCAGGCGGTCCAGACGGCCCTGGTCCAGGGTCCAGTCCCAGGCGGCCCGGGTGTTCTCGCTCTCGGCCAGGATCTCGGCTCCGATGCTCTGCTGGTCGGCCCCCTTGACGCCGGGGCCCCAGCGCTCCATCATGCGGGTATAATAGGCGCTGTGGCGGTCGCGGATAGCCGCGCCGCCATCCTCTGTGGCGTTCAGCTTTTCCACGGCGTACTGGTGCAGCAGTTCGTGCACCTCGTAGCGCCCGGTGGGGGCGCGGCGCAGCAGCGATTTGTTCACCAGGGCCATCAGGTCCCGCAGCGAAGCCCCGGTGACGGCCTGGGCTGCCTGGCGGCCAAAGCCCCCGCAAAAGACAGCCAGGGCGGCAAAGACTTTTCGCTCCCGTTCGTCGAGCAGGTCCCAGGAGTAATCCAGGACGGCCCGCAGGCTGCGGTGCCGCTCGGCGACGTCGCGCAGGTCCGTTTCCAAAAAGTCGAGCCCCCGCCGGATTTCGGCGGCGATCTCGTGGGGCGAGAGCATCTCGACCCAGGCGGCTGCCAGCACGATGCCCAGGGGCATGCCCTGGACCAGGCGGCAGACGTGGGCCACGTCCTGGACGTTGTCGGCGTCGATCTCAAAGGCCGGCCGCACCCGGCGGGCGCTCTGCAAAAAGAGCTGGGCCGCGCTGCAGGCGATTGCCTCCGCGGGGGTGTTCCAGTCGGAAAAATCCAGGCCGGCCAGGTGAAAGAGCTGTTCCCCCTGAACCTGCAGCCGTACCCGCGAGGTGGCCAGGATTTTGACCGCCGGCGCCTCCCGCAGCAGGTCGACGACCAGGTCCGCGGCCTTCGGCAGGTGCTCCAGGTTGTCCAGGATGAGCAGGGCGGCCTTGGGCTGCAAATAGTCCAGGAGCTGCCGGCGGGGACGTGGACCCTGGTAAAAGCTAAACCCCAGGGCCTCGGCGATCAAGGGCACGATGGCCTCGGCCGAACGGAGTGGGGCCAGGGGAAAGAAATAGACCCCGTCGATAAAACGGTCGAGTTGCTCCTGGCCCGCCGCCAGCGCCAGGCGGGTCTTGCCCATACCACCGGCCCCCAGAATAGTGAGCAGGCGGACGCCTGGGTCGGCCAGCAGCCGGGCGATCTCGGCCAACTCGGACTGTCGCCCCACAAAGGGCGTCGGTTGGGCCGGCAGGTTGTGGCGGCCAGGGCGGGTGGTGGTCGTGGGCGGGGCAAAGCGGGCGACCGCGGGGGCGATCGAGGCGGAGGAGGTCGTCGTCCGCTGGCGGGCGATGGCCTCCAGTTCAGCCCCGACCAGGCGCACGCTGGGCAGGCGCTGTTGGGGGTCCTTTTCCAGCATGCGGTAGATCAGGTCGTTCAGCGCATCGGGAAGGGGGGCGAGCGCCTTGCGGGCGACCACCCGGGCCAGGTCCGGGACGGGCTGGGTCAGGATGGCGGACAGGATGGCCATCAGGGTGTCGCCCTGGAAGGGCCGTTCACCGAGCAGCATCTCGTAGAGCATGACCCCAAAGGACCAGATGTCGGCCCGCTCGTCCAGGGGCTGGCCGTTGCAGGCCTCCGGGCTGAGATAGTCGGCCGTGCCCAGCAGCAGTCCGCTCTGGGTGAGGCGGGGCTTTCCGGTCACGTGGGCCACCCCAAAGTCGGTCAGGCGGGGGCTGCCGTCCTCGGCCAGCAGGACGTTGGCGGGCTTGAGATCGCGGTGAATGATGCCCAGGCGGTGCGCCCGGGTCAGGGCGTCGGACAGGTCAAGGCCAATTTCAAGCGTGCGCTTGAGGGGCAGGGCCCCCTGTCGTTCCAGCAGATCGCGCAGCGAGCCGCCGTCGACATATTCCATGACCAGGTAGTGGATACCCTCCTCTTCCACCGCCGCCACCATCTGGACGATGTTGGGGTGGCCCAGTTGGCGCAGGGACTGGCCCTCTCGGACAAAGCGGGCCACAACCTCGGGCCGGTTGGCCACAACCTCCGCCTGGAGGACCTTGATGGCGACGGGTTGCCCCGTCCGCGAGTCGGTGCCCCGGTAGACACGGCCCATACCGCCCCACCCAATCAAGTCCTCTTTGGGGTCGCGGATGACAAAGCGGCCGGCGATGGTCTTGGCGCTCATTGGATGCCCCGTTGGGTTTCTTCTTTCGGATGGATGGCTTCTTGCCGATAGCATAATTATATCACGTCGGGAGCCAAGATCAAAATCCCCTCACTTGACGAAGGCGCCTGATCGTGGCATAATCGGGCTGTGGCTGATGGACGAAACTATCCCTGGAGGCCTGATGAACGATTATGCCCGACGTATTGCCGAGGAACTGGACGTCCGCGTCTCGCAGACCGCGGCGGCGATTGAGCTGCTGGACCAGGATAATACCCTGCCCTTTATCGCCCGCTATCGCAAGGAGGCTACCGGCGGCCTGGACGAGGAACAACTGCGCCAGTTGTCCGCCCGCCTGGACCAACTGCGGGCGCTGGACGAGCGCCGCCAGACAATCATGGCCTCCATCGAGGAGCAGGGCCAGATGACGCCCGAGCTGCTGCAAAAGCTGCTGGCCGCCGAGACCCGCACCGAGCTGGAGGATCTCTACCAACCCTACAAGCCCAAGCGGCGCACCCGCGCCGGCATCGCCCGCGAGAAGGGGCTGGAGGGCCTGGCCGAACTGATCCTGGAGCAGGCCCGGACCGAGCAGAGCCTGCAGGAACTGGCCGCCCCCTTTCTCTCGGAGGAGGTGTCCACCGTGGAGGAGGCCTGGGCCGGCGCCCGGGATATCGTGGCCGAGGTGGTCAGCGACCACCCCGAGGTCCGCGGGGGCGTGCGCGAGCGGGCGCTGCGCTGGGGCCTGCTGGGCTGCCAAAAGAGCGACAAGGCGGAGGACCCCCGCGAGGTCTATAACCTGTACTATGACTTTGAGCACAAGGTCGACCGCCTGCGCCCCCACCAGGTCCTGGCCATCAATCGCGGCGAGTCCGAGGGTGTGCTGCGGGTGGGCCTGGAGCTGGCCGAATACGATTGGAAGGCTGTGATCGACGCCCACTTTCGTCCCCAGGAGGGCTCTCCCCTGGCCGGGCAGTTGGCCCTGGCCATCGAGGACGGGGCCCAACGGCTGCTGCTGCCGGCCATCGAGCGGGACGTCCGCCGCCTGCTGACGGAGCAGGCCATGGCCCACGCCATCGAGGTCTTTGCCCAGAATCTGCGCGGCCTGCTCTCCCAGCCGCCCCTGGCCGGCTACAAGGTGCTGGGCATCGACCCGGGCTACCGCACCGGCTGCAAGGTGGCCGTGGTCAGTCCCACCGGCAAGGTCCTGGATACGGTCACCATGTATCCGCACCCGCCCCAGCGCGAGTGGGAGCGCTCCCTGGAGATCCTGGCCGACCTGGTCCGCCGGCACCGGGTCAAGCTGGTGGCCATCGGCAACGGCACGGCCTCGCGCGAGACGGAACAACTGGTGGCCGAGCTGATCGAGCGCTTCAAGCGGGTGCGCTACCTGCTGGTCAGCGAGGCCGGGGCCAGCGTCTACAGCGCCAGCCCCCTGGCCCGGGCCGAGCTGCCCGATATGGATGTGTCCATGCGCGGCGCGGTCTCGATCGCCCGGCGGGTGCTGGACCCCCTGGCCGAACTGGTCAAGATCGACCCCCGCTCCATCGGCGTGGGCATGTACCAGCACGACGTGGAGCAGAAGCAGCTCCAGGAGGCCCTGGGCGGGGTGGTCGAGAGCGTGGTCAACCAGGTGGGGGTGGACCTGAACACCGCCTCGCCGGCCCTGTTGACCTACGTTTCCGGGATCGGCCCCAAGCTGGCCAAGCGCATCGTGGCCCACCGCAACCGGCACGGTCCCTTTCGCCGCCGCCAGGATCTTTTGGAGGTGTCCGGCCTGGGACCCAAGACCTTTGAGCAGGCGGCCGGCTTTTTGCGCATCCGTGAGGGCGAGAACCCCCTCGACGGCAGCGCTATCCACCCCGAGAGCTACAGTGCGGCCGAGGCCCTGCTGGACCTGGCCGACGCCGCCATGGATATGGCCCCGGAGCGCCGCCAGGCGGCCCTGGATCGGCTGCGGCAGGTGATCTCGCCGCAGGAACTGGCCGCCGAGCTGGGCGTGGGCCTGCCCACCCTGCAGGATATCCTGGAGCAGTTGGTTCGGCCCGGCCGGGACCCCCGCGAGGATCTGCCGCCGCCGGTGCTGCGCAGCGACGTGCTCTCGATGGACGACCTGGAGCCGGGCCTGCGCCTCAAGGGCACGGTGCGCAACGTGGTCGACTTTGGCGCCTTTGTGGACATTGGCGTCAAGCAGGACGGCCTGCTGCACCGCAGCCAGTGGCCCCAGGGGCGCCGGCCCGAGGTGGGCGAGGTGATCGAGGTCGAGATCCTCAACGTGGATCCGGACCGCGGCCGCATTGGCCTGGGCTGGGCCGGCCTGACATAAATTGCCTTTTACTCTTTACGCGTTAGGATCTTTCCCATGCGCCTCTTTTGGGCCCTGGTCAAACTCTCCTTTCAACGCCAGCTCGCCTACCGCGCCGCCAACCTGGCCGGCCTGGCCACCAACCTCTTTTTCGGCCTGCTGCGGGCGGCGGTGATGGCCGCGCTCTATGGCAGCCGGCCGGAGGTGCTGGGGATCTCGCTGACCGCGGCCATTACCTACACCGGACTCTCCCAGGGCCTGATCGCCTTTCTCAGCCTCTTTAGCTGGTACGAGGTCATGGATACGATCCACAGTGGCCAGATTGGCTCCGACCTGCTCAAACCGATGGGCTATTTCAACTTTTGGCTGGCCCGGGACCTGGGACGGGCCGGGGCCAACCTGCTGCTGCGCGGTCTGACCCTGATTGCACTGTACGCCCTGATTTTCGACCTGGCCTGGCCGCGCGGCCGGCTGCAGTGGCTCTCCCTGGCCCTGACCATGCTGTTAGCCCTGCTGGTCAGCTTTGCCTGGCGCTTTCTGGTCAACCTGGCCGCCTTTTGGACGCCGAACGCCCTGGGCCTGGGGCGCTTTTTCTTTATCCTCTCCTGGATCCTCTCGGGCTTTTTGATGCCGCTGCGCTTTTTCCCCGACTGGTTCGTGCGCATCTGTTACCTGACCCCCTTTCCGCACACGGTGAACACGGTGGTGGAGGTCTATTTGGGCCTGCTCCAGGGAACCGAACTGCTGCGGGCCCTGCTCTGGCAGGGGCTCTGGCTGTTGGGCCTACTGCTGTTGGGCCAGGTCGTCCTGCGGGCCGGCGTGCGCCGGCTGGTCATCCAGGGGGGCTGACATGCGCTTTTCCTGGAACATATACCGGCGGCTGGTCGGGGTGCAGATCCGCGGCCAGATGCAGTACCGGCTCTCCTTTTTTATGGACCTGCTGGGCACGGCCCTGATCACCACGCTGACCTTTGTCTCCCTGGCCCTGGTCTTTCAGCGTTTCCAGGACCTGGGCGGCTGGACGCTGGGAGAGGTCGCCTTTCTCTACGGCCTGGTCGAGACGGCATTTGGCCTGATGGACATGTTCTTTAGCGGCTTTGATCCGCCCTTTTTCGGCCGGCTGGTGCGCCAGGGCGCCTTTGACCAACTGCTGCTGCGGCCCGTTTCGACCGTGGCGCAGGTATTGGGGGCGCGTTTCGTGGCCCGCCGGCTGGGCCGCATTGTCCAGGGGGTCATCATCCTGGCCATCGCCCTGTCCTGGGTCGAGATCAATTGGACCCTGGGCAAGGCCCTGTACCTGCCGATGGTCGCGGCCGGCCAGGTATTGTTTTTCGGCGGGCTCTTTATCGTCGGCTCGGCCATCACCTTTTGGACGGTCGAGTCCATCGAGGTGGTCAATATCTTTACCTACGGCGGCAGCGAGATGATGTCCTATCCCATGCACATCTACCCGGACTGGATGCGCCGCTTTTTCACCTTTGTGCTGCCGGCCATACTGATGAACTATTATCCGGCCCTCTATTTTCTGGACAAGCCGGATCCCTTTGGACTGCCCGCCTGGGCGCCCTTTTTGGCGCCGCCGGTGGGTCTGGGCGTAATGGCCCTGGCGCTGGCCTTTTGGCGCTTTGGGTTGCGGCATTATCAGAGCACGGGTTCGTAGAGACGTGGTAAATTTGTCATTACATGTCCGAGTTTGATCGAGACTTTGAGGTAAAGTATGGAAGCGATCATTCGCGTAGAGGAACTGAGCAAGCACTTTCGCGTCTACAAGCATCACCGCGGGGCCTGGGGCGCGCTGCGCAACCTTTTCAGCCGGCAGTACCGCCTGGTGCGAGCGGTGGACGCGATCAGTTTCCAGATCCAGGCGGGCGAGCTGGTCGGCTACATCGGCCCCAACGGGGCCGGCAAGTCGACGACGATCAAGATGTTGACAGGCTTGCTGGTGCCCACCTCGGGCCGGCTGCGGGTCAATGGCTGCCTGCCCTGGCGGGATCGCCGCGGCTACGTGGCGGGCATCGGCGCGGTCTTTGGCCAGCGCACCACGCTCTGGTGGGACCTGCCCGTGATCGAATCCCTGGACCTGCTGCAGTACATGTACAAGATTCCTCCCGCCCGCTTTCGCCGCAACCTGGACGAGTTCCGCGAATTGCTGGAACTGGACGGTTTTCTGCATACCCCGGTGCGCTCGCTCTCCCTGGGACAGCGCATGCGCGCCGATATCTGCGCGGCCCTGCTGCACGATCCCAGGCTGCTCTTTTTGGACGAGCCCACCATCGGCCTGGACGTGGTGGCCAAGGAGCGCATCCGGCAGTTCATCCTGCACGTCAACCGGGAGCGGGGCACGACGGTCCTGCTGACCACCCACGATCTCTCGGACGTGGAAAAGCTCTGCGAACGCGTTCTGGTGATCGATCGGGGCAAGCTCCTCTACGACGGTCGCCTGGAGGCACTGCGGGAGCGTTTTGGGGGCAAGCGGGAGCTGCTGGTCGATTTCGCCCAGGACTATGCTGAGGTCTCGGTGGAGGGGGCGCGGGTGTCCGAGCGCGAGGGCCGGCGGGCCGTCTATCGTTTCGAGCGGGGCGTGGTCAGCGCCTCTGATCTGATCGGCCGGCTGTCCGCCCGCTACCGCATCAGCGATCTCTCGGTGCGCGAGCCAGATATTGAGAGCACCATCCGGCGCATTTACGAGCAAGGTCTGCTGGAACAACCCAAGATTGGAGAATAGAAATGACAGGTCAATCTATTTATCTGGGGTGACGACATTTGGGCAACCCCTGATGGCAAGCTCAAATACCCCGTCGTGGAGGTCCACCCAGGCCGCGCCCTGGTCCTGGGTGGCACAATCGACACCTCGACTGCTCAGGAGGTAGGACCTGCGCCCCCCCCGCCCGGCCGCCTACTTTAGCGGGGTGTTGGTCTGGCTCTTGGAGCCACTGGACAAGAATCATACCCGGCTCCTCTTTCGGCAGCGAATGGATTGGAATCCTGGTCTGGCCAACTGGCTCATGTACCGCGTCTTTTTAGAGCCCATCGCCTTTGTCATGGGCCGGCGCATGCTGCTGGGTCTCGAACAGCGAAATAGGCCTTGATCCCCATCCCAGATCTCTCGCCAGATGATCGAGTGCTGGCTAGTCCGAGGAAAAGGTAGTTGATTTGCTACAGCTCACCTCGCTGTGGTATAATTGACTTGCAACCTGCCTTTTACTCTTTACTTGTCTTCCCCAAGGAGGTTCCCATGGAATTCAATGAACTGGTCACGGCCCGTTACAGCGTCCGCGCCTACAAACCCGACCCGGTGGAACCGGAAAAGCTGCAGCAGGTGCTGGAAGCGGCCCGCATGGCCCCCACCGCGGCCAATCGGCAGCCCTTTCGCCTGATCGTCATCCGAACCGCCGGCCGGGAGAAGGAACTTGGCCGCATTTACCAGTCCAAGTGGTTCGTCCAGCCCCCGTTGGTCATTGGCATCTGCGGGCTGCCCGCCGAGGGTTGGGTGCGCAGCGACGGCAAGAACTATACCGAGGTGGATGCGGCCATTGTCATGGACCACCTCGTCCTGGCCGCGGCTAACCTGGGCCTGGGCACCTGTTGGATCGGCGCCTTTGACCCCGACGCGGCCCGCGAGGTGCTGGGCCTGCCCGAGGAGGCCGAAGCGATCGCCTTTACACCCCTGGGCTATCCGGCCGACCAGACCCGCAGCAAGATGCGCAAGCCGCTGGAGTCGCTGGTCTACTATGAGCGTTGGGGCTAAGCCCGGGAGAAGCACCATGGCCCGCTATTTCGCCTACCTGGAGGGAGTGGAGGGCGGCCCCTGGATGGCGCACGTACTCGATCTGCCGGGCTGCTTTGTGCGGGCGGACAGACGGGATACAGCCCTGGTGCGGCTGGCCCAGTCTGTCCGAGACTGCATGTCCTGGCTGCGCCGGCATGGCGAGACGGTCCCGCCGGAGGGGGAGCCCATCCAGATCGAACTGGCCGAGGAGCACACCGGCATCGGCCCCTTTGCCTCGGGGGACGCCGCGGCCCTCTTTAGGCCGGAGGGGCTGTCCATCGATCCGGAAGGGATGGAGGTGCTGTTTCGCCTGCTGGAGCACAGCCGGGCCGACCTGCTGGCCCTGGTCCGCGATCTGTCCGATCATGTCCTGGACTGGCGGCCTGATCTGCACTCGCGCTCTGTGCGGCGTATCCTGCGCCACGTCGGCAACGCCGAGGAGTGGTACGTCTCGCGCCTGGTCCTCCCCGAGAACCTGCCGGCCGAGTGGAACACGGACGAGGAACTGCCCATTTTCGATTTTTTGGATATGGAGCGGCGCACCGCCGTCGAATGCCTGCGCCGGTTGGATGAGAGGGGCCGGTCCAAGATCTTTTTTTCCGACTGCTGGACCGAGCACCCCGAGGAAGCCTGGTCCGCGCGCAAGGTCCTGCGGCGTTTCTTGGAGCACGAGCGAGAGCACCTTGTAGAGATTCGCCGGATCCTGGCGCTGCAGCGGGCCCACCTGCTGGCCCGGCTGGCCGCCGCCCGGGCGGAACTCTGCTCGCACTTGCTCGGGCTGGACGAGCGGGCCTTGTGCGAGGTCATCTTGCACGGGGACTGGACGCTCCAGGACGCCCTGGCCCACCTGGCCGGCTGGGACCTTTGGGTGCTGCCGATGCAGCAGCGCCTGCTGGCCGGCGGCCCGCCCGACCTGGAGACAGTGCGGGACCTGAACGCCTACAACGCGGCCAGCGTGGCCGCTTGGCGGGGCCGTTCCCTGGCCGAGGTGCTCACCGGCCTGACAGAGGCCCGGGCGGCCTGGGTGGCCTGGATGGAGGAACTCGCGCCGGAGGAGTTTTTCCGGCGCCGGCCGGTGGGACAGGGGGATGGGTCCCCGCCCACCTGGGTCGAGGTGATGGAAAAACACGACCTGGAACACGCCGAGGAGATCGCCCAGTGGGTGCAGGAGCAGGGGCTGCAGGGGGGGCCGGGGCCAAAACCGGTCCTGCGCCTGGCCTTGGAGGCGGCGCGGCGGGAATGGCTCGCCGCCGCGGCCATGGTGCCGGTCGGCGCGCGCCGGTCGCGTCCGCTCTGCGGGGTCTGGACGCTGCAGGACGTGCTGGGTCATCTGGCCGACTGGGAACAGCTCGGCGCCGAGGGCCTGCGACTCATGGCCGCCGGCCAGCACCCCGACGTCGAGGAGGTCGCCGACCTGGACGCCTGGAACCAGGCCCACGTGAAGGCCCGCGGGGAGCAGTCCTGGGAGCGGGTGTTCTCCGACCTGCGCTCCGCGCGGCAGGCCTTTCTGGCGGCGCTGGAGGCCCTGGAGCCGTCCCAGTTCGACAAACGCTATACGGCCCCCTGGGGCGGGCCGATCACGCCCTACGATTGGGTCTGCGTGTACGTGGAGCACGAGCGCGGGCATGCCTACGACGTGCGCGAGGTCATGCAGGCCGCGGCCGGCCCGGCCGAGGAGCCGCCGGCCAAGACCTGGACCTCGCGGGGGTAGAAACAGAGGATGAATTGGCGACCTGGATCGTTCACCTGCGCCTGGCCGCTGTGCAGGTCTGCTACGGCTCCCTGCGCGTTGAGGAGCCCTTTCTGCGGCGGAACCTGGAGCGGGCCCGGCCGCTGGTGGGATAAGATTGGATCGCCTGCTTTGATGTAATAAAGTGGAAGACGGGCCGAGAGCGCCGGGAGGATGCGATGAGCACAATGATCACCGTACAATTTGAACGAGAGCTGTGGGAACTCTTTCGCCCATTTTACCAACGTCCCGACGAGGCCTTGAGAGAGGTGGCCGTCTTGGAACTCTATCGACGGCGCGAAATTTCCAGTGGCAAGGCGGCCGAACTGTTAGGAATGGAGCGCTTTGAGTTCGTTCATTATGCCGGTCGGCTGGGAATTCCTTTCTTTGACCTGGATGAAGACGAGCTAATCGCGGAAGTACGTCAGGCGGTGGGTGAGTGAATCAGCGCCTTGTTGTGGTCAATTCCAGTCCGTTTATCGCCCTGGAGAAAATCGGATACTTGCATCTACTGCCGACGCTCTGGGGCACACTGCACGTTCCTCCAGCAGTGCAGCGAGAGGTATTCGAGATCCGACCTATGCCACCCTGGGTAGAACAAGTTTCTCTGCAGCAGCCCATCGCCTCCCGTATTGCTTCTGTGCGTCTCGGCCCGGGAGAGCGGGAGGTCATTGCCTTGGCGCTGGAATTGGACGCCGAGGAGGTCATTCTGGACGATCTGCCTGCCCGCCGGCTTGCTTCCGCCCTCAAGATTCCCGTTATTGGCACCTTGGGACTGCTCCTGCGAGCCAAGAAGCGCGATCTGATCCCTTTGGTACGCCCGTTAGTGGAGGCGCTGGAAAACCATGGCTTTTACGCTTCCGAACGAATTATCCACGGTATCCTGACCGCAGCCGGGGAAGAGGAGCCGTCCTTTGCTTCGTGAATCCGAGTTGCCGATTTCAACCCATGCTCGTCCCTGGACGTTCCTCGGGCTCACCCTGGGGCTTACCTGGGCACTAGAGTTCCTGGCAGCAGGAGTACAAGATCTCGTCCCCGCTTGGGGCATTACCACGCTGCATTACCTGGGCGGGATGATGCCCCTGGCGGTTGCTGTTGGCCTGGTTTATCTGAGACACGATCGCCCTTTTCAGCGTGACTTTTGGCGCCGGATCGTCGATTTCCGACGGATTCCCCTGCGTTGGTACGCCGTGATCTTTTTGTACGCGCCGCTCAAGTCTGGACTCGCGGCATTGATCGACGTTCTGCTGGGCGGCCAGGGGATCGAGCCGGAGGCGTTGACCCGCCTGCTGGAGCAGCCGTTGTTGATCCTGCCCACCCTTTTGTTCTGGTTGATCTTTGGACCCGTGCCAGAGGAGCCGGGTTGGCGTGGCTATGCCCTGGATGGCCTGCAAGCTCGTCGGGGCGCCCTCTTGGCGAGCTTGCTGCTGGGCCTGGCCTGGTCGCTGTGGCACCTGCCGCTCTTTTTTATCAAGGGAACGTGGCAGGCGGAGGCGGTCGGTTTGGGGACGCAGCGCTTTTGGTTCTACATGCTGGCGATTGTGATCGAGGCGGTGCTCTACACCTGGATCTATAACAACACCCATCGGAGCACCCTGTCGGCGATCCTCTTTCACTACGTGGGGAATGCTTTCGGTGAGTTGTTCGCCCTGTCGGAGCGGGCCGAGGCCTACAACTTTATACTTATGATCGCGGCGGTCGTTTTGGTGGTCGTGATTTGGGGGCCCCGGACTTGGCAAAGAACTCGACAGCAAGCAAGATCCGTATGAAGGTTGAGAGCGTCATCAAGCCGGCCTTTGCCGTGCTCGGTATGGAGGGCCGGGGGCCGGCCGATCAGGGCCCCGTGTGGATCAGGCCCCTGTGGGAGAGGGGAAAACCCTTGTGTCCTTCGTTTCCTTTGTGGTTGAAATCCTTGTTCAATGCGCGAGAATTTCACCTTACGGATCTTTTGGGAGTCGAGGCTTTAGCCGGTGATGGAGGACAAGCAGAATGGAGGAGGACCCTATGGCCAACCGTGTAGAGTGGATCGAACACAAGGGCGAGCGGATCATCTTTTGCGACTTTTCCGACATTCAGGACGAGGAGGAGATGGTCCGTTGGGTTGAAGAGATGGAGGCGGAGGTGCTCCAAGAGGCGCCGGGGACCATGATCTTGATGCTGGTCGACGTGACGAACTCTCGGGTTACCTCCAAGATGACCGAAAGGGCCCGGGCCGTCGCCGCGGCGGCCCGGGAAAGGGGTATCCCCAGCAGTCCGACCGCCGTGGTGGGTATCACAAATCCGGCCAAAAAGGCCATCCTCCTGGCGCTGCAGTTCCTGCGGCCGGATCTCCACGCCGCGAACAGCATCGAGGAGGCCAAGGATTGGCTGCTCGAGCGGGCGGCCAAGTGGTCGCCGCCGGAGCAGAGCGGGCTGTGAGTGGCGGGAACACGAGTACGGCCCAATCCATGTGCGGCCGGGTCTGCCTGGTAACGGGCGCCGCTGCGGGCATCGGTGCGGTTACGGCCCTGGAGTTGGCCCAGCGGGGCGCGGCGGTGGTCATTGTGGACCGCGACGCGGAAAAGGGCGCGATCACGGCCGAGCAGATCCGGCAGCGGATGGGCAACCCTAACGTCGAATTGATGAGGGCGGACCTCTCGTCGCAGGAGGAGATTCGCCGGCTGGCGCGGCAGTTCAAGCGCCGGTACCAACGCCTGGACGTGCTGGTGAACAATGCCGGCGCCATGTTTGAACGGCGGCAGGAATCCGTCGATGGGATCGAGATGACCTTCGCCCTCAACTATCTGGGCTATTTTCTGCTGACCAACCTGCTGCTCGACACGATCCAGGCCAGCGCCCCCGCCCGGATCGTCAACGTTTCCTCCCGCTCGCACGCCAGGGCGCGGATCGATTTCGACGACCTGCAGAGCCGCTCCGGGTACCGCGGCCTGCAGGCGTATGCGCATTCCAAGCTGGCTATCCTGCTGTTCACCTACGAGTTGGCGCGCCGGCTGGAAGGGACGGGCGTGACGGCGAACGCGCTGCATCCCGGTGTGGTGGCGACGAACTTTGGGCTGAACCAGGGGGGGATTTTGGGCCTGTTCATGCGCTTGTTCCGCTTTGCCTTTATGGGCCCGGAGCAGGGCGCCCGGACCAGCATCTACCTGGCGACCTCGCCAGAGGTAGAGGGCGTGACGGGCCAGTACTTTGTCAAGTGCCAGGCCGTTTCGTCGTCCCCGGCTTCCTATGACATCGCCACGGCCAGGCGCCTGTGGCAGGTGAGCGCGGAGCTGGTGGGTTTGGAGTAGGCAGGAATCACTCGTACAAAAAGTTCTTTAGCGCGTTGTAGGCCGCGGTCAGGGCCTCGACGCGCGTGGTATAGGCCTCGCGGTCCATGTCCTCGCCCAGCATCAAGTGGACCAGGCCGGCCCGCCGCAGGGCCGTCAGGTGGTGGCTGACCGTGGGCGCGCGCAGCCGCAGCCGGCGGGCCAGTTCGGCCGGGGTGTGTGGCGCCTCGGCCAGGTAGCGCAGGATGCGCAGGCGGGTGGGGTCGGATAGCGCTTTGAGCGTCTGCAGCAGGGCGTCGGGGACGACCTCGCCGGGGACCAGCGAGTCCTGCTCGGGGCGGGCGCCGAACAACCAGATGTCGCTCTTGGGGCCGGCTTCGCCCATGAACACAAAGGGTGTCCCCCAGTACGAGGGCGCCAGGGTCACCTTGGCGACCTGGGGCAGTTCCACGAAACGCAGCCCCTGCGAGAGCTGCTCCACCAGGTCGGGTAGGGCCAGGTCCTGGGCTAACGCCTGGGCGCGTTCCAGGGCCCGCTCCAGGGCCGGCCGGATGCGCTTTTCCTCCTCGACAAAGAATGCTTCGTGGTAGGCCTGCAGCGCCCGGGCGTAGCGCCGGCCAAAATCCTCCGCCTGGGCCCAGCAGTCCAACAGGACCACCAGATTGGGCGCGCGCAGCCCCTTTTCCTTGCGCCACGGCACATAGACCGAGCGCAGCACCTGCCGGTCCGCCTCGCTCCAGTCCTGGCGGGCGGCGACCTCCTGCAGCGTCCGCGCGGCCTGGCGCGGTGTTCGCGGGGAGAGCATCAAGGTGGCCAGGCGCTCGGCCGCGGGGATGCGGCCCAGGCTCCACAACACCGCCGCGCCGTCCTTGGGTTGGGGCAGGCCGTGGATCCAGTGAAAGGGTATGTTGAACAAGTCTTGGCTCTGTTCGAGCGTCTCCCGCTCGTCGGTGGGGAGCCGGGCGCGCACGCCGGCCGCCCAGGCGCCGCGCAGGCCATATTTGTCCGGATGGTGCAGTACCTCCAGGCTGACAAACATATCATAAGCGGTGCCCAGGTCCCAGTCTAGCTGCAAGTCCATGCGGCCCGGCTCCTTACTGTGCGCTGTACTCTGGGGAATGGCAATTAAACAACTTGCCGGTTTTGCTGCCTGTCCTCCGTCACCGGCTAAAGCCTCGACTCCGAAAGAACCCGTAAAAGGTCTCCAATTCCCGGACCGGAGTTGAGGCTTTAGCCGGTCAAAACCGGAAGTTGTTTAGCCTCAACTCCTTACCGACTGTAGCCGGCCGTGCCGTAGCGCTCCTGCAGGCGCAGGCCGGCCGAGACCAATAGCTGCCCCAGGTGGGCCAGGGAATGCTCCCACGACCTGGCCTCGGCCGAGGAGGTGCGCTGCAGCCCCCGGCTCTTGCGCACCTCTTGTGCCAGCGCGTGCCGGCGGTCCTGGTTCAATAATTCCATCATTGTGCTGTTCATCGATGCTTCTCCAATTGGACGCCATTGTCCTATTTAGATATCGATATAACTTAGATGTTCATCTATGTTAGATGATAGCATAAGGCGTTCCCTTTGTCAAGTGAGTGTTGTATTGACGCCCGTCCCGCTTTGTGCTATATTGCGGGGGAATTGAAACCCATCGCCATCGACCCACGTAGTAAGCGTTGGGACCACGAGGTGTGGTCCAACACAAGCTGGAGGTGTACCCGTGTTGAACCTGTATCTGCGTTCTTTTATGGTGCTGGCCCTGCTCTTTGGCCTGCTGTTCGGCGTGGGCATGGCCGTCATTACCTACTTGGACGCCCCGATCTGGATTGCCTTTGTCTTTGCCCTGGGCATCATCCTGCTGCAGTACCTGCTGGGGCCCTGGGTCCTGCAGCTCATCTACAAGGTCGAATGGGTCGAGCCGGCCTCGGTCGACCCGGAGCTGGCCGCCTTTATCGAGCGGGTCTGCGAGGACAAGAACATTCCCCATCCCCGCTTTGGCCTCATCCGGGACGGCAACCCCAACGCCTTTACCTTTGGCCACTATCCGGGCGACGCCCGCCTGGTGATCACCACCGGCCTGGTCGACCTGCTCGGCAGCGAGGAGCGCCAGGCCGTGGTGGCCCACGAGCTGGGTCACATCGCCCACTGGGACTTTGTGGTGATGACGATCGCCGCCGCCGTGCCCCTGCTGCTCTACCTGCTCTTCCGGGCGACCCTGCGCGGCCGGGGCGGCCGGCGCAGCGAGGGCGGCGGCTATGCCGCCCTGGTGGGCCTGGTCTCTTACGTGGTCTATATCATCAGCCACTACATCGTGCTGCTGCTCTCGCGGGTGCGCGAGTACTATGCCGACCAGTTCGCCGGCGAGGTCACCGGCAACCCCGATGCGCTCTCTACTGCCCTGGTCAAGGTGGCCTACGGCTTGGCCTCCGCGCCCAAGGATCAGGGAGAGGAGGACGATACCCGCACGGTGGCCGGCCGGGCCTTTGGCATCCGCTCCCACGGCTCGGACTCGGAGCGCAGGGGCAAAAAGCAGGATGACGCCCGCATGGTGGCCGGCCGGGCCTTTGGCATCTTTGACCCCAAGGTCGCCCAGAGCCTGGCCCTGGCCAGCGCGGCCGGGGGGGCAGTCACCGCCGAGACGATGGAGAGCGCCATGAAATGGGATCTCTGGAATCCCTGGGCCCTCTTTTTCGAGCTGAGCTCCTCCCACCCGCTGCCGGCCAAGCGCATCCGCGCCCTGGAGCGGCAGAGCGAGGCCTGCGGCCAGCCCTCCTCCTTTTCTTTCCAGGCCGTACAGCCCGAGAGCTACTGGGACGAGTTCCTGGTGGACGTGATCACCAACTACTTGCCGGCCCTGGGCCTCATCCTGGGCCTGGGCCTGGCCGCCGTGGCTGTCTTTACCTGGCAGTTCACCTTTGGGGCGGCCGGCATCGCCCTGCTGCTGCTCAGCCTGGGGGCCTGGTTCAAGCGGCGCTTTTCCTACCGCCACGAGTTCTCTGAGGAACGCTCGGTGCGCTCCCTGATCGACGAGGTCAAGGTCTCGGCCGTGCGCTCTATTCCCTGCACCATCGAGGGCGAGATCATTGGCCGGGGTGTGCCGGGCCTCTTTTACAGCGACGACCTGGTCATGCAGGACCAGGGCGGTTTTATCGTGGTCGACTATCGCCAGCCGATCCGCCTGCTCGAGTTTATCTTTGGCTGGACCAAGGCCGAGAGCCTGATCGGCCGGCGCGGCCGGGTGGAGGGCTGGTACCGACGCGCTCCCCGCCCCTACGTCGAGATGCGCCGCCTGTACCTGGACAACGGCGAGACCGTGACCAGCTATCTCTACCCCGTGGTGCAGTTCTTTGTCTACGCGGGTATGGCGGTTGGGGCAATTCTGCTGGCAATCGAGATGTTTGTCTCCCTGGTCTAGGCGCTTAGAGCATCCACGTCGACAAAATTTTGTCGATATGCAGGTAAAACGAAGGGCACTTACCTTGGCGTCATTTCGGGCTTTGCCCGAAATGACGCCAAGGATTTGACCGATGAAATTCTTGTCGCTTGAGTAGGGATTTACGCTGTGCTAGCG
This sequence comes from Chloroflexia bacterium, assembly GCA_016928715.1. Lineage (GTDB taxonomy): Bacteria > Chloroflexota > Chloroflexia > DTKN01 > DTKN01 > JAFGKG01. Next base: position 18,876 of record JAFGKG010000131.1, read on the forward strand.
GCCTATTTGGTTCCGGTTGGTTCGGGTTAGGGGATCACAGCGACTCAAATCAGTTTTCCTGCGCTTGCAGCAGCTCTTCAGCCACCTTATCTTGTACCCACAGATTCACCAATGTCTCGACGGATACGCCTCTTTGCCGGGCAATCTCGCTGACCTTGTGTGCCAACGTGCTTTCTAATGCACAATATCTCACTTCGGATTGAATATCTACCTCAAATGCAACCGGCTCTGTAGCATCCCAATACTCGGTCACATCGTGGGTTTCCCAAAATTCCCCTATCTCTCGATACGAGTGGGCATGAGAAATCGAACTCTTACTTTCGCTCATACTTTCGCCTCTCTGCACGAGTCATGTCCCTGGCGGATAGAATCAAAGCCCGTCTATCCTTCTTGTACACGAAAAAGACGATCAGATAGCGTCCCTCGTCCGTTTGTCCACACGCAAAATACACGCTCTCTCCTGTCCGATGTCCTTTTTCCGCAAATCGAAACTGGGGACGGTTGTCCAAGACTTGACGCACTTCCGCCGGCATCACGTTATGTTTATCATACAACTTTTCGACAATGTCATCCAACCAGACAAGCCCGATAATCTTCAAGGTGCTTCCCCTCGCCTCCAGTGTGTTTTACTGTTGAATGCCTCATGCAAGTACGCGGTGGCGGGTTGACCATTAAATGTCGATCGTTGTGTATTGACAATCGCATTATAACACGCGGGGGAGAGGATTTCAAGCAAGCGGTTCTGCTCCGTTCTGCTCCCACTGGACATCCGCCGGGTTTGGCGGTATACTTGGCTAATCTTGGGCTCGCCGAAGCAGATCTGGGTAGCACGAAAGCGGGCCTGATTCGCCGAGTTGGAGGTGCGATGTGGACGAGTTGCGAAACCGGGCCAGCGAGTGGATTCAATGGAGCTATGACGAGCAGATCGAACGCGAGTGGCAGCGCCTGGACCGCCACCGCACCGAGTTCGCCCTCACCCTGCAGTGCTGTTTCCCCCCGCCGCCGGCCCGCATCCTCGACTGCGGCAGCGGGCCCGGCCGTTACGCCATCGAG
>JAFGKG010000132.1 GCA_016928715.1 Chloroflexia bacterium
TCGGTTTTCGTTGTGTGGTGGTTGGGGCTCCCCCAGGAGGGTGATTTGCTGGACTTCTGGTTTCTGGTTTTCTGTGGGGGGTCTGGGGGGCAAGTGCCCCCCAGTGAGCGCGCGAAAAAATGAAAACCTATAAACACCTTTACCCGCAGATCCATGACTTTGCCAAGCTCTACGGCGCATTCCGGCAGGCTCGCCGGGGCAAGCGCGACCGGGTGGCAGTCGCCAGCTTTGAGTTCGACCTGGAGCGCAACCTGTTGAACTTGCAGGCCGAGCTGCGCGACCAGAGCTACCAACCGGGCGCGTACACCAATTTCTACATATTCGAGCCCAAGCGGCGCCTGGTCAGCGCCGCCCCTTTTCGCGACCGGGTGGTGCACCACGCCCTCTGCCAGGTCATCGAGCCCATCTGGGAGTCACGGTTCATCCACACCAGTTTCGCCTGCCGGGTGGGCAAGGGGACCCACCGGGCGCTGGATCAGTGCCAGGCCTGGGCGCGCCAGTCGGGGAACCGCTATTGCTTCCACGGCGATATCGTCAAGTATTTCCCCTCCATCGACCACCAGATCCTGCGCGAGCTGCTGGCCCGGCGCATCGCCGACCGGCCGACCATGGGGCTGATCGACCGCATCCTCGACAGCGGGGTGGGCATCCAGTCGGGGGAGGTTCCCCCGACCTATTTTCCCGGGGATGACCTCTGGGCCGCGCTCCGGCCGCAGGGCCTGCCCATAGGCAACCTGACCAGCCAGTTCTGGGCCAATGTCTATTTGCACGAGCTGGACCAATTCGTCAAGCAGCAGTTGCGCTGCCCCGCCTATCTGCGCTACATGGACGACTTTCTCCTCTTTTCCGACGACAAGGCGGAGCTGCAGGATTGGAAAGCGGCTATCCGGGATTTCCTGGCCCAGCGCTTGCGGCTCGTGCTGCACCCCAAAAAGAGCCCCGTCTTTCCGGTCAAGGTGGGGATCGACTTTTGCGGCTTTCGCATCTACCCCACCCACCGCCGCCTGCGCCGCAGCAGCGTGCGCCGTTTTGTGCGCCGCTTCCGCCACCAGCGGGAGGCCTACCGGCAGGGCGCGCTCTCCCTGGAGGAGATGTCGCACTCGGTGCAGAGCTGGATCGCCCACGCGGCTCACGGCGACACCTGGCGCCTGCGGCAGCGACTGTTTGCCGACCATCCCATAGGAGCGCCGCGATGAAGGAAGCACGCCCCCAATCCCCCCTGTTCGTCAAGACCTACGATTACCTCCTCTGGCTCATCCCCCTCACCCTCAAATTCCCCAAATCCCAGCGCTTCTTGCTTGCGGAGCGGTTGAGCCGGATGGCCCTCGACTTTTACGACCTCATTTTGGAGGCGGTGATGGTGCCCGAGAGCCAGGAGCGGCAACTGGAGGCGGCCGACCGGCTGCTGACCAAGCTCCGGCTCTACCTGCGCTTGAGCTACGACCTGCGCTGTATCAGCCTGGGGCAGTTCGAACACGCCGCCCGCCGGATGGACGAGCTCGGCCGGCTGCTGGGCGGCTGGCAGCGGAAAAGAGCGCGGGAAAGCAGGACCAGGCGTGCCGCGGAGGCGGTGTGAGATGCAACGCCATCCGGGGCATGGGGACAGGTCAAAAAGGTGCTGCGCGGGGGCTCGTGGAACAACAATGAGAGGAACCTCCGCTCGGCCAACCGCAACAACAACGATCCCGACAACACGAACAACAATATCGGTTTTCGTTGTGTGGTGGTTGGGGCTCCCCCAAGAGCATTCCTCGAAGGCCAGGTGCGCCGGGTCCACGGAGGCGGCGCTAGTGCCCCGAGAGAAGACTCCAGACCTGTTCCCGGTTGGGTTTCCGGTGGAAACGCAACCAAAGATGAACCGGCTCCGCCCGGTGTGGTAGGCCTCGCGCGCCGTCTCGAGGCTCGACGCTCAGGGCGGAGCCCCTGCATAAGACTTGCTATCAAGAGGAAGCAATGGTGTTTCGCCAGGTAAACGACGCCCCTCCCCAGCCGGGGCCGGTGGGGCCAAGGGGGATGCAAGAGAGCCTGTGCTCCAGGCCCTTTCCCCTAGCGGAAAAGAAAGCAGTCGGGCGATTTGGCGAGGCCGGCCTACTGGGCTATAATCAAGGTCTCAGCGTTGAGCCGGAGGGTCACTGGTTTATGCCGCTTTCTGATGGCTTTGGGGTATTGCCGTCCAACGCACCCTTGAAAAAGGGGGTCGGCCGGTTGTTATCTTCCCTAGCGCCCCACCCCGGCGGTTGGATCGATCGGCAAACAAGCAAGATATCCCTCTGCCTTCATCCTAGTGAAATCGGGGGAGGATCATGAGAACACTAGCCCAAGTCCACAGGAATCTGGGTAAGGTTAGCAGCGCTGTTCTGGCGTTTTCCATTTTGCTATTGGCCACCACGCCAAGAACTAACGCAGGTACAACCAGCCAGCAACAACCATCCTATGGCCCTCCGACTATCGGACACGTTACATCAACCTACCATTCAGGTCACCCAGGGATTGATCTTGCTGACACGGAAAGAAGCCCTATCTATCCCATAGGGCCGGGACGGGTCGTATACCAGGGTTGTGAAGCAGGTAGCTACGGCTGGTCAGTGATCATTGAACACGACCAGGGCAGTGGAAACGATAAACTTTGGTCACGCTACGCACATATGGGCGCCCGCGACCAGGCCGGGCAGTGTAGCGACAGTTACATCACACAGAACCTGCCGCTTGATGTCGAGCGGGACACTCAGATTGGCGGTCAAGGGAACTCGGGCAACGTTCAGGGGCGCACCGGTATTCACCTTCATCTCGAATTGAGGACTGGTCAAGACACCTTTCCTGGCGAAGATCAATGGTTCAACCTAACCCTTGTCGATCCAAGCGACTATATTGACCATTTGGAAGACAGAGAATACGTTTGCTTGCAAGGCGAACAGGTCGGGCGCGGTCAGCCTGAATGGTTCCCCAATCAGAGGCTGGAAATCCTCGACTTTTACCGCCAGAACGGTAGCATCGTGGATTTTGGTTGCCCCTTGGAGGACCTGCAGGAGGAGCATAACCTGCTCGTACAGCGCTTCGAGGGCTCTGGCGGAGTCGGGCGGGCCATCGTCTGGCAACCCAATGATCCGGGCCCCATGTGGATGAGAACACCCATACTGGAAGCCTACCTACAAGATGGTGGGCCAGGAGGGAGTTTGGGTCGAATTGTGAGCCGAGAATACTATTTCAACAACATGCTGGCGCGGCGTGTTGATTTTGAGCAAGGCTCGCTCCTCCAATATGGCAACACGCCGATTGAACGATTGGACGCAACCAACGGTTGGCTGGGGGAGTATTTCGTGCTTTCACCACCAGCGGATGAAGACGGCGGTGGACCCCTGCTGGAGAATCCAGTATTCCAGCGGTATGATCCAGACCTGGGAAGCTATCTTGCCTTCGAATGGGGCGCTGGCTCGCCGGACCCGGCCCGCATCGGTAGCGCAAACGGGGAAGCAGATTGGTTTGGAGCACGGTGGACAGGCCGTTTCACATTATCGTTGCCGGGCCTGATTCGCTTTTTCTCCTGGACAGACGACGGCGCTCGACTCTGGGTGGACGACGAGCTCATAATTGATGCTTGGGATGCGCGCCCAGCAGGGGAACGTACAGAGACGATTTTTCTGGCAGCAGGGGATCACAACCTTCGGTTTGAGGTCTACGAAACAACGGGCGATGCCAGCGCACGGATGACTTGGACCAGGCCACCCGTTTTGCCAGTCTGGGCCGACCCAGCAGGGCCTTCGATACCCGAACCAGCTCCTGCACTCGAACCCGATGGCAACGATGCTGGCATGTTTGGGGGCGGACCTCCACAGACAAACGAGACGTCCACGGTTCTCCTGATAGACGTCTCCGGCAGCATGGACGATAGCTGGCAGGGTGGTATCAAGATCGAGTCGGCGAAAAGCGCCGCCATCGACACCCTCAACATGATCGAGCAGGAAAACCAGGTCAGCCCCGGCAGCCACCAGGTTGCCATCGCCACTTTCACCACCAACGCCTACCTCGCTCTGCCGCTTACCACGGACCTGAACGCGGCTCGCCAGACCGTCAACGGGCTTGCGCCCCTGCAGGGAACGAACATCGGCGCCGGGCTCCAGGTCAGCAACCAGGCGCTGAACTCCGCACCCAGCGGCGCCAGAAAGGTCATCATTTTGCTCAGCGACGGGCTGACCAACGAGGGGCTGACCCGAGAGCAGATCCTGACCGGGCCGGTGCAAGAGGCGGCCGCGGCCGGCACCTGCATCTATACCGTCGGCTTTGGCGACCCCGGCGACCTGGACGAAGAGCTGCTGCAGAATATCGCGGCCGGCGCGGCCTGCGGCGAGTACAACCTGGCCGGTGCCCCCATCGAGCTGGAACGGCTGTACATCCGCCTGCGCCACCAGTCGCTGGGCCAGCTGCTGGGCGAGTTCAATGGAGAGGTGGCCCACGGGGCCCAGGTAAACGCGGGGCAGGTGGAGGTTCCGCCCGGACAGGGTGAGTTGTACGCCAGCCTGTTCTGGCCCGGCAGCACCCTTGGCCTGGTCTTATCCGATCCCCAGGGGCAAGCAGTGGACCAGAACTACCCCGGCGCGACCGTCTCCACCTACTCCCAATTGCAGTACGTGGTGGTGGACGATCCGCTCCCAGGCGCCTGGCAGGTGGCCGTGACAGGGGACGACGTGCCGCAGGGGACCACCTGGTTCGACGTGGTCCTCTCCAGCCGCGCTGCGCCGCCCACGCCGGTGCCCACCTTCTCTCCCACCCCCCTCCCAACGGCGACGACCGTCCCCCCAACGCCCACCGCGGTCGCGACGCGACCCCCCATGCCCACCCCTACGGTTGCTGTGGGCCCATCGGGCAGTGGGGCCGGCCCGGCCCTGATCTTTTTGATCGGCATTGTGGGGGGCGTCGCGCTGCTGGTGCTAGTAACCACGCGCCGGCGGGCGCTGACCGCGACCACCGGTGCGCCGGCCCAGGCCGGCCCCCAGGTGGTCGTGCGCAGCGGGCCACAAGCCGGGCAGCTTTTTCGGGTGGGACCCCAGGGGCTCACCATCGGCCGGAGCCGGGCCAATGACCTGCAGCTGGCTGGCAGGGAGATCTCGCGGAACCACGCGGTGATCAAGCCAGCGGCCGGGCAGTACTTTATCCAGGACCAGGGGAGCGCGGGCGGCACCTACCTCAACGGGCAGCGGGTGGAGGCCGCCCCCCTCCGTGCAGGAGACCTGATACATATCGGCAACGTCGAGTTAGAGTTCCGCGGCTCTTGATGATCAGGAGTCCCGGGCTAGGAAGGGGACTGGTGGCTTTTTGACCCACCGAGGCCCTCATCTGGTAGAGTGAATCGGGCACTTTGTTGGAACAGCATATTTCAAAGGTGGCAGAAATAGCGAGGGAGGCATATCATGGACGCAACTAACTCTTTTTTCATCTGGTGGTTTGAGCAATGGGGCATTGGCGGCTGGGTCATCTTTTTCCTGGTGGCAGTCGCGGCAATTGCCTGGATCATCTATGACAGCCAGTCCCGGCGGATTCGGGCATTGGGTTGGCTGATGGGGGCCATCCTGCCGGCGCTGCTGCTCATACCCTCTATCATCTTTGGTTTTTCCGCAACCACCCAGGATCAGCTGCAGAATCTGCAAGAGACCTTTTTCTACATCGGCCTGATCGGGGGGATCGTCCCGGTCGTTGTGGCGGTAGGCTATGGGATTACCTATCAAGGCATGCGTGGCTGCGAACACGGGCACGTATACGACGCGGCGCTGGGCGCTTGCCCGCTCTGCGCACCGCCCCGGGTTGAACCAGTGCCGGAATACCGCCCCGCACCCGACCGAACGCCCCCTGCGCCCCCTCCTGTCTCGCCGGCACCGCCGGCAAGACCCCCGGCCAATGCCTGGCTGCTAAATGAGGGAGCCAACCGCACCCATCAATTGAACCAGGGTGACACCCGGGTCGGCCGCGGCAAACAGGCCAACCACATCGTGCTCGGCGACAGAGCGGTATCACGCGAGCACATTCTCATCCGGGAGGACCGCGGTCACTTTACCATCTATGACCGGGGCTCCAGGACGGGCACCTACGTCAACGGCCGCCGGCTGGAGGGCCCCCTGATGCTGGCCCACGACGATCTCATCGAGATCGGTGACACCAGGCTCCGCTTTGTCACCTCTCGTCGCTGACAGTTGATGTCAGGGAGAAGAGAGATGACCAAGAAGAGCTGGCTAACTGAACGCTGGTGCCTGGCGGCAGCCCTCGCCTCGCTGCTCCTGCTCGGCCCGGTGGGCGCCTTGTATGGGCAGGAGCAGGTCAACGTCACCATCAACGAGGTGGACGCAAGCCAGTTTCCCAACACCATTGCCTATGTCACCGTCTCCGATGGGCAAGGCCGGGCCATCGCCGATCTGCCTCGAGGAGCCTTTACGTTAGCAGAGGACGGGGCGCCGGTCGACGACCTGGCCCTCGACACGCTGGAAAACATGGGCGAGCCGATCATGCTGGCGCTGGCGCTCGACACCAGCGGCAGCATGGGAGGGTACCCACTGGCCAACACCAAAACGGCGGCCGCCCAACTCATCAATGATCTCGGCCCGGCCGACATGGCGGCCCTGCTCTCGTTCGCTAGCGAAGTCACCGTCCGGCAGGACCTCACGGCCGACAAGACCGCCGTGATCGCCGATATTGAGGCCTTGACGGCCGCGGGGGACACGGCGCTTTACGACGGTATCTATCAGGCCAGCACGTTGTTGGCAAGCCGGCCGCGAGGGCGCAAGGCGGTGGTGGTGCTGACCGATGGCCAAGACACCAACAGCACTCTCGAACTCGAAGATGCCGTAGCCCAGGCCAGAGAGGCGAGCATTCCTGTCTACGTGATTGGCTTTGGGTCCAGCATTCAGCCTGACAACCTGGAGAGAGTAGCCATGCTCACAGGAGGGCGGTTCTTCCAGTCTCCTTCGTCAGAGGAGGTGGAGAATAGCTTTGCCGAGGTGGCCCGGCTGCTTCGCCATCAATATGTGCTCAGCTTCCAGTCATCGCTGCGGGCGGACGATACCCTGCACACCCTCCAAGTTGCGGTCGAGGTCCAGGGGGTCTCGGCCAGCTCGGAGGGGGATTTTGTCGCCGCCAGCCGGGAGATCGAAATCGAGATGGTCGCGCCGGCGGCTGGAGAGACCGTGGGGGGTATTGTCACGCTCAAGCCCCGCATCGATGCCCCGGGCGAGGTGCTCCAGGTGGACTATTTGCTGGATGGCAATCCGCTGGCAAGGGTCTCTACGGGGGATTTTGCCTACGAGTGGGACACAGCAGCCGTAGCACTGGGTAGCCACAGCTTGACAGTGCGCGCCACCGACAGCGCGGGGAACACGGGCGAAACCGAGATGGCGCTGTCTTTGGCGGAACCGATCACTGTCGCCTTTGTCACGCCGACAGGGTCAAGCCCGGTGCGCGGTGAGGTGCCTATCGAGCTCCAGGTGACCTCGTTGGCCGGCATCGCCCAGCTAGAGCTTGCCCTGGACGGGGCGGTCATCGGGACTACCACCGGACCTCCCTGGGGTTTCAATTGGGACACCACAGCCCTGGAGACCGGCCCATACACCCTGACGGCAACAGCCTATGATGTGGCGGGGCAGTCGACCGAGACCCGCCTGGATATCTTTGTCGGCATCGAGATCCAGATGCCCTCGATTCAGGAGGGAGCCACCGTCGGAGGCATCATCTACCTGAAGCCCCTGGTCGAGGCGCCGGAGGCGGTCCAGCAGGTCGAATATTACCTGGATGGCGCCTCGCTTACCACCGTCACGGGCGGAGATTTCGCCTATCTATGGGACGCCACGGCCGTGCCTCATGGCGACCACACCTTGACCGTGCGCGCCACCGACGCCTCGGGGAGTTTCGACGAGCTGGGCCTGGACCTGGTTTTCGCCCCGGCGGTGACGGTCAGCTTTTCAAGCCCTGGACCCGAGGGACTGGAGAAGCTCAGTGGCAAAGTGATAGTGGAGGCAGATGCCAGCGCGTTGACCGGGCTAGATCGGGTCGAGTTCTCGTTGGATGGTCAGGTCGTGGAAACCTTCCAGTCACCCCCCTACCGCTATACCTGGGACACCGCCTCGGTCGCTACTGGCCCCCACACCGTGGCGGCAACCGCGTATGACATGAATGGACTCTCGGAACAGGCCGTTCTGGAAACGTGGGTCGCTATCCGGGGGGCGGGTTGGGGATTGGGCTTGCTCATCGCCATCCTGGTGGTCGGCATAGGCATCATGCTGCCGATAACTGCCCGCCGTCGGCGCAGGCTGACGCGCCCAATGAACGCCGCGGCGGTGGCCCCCCCGCGGCACACGGTTATGGAGCCGGCAAGACCCCGGCCGCCGGCCGAGAAGGGAGAGGCCGAGATGGTGAACGGCGAGCCCGTCGCCTGGCTGGTAATAGAGGAAGGGCGCGAGACCGGCCGGCGCTGGGCGCTGTCACCCGGGGAAACGACCCTCGGGCGAAGCCGATCCGACAGCGACATCGTGATTCAGGCGTCCACCGCATCGCGCCGGCACGCAGTGATTCGCGTCGAGGAGGATCTCTGCACGTACTTTGATCTCGAGCCAACGAACCCCACATTGATCAACGATGAACCGCTCATCGGCGCCCATGAATTGGACGAGGGCGACCGCATCCAGATCGGAGAGGTGAGTATGAGATTTACGAAGGAGAGAGTACCATGACACAAGAGGCGATCTGCCCCAAACACGGCCCCTATGACGCATCGTTGGGGCGCTGTCCCTACTGCGAACGCGAGAGCGGGCTGCCGCCCGCACCGTTTTCCCTGGATGATGATCTTGAAACAGATCCCTTTGGAGGGCGTCAGGCCCCCGCCCAGGCAGCTTACAACGAGGAGGAGACGGACTTTGGCATCCGCGCCAAAGTCTACGAAGATGAAGACTTTACCGAGTTGCCCGAGCGCAGACCCGCCGGCTGGGAGGATGATGAGACTGTCGTCGAGCGGGCGGAAGAAGGGATGCTTGGTTTCCTCATCGTGAAGGAAGGCATGCGCCGGGGACAGGTCAACCGGATTGGGAACGGCACCACCATCGGCCGGGGCGAGGCCAAGATCATCCTGCGCGATCCCAAGGTATCCCGGCCGCATGCCAAGTTCACCTTAGAGGACGACCAGTTCATGATCTGGGATTTTGGCAGCGAGAACGGCACCTTTGTCAACGGCACCCGAATCCGAGAGGCCACCAGGCTACAAGAAAACGACGTCATCAAGATCGGGGACAACGTTTTTGTGCTCAAGATACTCGAGTGAGCTGGTCCCGTAAATTAGCCAAATCCATTGGGCTTTGCTCGCTGATTCTTAACTTTTGAAAGTGCCAACTGAGGGCCGCCGGTTCCCGGATTGAACCGAGAACCGGCGGCTCGGTGGGCATTCTGTCTCCCACGGAGGGGCCGCTTTCAAGCGGCACTGAAACCGAGCATTTGCAGAATCTATCTTTGCATCCACGAGACGAAGGGCAGTTCGTTCATTCAAATGGGGAAAGTGAAATGAAGACTCGCTACGTGTTATTGGCCGTTCTGGTTGCTCTTGTCGCCACACTGCTGCTCCTTAGAGATTTAGACAACTCAGCACACGCCACCAAGGCCGTTGCGACGAGTCTGGCTTATCAAGCCGACATTTACGGCGGGACAGGATTGGAAACGATCGAATACTTGAGTGATCTACAGTTTCACAGTTGGGGCAACTTTGGCATTAATGCGCATGTCCTCCGATCCCGTTTGCGGACATCTGGGGACGAA
>JAFGKG010000133.1 GCA_016928715.1 Chloroflexia bacterium
CGGGCAGATGGGCTTTCCCCGCACCTACGACTTTATGGCCCACCTGCCCCAGGCCGTGATAGAGGCGCCGGACCCGGCCCACGTCAAGGCGCCGGAGATGATCCGGGTCGCCGGCGAGGGGCGTTTTGGCCTGTTTACCCACGCCCCGGCGCAGGTGACCTTTCACGACGTGCCCGTCTACCAGGGGGGGCGGATCGAGTTCGGCCTGGGCCTGCACCAGGACGCCTGGGAGCGCGCGGGGGACGGGGTGCGCTTTGTGCTGGAGGTGATCGACGAGGATGGCCGGCGGCAGGCCCTCTACGAGCGGGAGCTGCGGCCGCAGGTGCGTCCCGAGGACCGCGCCTGGCTGGACCAGCGGGTCGATCTGAGCAGTTTTGCCGGCCGCCGGCTGCAGATCATCTTTCGCACCGAGGCCGGCGAGAACAACCAGAACGATTGGGCGGTCTGGAGCCAGCCCCGCCTCTTTTCCTACGAGCTGGAGAGCGCCGCGGCCGCGGAGCGCCCCAACGTGCTGCTGATCAGCATCGACACGCTGCGGGGCGACCACGTCTCCGGCAACGGCTATGCCCGCCAGACCACCCCCACCCTGGATCGGCTCGCCAGCGAGGGCGTGCGTTTCGCCCGCGCCTACAGCCACAGCAACCACACCAACCCCTCCCATTCGACCATGCTGACCGGCCTGTACCCCCGCAGCCACGGCGTCATCAACAACCGCACCGCCCTACCCTTTGAGGTCCGCACCATCCCCGAGCGGCTGGGCGAGGCCGGCTATCACACGGTGGGCGCGGTCAGCGTCTATCACCTGGGGCCGGTCTGGAACATGACCCAGGGTTTCGCCGAGTTCTACCCGACCGGCGGCGAGCGCCGCGTCGGGCGCACGACGACCGACATTGCCCTGGAGTGGTTGATCGAGCAGCGCCGGGAGCCCTTTTTCATGTGGGTGCACTATTTCGACCCCCACGCCCCCTACTTGCCGCCGGCCCCCTACAGTGCGCTCTACAGCGCCGATCCCGCCTATGCCCCCTTTCGCCTGCCGATCGACCAGATCCACCAGCCGGACGACTGGCTGACCCGCTATGGGGACTGGCCGCCGCCGGTGCAGGACGTGGCCGAGGTGATCACCCAGTACGATGGGGCCATCCAGTACGCCGACTACCAGGTCTCGCGCCTGCTCGCCTACCTGGACGCAAACGGTCTGAGCGACCGCACCATCGTCATGGTGACCTCGGACCACGGGGAGGGCTTTGGCGAGCACGGCATCGCCTACGACCATTTCGGCCTGCACGAGGAGGTCGTGCACGTGCCCTGGGTCGTGCGGGCGCCGGGCCGGCTGCCCCTGGGCGGGACGGTCGAGGATTTGGTCAGCCACATTGATTTGGGACCCACGCTCCTGAGCCTGCTGGGGCTGCCCGTCCCCGCCGACATGCCGGGGCTGGACCTGCGGCCGCTGATGGAGGGCCGGCGGGGGCAGGGGCAGGAGGCTGTGATCGCCGAGCAGCACGACGACCTCTCCCTGGCCGTGCGCACCCGGGAATGGCGGCTGATTCGCCATCTGGAGGATCACCAGGTCTGGCCGCTGTACAACCTGCGCGCCGGCCAGATGGAGCTGTACGACCTGGAGGAGGACCCCGCCGAGCAGAACAACCTGCTGCCGGCCGCCTCGCGCGGCGCCGAAAAGGCCCGGGAGGCGCTTTTCGAGGAGCTCTTGGACTGGCAGGTGTCCACCCCCATGGCCGAGGGGATCGAAGCGCTGCCTCTGGATGAGGAGACGGAAGAGATGCTGCGGCGGATGGGCTATTAGCTACTTTTCCAATATGCGGGCGATGCGATAGAGGTTCATGTCCAGCGGTTTGCCCTTGCTGACGACCTCTTCCAACGGCGTATAAGCGGCCTGGCTTTTGGATATGCCCACCATGATCCCCTGCTGGCCCTCGATGAGGGCTTGTACCGCGGCCGCCCCCAGCCGCGAGCCCAGGATGCGATCAAAGGCGCTGGGCGATCCGCCGCGCTGCACGTGCCCCAGGATGGTCACCCGTGTCGTGAAACCGGTCTCTTGCTTGTGTGTGTCCAGGAATTCCTTGATCTCGGTGGCGCGGTGGCTGGCGCCCTCGGCCACAATGATGATGCAGTGGGCTTTGCCCTTGATATAAGCATCGCGCAGCCCGTTCAGGACCTCTTCCAGCTCAAAGGGGACCTCGGGGATGAGGACCATCTCGGCTCCCCCGGCCAGGCCGCCCATCAGGGCCAGGTAGCCGCAGTTTCGACCCATCGCTTCGATCAAAAAGGCCCGCCGGTGGGAGGATGCGGTATCCTTGATCCGGTCCACGGCCTGCAGCAGGGTGTTCAAGGCCGTGTCCACCCCGATGGACATCTCGCTGCCATAGACGTCGTTGTCGATCGAGCCGGGCACCCCGACCACGGGAAAGCCCTGCTTGTGCAGTTCGAGGGCCCCGCGCATCGAGCCATCGCCGCCGATGACGATCAGGGCGTTGATCGAGTTCTTGTTCAGGTTGCGCAGGGCCTCCATGCGCCCCCGTTCGGTCATGAATTCGGGCGAGCGGGCCGTCCCCAGGAGGGTCCCCCCGCGCTGGATGATGCCGCCGACCGAGCGGGCGGTCATTTCCTGCATATCGTTGTCAATGAGCCCCTGGAAGCCCCGCTGAATGCCCCAGGGGATGATCTCGTGTTCCAGGGCTGTACGCACCACGGCCCGGATGGCCGGGTTCATGCCGGGTCCATCTCCCCCACTGGTCAGTACACCCAATCGTCGCATCTTGGTCATGGTGTTTCTCCTTTGGCCTCAGAACGTATTATGAGTATACCGATAGTGGGGGCGATTGTCAAGCCTAAACGAAGCGAAACGAGCCGAGGTCTTGCGAAACGTCCGTTTTATGCTATAATGAGGGTGCATGCTCTTGGCTGGGGGAGATGCTGCCGTACCGGCTGGGGGTGGCGCAGGGCAGATCGCTTGCCGGCAATGTGTTTAGGGTGTTATAATGGCAGAGCTCCTGGCGGAATTGATCTTTTATGGCCACTTGTTGGATGTAGGAGGAATGGTATGAGTGAAGGCGGCCAGATCAAGGTCCTGATCGTCGATGATATCCCGGAAACCTGCGATTATTTGAGCAAACTGCTGCATTTTGAGCGGGATATTCAGGTGGTCGGCACGGGGAGTTCCGGAAGGGAAGGGGTGGAACGGACCCACGAGCTGCGGCCGGACGTGGTTTTGATGGATATCAACATGCCGGACATGGACGGCATTGCCGCGACCGAGAAAATTATGGAGGTAGCCCCGGGGACCCAGGTCATCATTATGAGCGTCCAGGGGGAGCAGGACTATTTGCGGCGGGCCATGCTGGCCGGGGCCAGCGATTTCTTGGTCAAGCCCTTCAGTGGGGATGATCTGGCCAACAGCATTCGCCAGGTTTTCAAGCGCCGGCCGCGCGTTGCCGAGGTCAAGCCGGAAAGGACCGCCGAGGAAAAAGGGGCCGCCATGGGGCGCGTCATTTCCGTGTTCAGCCCCAAGGGCGGGGTGGGCTGCACTACCCTGGTGGTCAATCTGGCCGTAGCCCTCAAGCTGGAGCAGCCGGAAAAGCGGGTGGCCATTATGGATGGCAGCCTGCTTTTTGGTGATGTCGGCGTGCTGATGGATATGCGCTCGGAGAGGACGATCAACGGCCTGGTCTCGCGTTTTGATCAGCTCGACGCCGACCTGTTGTCAGATGTCATGGTCACCCACTCTTCCGGGGTCAAAGTATTGCAGTCCCCGCTGGCACCACAGCAGGCCGAGCTCGTCAGCGCGGACCATGTGCGCAGCATCCTGCAGTTGCTCCAGCGCAATTTCCACTATGTTTTTGTGGACACCTGGTCCTCGTTCCAGGAGCGGGTGCTGACCATTTTGGACCTGTCCGAACGGATTGTCCTGGTGACGACCCTGGAAATGTCGACGATCAAGAACGTCAAGTTATTCCTGGAAGTGGCCGAGCTGCTGCAGTATCCGCCGGGCAAGATTGTCCTGGTGGCTAATTATGGCGACGCCCGGCAGGGCATCCCGGTGCGAGAGGTTTCTCGGAACCTGCGCTTTGAGGTCAGCGCCACGATCAGTACGGACGGCCGGGCGGTGACCAATTCGGTCAACCGGGGTGTGCCGTTGGTGCTGGCGGAACCGGGGAATCCGGTGGCCAAGGACATTCAAGCGCTGCTGCAGCAGCTTTTGATCGGGATGGGGATCGTGGAGGGGGAGGACGAGGAAGAGTCCGCGGACAAGAGGCGTGGTGGGTTGCTCGGTCGTCTACGACGGGAGTAAGCGTGTGATCAGGGGCGGGCTTGAAAGGCTTGTCGGCCGGAATCAGGTTTTGGCTGTTCCCAGCCCAGCCGGATTAGGAGGTGTTTGATGTCCCTTTTGCGTCGAATTGGCAGCACACCGGAAAAGGATGAATCCCGTGCTCCTGCTGCCGGAACGCCGGCTGCGCCCGGTGCCGAGGCGGGGGTGCGCATGGCACCTCTGCCCCAGCAAAAGAGTGCCTTTGAGGAGATCAAAAAGCGCGTCCAGGAGCGGCTGCTCTCCGAGCTGGATCCTCGTTTGGACCTGAGCCGGACGGGCGAGGTGCGCCAACAAGTACAAGAGGTCTTTAACACCATCCTCGAGACGGAGAGCATCGTACTGAGCCGGGCCGAGCGGCTGCGCTTGTTCGAATCCATCGCGGCCGAGATTCTGGGCTATGGCCCGATCGAACCCCTGCTCCGGGACGACAGCATCACCGAGGTCATGGTCAACGGCCCCAAGCAGGTCTATATTGAGCGCGGGGGCAAACTGCACAAGACCGACGTGGTCTTTGAGAACGACGAGCACGTGATGCGCATTATCGACCGCATCGTTTCCCCGATTGGCCGCCGTGTCGATGAGAGCACGCCCTATGTGGACGCCCGTTTGCCCGACGGCTCGCGTGTGAATATCGTGATCCCGCCTATCTCGTTGGTGGGG
This sequence comes from Chloroflexia bacterium, assembly GCA_016928715.1. Classification (GTDB taxonomy): domain Bacteria; phylum Chloroflexota; class Chloroflexia; order DTKN01; family DTKN01; genus JAFGKG01. The sequence goes on from JAFGKG010000133.1 coordinate 4,985, forward strand.
CCGGTCATTACCATTCGTAAATTCTCGCGAGACCCCTTTACGGTGGATGACCTGATCCGTTTCGGCACCTTTACCCCCGAGGTCGCCAAGTTCCTTGAATCCTGTGTCAAGGCCCGTTTGAACATTGTGGTGTCCGGGGGTACCGGTTCGGGCAAGACCACCACCTTGAACGTATTGTCCTCGTTCATTCCCGGGGACGAGCGCATTGTGACCATCGAGAACGCGGCCGAGCTGCAGTTGCACCAGGAACACGTGGTGACGCTCGAGTCCCGCCCACCTAACATTGAGGGCAAGGGCGAGATCACCATCCGTGATTTGGTCATCAACTCGCTGCGTATGCGTCCCGAGCGCATCGTCGTGGGTGAGTGCCGTGGGGGGGAGGCGCTGGACATGCTCCAGGCGATGAACACCGGTCACGATGGCTCGTTGACCACGGCGCACTCGAACAGCCCGCGCGACACATTGGCCCGTTTGGAAACGATGGTCTTGATGGCCGGCATGGAGCTGCCGGTGCGGGCCATCCGCGAGCAGATCGCCTCGGCGGTGGACCTGATCGTGCACCAGGAACGCCTGCGGGATGGCACGCGCAAGGTGACCGCGGTGACGGAAGTGCAGGGGATGGAGGGCGATGTGATCGTCCTCCAGGATCTCTTTGTGTTCGAGATTACGGGCGTACGCGATGGCAAGGTGATCGGGGAGCATCAGTCCACTGGGGTGCGCCCCAAGTTCATTGAAAAGTTTGAAGCGATGGGCATCTATCTATCCCCGCAAGTTTTTGGAATTACGCTCGATCGTTTCCGCTAGAGAGGTGGTCGTTATGCCGCTACCCATGCTGCTTTTAGGAGCGGGCGGAATTTTGGTCGTTGTACTGATCGTCATTGGCCTGGTGGGCGCCAGGCAGGGCGGTGACGTCGATGAGCGGCTGGACCGCTTTGTCGGCCGCACCGAGGAGAAGGCCAAGGCTAAAGAGGCCAAAGAGGGGCGCCGCCGCGGCCGCGGTGGGGGCACCTCCGCCCTGGCGGGTCGCCTGGATCAGGCGATGGCCGATCGCGGCTTTGCCGGCCGGCTGGCCAAGGATTTGGCCCAGGCGAATTATAAACTGACCGTGGCCGAGTTCCTGGCCCTGCGCTTTATCAGCGGGATCGCCGGCTTGGGGCTGGGCTACCTGGTCGCCACCATCCGCGGTTGGGCCCCTGCCTTTATGGCCTTCCTCGGCTTTGTCATCGGCATGTTTGTGCCCAGCATTATGATGCGCCGGGCCAAGGGGCAGCGCCTGAAAAAGTTTAACGACCAGTTGGGCGATACCATCACCCTGCTGGCCAACTCGCTGCGTTCTGGTTACAGCCTGCTGCAGTCCATGGAGATGGTCTCGCGCGAGTCACCGCCGCCCGTTTCAGAGGAGTTTCGACGCGTGGTGCAGGAGGTAGGGCTGGGTTTCTCCACCCAGGATGCCCTGGCCAACCTGCTGCGGCGGGTGCCCAGTGATGACCTGGACCTGATGATCACGGCTATCAATATCCAGCACGAGGTGGGCGGCAACCTGGCCCAGATTTTGGATACGATCGGCCACACCATCCGCGAGCGTATCCGCATCAAGGGCGAGATCCGCGTGCTGGTCTCCCAGCAGCGCATTTCTGGCTTTGTGGTCGCCGGTATCCCCTTTGCCCTGGGCGTGATCCTGACTTTTATTACCCCGGACTTTATGCTGCCTCTTTTCAGCATTGGGCTGCCCTGGCCGCTCGCTGCTCCGCAGGATGCCGGTTGGATCTGCATGCCGGCCTGTGCGTTCATGCTGATGATCATTGGCTTTGTCATTATTCAAAAGATTGTCAATATTGAGGTGTGAGCCCGGTTGACCCGGGCGGGAGGTTGCCCTATGCCACCCATGGCCCTCATCATTGGGGGGGTGTTGTTCGTCGCTGTCGTCCTGTTGCTGCTGTCCTCTAGGGGCCGCAAGGGCGGTGGTGAGGGCGACATTGCGGACCGCCTGGCCCAGTTCGCCGAGCGGCCGATGACCCTGGAAGAGATCGAGCTGCAAAGGCCCTTCAGCGAGCGCGTGGTCGCCCCCTTTGTCGCCAAGCTGTCGGATTTCATAGGCCGCCGTATGCCCAAGCAGAGCATGGAACGGCTGCGGCATCGGCTCGAGACGGCCGGCAATCCCGGAAACTTGCAGCCCGGCGCCTTTATGGTCTTGCAGTGGGTGGTGACCGCGGTGGTGGGCGTTTTGGGTATCTTTTTGTTCCGCAGTCAAGATGCCGCCCCACGCTTTCTCTATACGCTGATGATGGTGCTGTTTGGCTATTTCCTGCCGGTCATGTGGCTCAACCAGAACATCAGCCGCCGCCAGGGGGAGATCCTCAAGGCCCTTCCGGATGCCATTGACCTCTTGACCATCAGCGTGGAGGCCGGCCTGGGTTTCGACCTGGCCATGCAGCGCGTGGTGGAAAAGTGGGACAACGAGTTGGCTCTCGAGTTCGAGCGGGTGCTGTCGGATATTCGCCTGGGTAAAAAGCGCCGCGATGCCCTGCGCGAATTGATCGGGCGTACCGGTGTGCCCGACCTCTCTACCTTTGTGGCCGCGGTCATCCAGGCCGACCAGTTGGGTGTGAGTATCGCCAAAATCCTGCGGGTCCAGTCGGACCAGATGCGTATCCGCCGCCGCCAGCGGGCCGAGGAGTTGGCCCACCAGGCCCCGGTCAAGATGCTTTTCCCCATGGTCTTTTTGATCTTTCCCTCAATGTTCGTGGTCATCCTGGGGCCGGCCGTGCCGCTCATCCTCAAAGCCTTTGTAAAGGAATAGCCGGCTATTCCCCATACAATCTCCGATAGACCCAGTAATCCTGGTAGATGCCCTGGATGTAGCCCCGGGTTTCGCTGAAATCCACCCGCTCTACGAACAAGTCCAGGTCTCCTACGGGCACCTCGTCCTCGGCCCAGCGCAGCGCATTCCCCGGCCCGCCGTTGTAGGCGGCCAGGGCCGGGAGGGCCTGCCCCTCAAAGGTGTCCAACTGCTCCCCCAGGTACCAGGCCCCGAACGGCAGGCTGACCATGGGCCGGTAGAGGTCCTCCAGCCGGAAGGGCGCCCAACCCAGTCGCTCGGCGATCCACTCGCCGGTGGAGGGGATGACCTGGGTCAGGCCGCGGGCGTCGGCCCAGGAGGTGGCGTAGCGGTCGAAATAGCTCTCCCGACGGACCAGGCTAAAGAGCAGCAGGGGGTCCACCCCGTTGGCCTGGGCCTCGGGGACGATGAGGTGGGCATAGGCGCTGGGATAGCGCAGCCGCAGCAGCCAGGTCTCCGCCGGGTGTTCGCCCGCGGGCAGCAATTTCCCCAGTTGGTCGCCGGCGCGGGCGGCGTGGGCGGGGAAATGCTGTCCGCGCAGGTACGATCCCAGGGCATAGAGCGCCGGCCCGTCGTAGCGAAAGCGCTCGATGAGCAGCGACCAGGGCTGCCCGGCCTCGTCGGGGAGCCCCAGTTGACATAGTTCCTGCGCCCGCTGGAACTGGGGGTCGTCGAGCACGGCCTGGGGCAGGGTGCTGCTGATGGGCCGGCCCCAGTGCTGGCTCAACCATTCCCGGGCCCGCTCTTCCGCCTCGCCGCCCCCCTCCAGGGTGGGCCGGCCCTGGAAACGGCCGAATTGGAGCCCGCCGGCGAGCAGTTCGCGGGCGCGGTCGGCATAGTAGCCCTGGCCCTCGGCGGCGGCCTGCCAGGCCGCCTCGGCCTCATCCAGCCGGCCCAACTTGCGCAGGGCCAGCCCCTGCCAGAGGGCCAGGCGGCTCTCGTCGGCGCCGGCCGCCCCGGACCACAGCGAGGCGGCCTCCTCAAAACGCAGCCCTTGGTAATAGAGCAGGCCGGCGCGAAAGCGCGCCTCGCCGGCGCGCGGGTGCTCGGGCTGCGATTGCAGCAGGCGCCGGTAGGTCTCGGCCGCCTCGCCCCGGTGCTCCTGCTGCTCTAGGAGCTGGCCGGCTCTCCAGAGGGCCTCGCCGGCCGCGCTGCTGCCGGCGAACTGCTGGGCCACCCCCTCGTAGGTCTCGAGGGCGCGGGCGATGCTGCCGGCCCCGCCGAGCAGGCGCCCCTGCTCCAGCAGCGGCTCGGGGTCGTCCGGCTCGCCCTGGCGCAGGATGTCCAGCTCGGCCAGGGCGCCCTCCAGGTCGCCCAGCGCGGCCAGGCTGTCCGCCAGGGCATAGCGCCCCGGGTCGTCGGGCACCAGGCCCTCGGCCAGGGCCTGCTGGAGCCAGGGCAGGGCCTCGCCGTGCCGGCCGGCGGCCCGGTAGGCCTGGGCCGCCTGGTAGGCGTCCAGGGGGGCCTGGGCCGCCTGCAGGGCGTCGGCCGCCCAGGCGGCGGCGGCGCTGTCGGGATAGCTGGCCAGGATCTCCTGCCAGTGGGCCTGGGCCTGCTGCGGCTGCCCGGCCTCCTGGGCGGTCTCGCCCAGGCGGTAGAGGATGCTGGCCCGGTACCAGGAGATGCGGGCTAGGGACAGGATGCGCTCGTAGCGGGCCGCGGCCTGGGCATAGTCGCCCTGCCGGCGCAGGTCATCGGCCGCTTCCGCCAGCAGCCAGACCTGGTCGGAGAGGGGCCGGTAGGCGCTGGCGGCGCGGGTGAATTCCTCGGCGGCCAGCTCGTGCAGGCCCAGGGCGCGGTAGCACCAGCCCAGCCGCTCGGCGACGAGGTCCTCCAGCTCCGTTCCCCCCTGGCGGTAGGCCTGGTAAAAGGGCACGGCCAGGAGATAGCTGCCGGCGCCGCGCAGCGCCTCGCCCTGCAAAAACATGGCCTGGTGCCGCATGGGTTGGTCCAACTGGCCCAGGCTGGGCGAGAGCACGGCCGTGGCCGAGAGGGGCCGGCCCAGGGCCAGGTAGGTTTGGGCGACGTAAATCAAGGCCTGGTCGGCGCTGGCCGTCCCGGCGTAACGTTCGCGGGCCTGCTGGTAG
>JAFGKG010000134.1 GCA_016928715.1 Chloroflexia bacterium
GGGCCTCTTGTTGGGCGCCCTGACGGGGCGGCTGCACTCCAGCGAGGCCCTGCTGGCGCGGCTGGGGCTGCGGCGCTATTTCTCCTTCTACCTCTATGCCGGCGAGCTGGGCGTGTTCAAACCGGACCCGCGCATGTACCAGGAGGCCCTGCGGCGATCCAGGCTGCCGGCCGCGGAAGTGCTGCTGGTGGGGGACAGGGCCAGCGACGTCCGCGGGGCCCGCAGCATGGGCCTGGCGTCCCTACTCATATGCCGGGAGGGCGCCCCGCCAGCGGCGGATGCGCCCTCCCTGAGCGACCTGCGCGAGCTGCTGGACTGGTTCTAAAGGGTCTAGTTCTCCTCCCACTCGGGGGTCGTCCCCTCAATGACCACCTGGGACACCTTCCAGCGGTCCTCCACCAACTCCAGGTGATAGATGACGCCCAGCGTGTGCTCGGGGCGGGTGGCGATGAGATCGTCGGGTTCCCCCGGATAGTAGTAACCCAGGCGCTCGGCCCACCAGGTCTCCCGGGTGGTCACGATGGCCTGGTCGGCGGCCGGCTGGTCCAGGGAGAGGAACTCGAGGCGCACCAGGTAGTGGGCCTCCATGACCTCCTGGTCGATCAGGTTCTGGACCAGGCCCTCAGCCCATTCCCGGGCCTCCCCGGTGGTGAAGCGACTCACGTAGGACGGTTCCAGGTACCAGGCCGCGTCGATCCAGCCCAGGTTGAAATCCCAGACCGCCTGGCGCAGGGCGTCCTCGCCGGTCTCCATGGTCAGGAAAGAGTCGGTCCAGGCCGGCCGATCCGGGGCCTCGCCCCGGTCCAGCATCTCGCGCCAGGCCTCGTCGGTCAGGCGGTCGTCCATCGGCCAGGGGAACTCGTAGTAGGAAAAGACGCCGCCCTTGGCCAGGACCAGCTCGCCCTCGATGGGCACGACGGCATAGATGTCCTGGATGCGGCCCACGCCGACCTCCAGCACCATGAACAGTTCGGGATGGGTCGCCACATCGGCAATGACGGCCGCCTGGGGCTCCTCCTCGCTGTAGGGCGTGCCGCCCGGCCCTTCGTAGCCGTCGGCGGCGGCAAAGGTGAGGTGCTCGATCTCGCCGCCATAGTAGCGGATGCGGTCGTACTCGAAATCACTGAGGGGCTGGCCGGCCAGCTCTTTTTCGGCCATGTCCTTGAGGGACAGGGCCAGGTCCTCCATGTCCAGCAGGCTGCTGCGGTCGATGTCGTTGAGCAGGCCGCGCTGCTCCAGGCCCTCACGGGTCATGGCCGCCAGGGCGGCCAGCCGGGCGTAGAACTCGGGCACCGGCTCGACATAGCCCTTGGGCACCTCGGGCTTGGGCGGCTCGGGCGCGCCGCCCAACTCGGCGTAGGCCTGCTTGGCGTAGAGGATGGTGTCGTGGCGCAGCTCGGCCCAGGAGCCCAGCACGGTGTGCAGGCTCTTGTCCACCCAGGCGGTGCTGCGCATAAAGTCGGGATAGCCCTCCCCGACCGGCTCCATCAGGGGGAAAAAGCTGTAGAGCCAGGACCAGTAGAGGTTCCAGGTCCAGTCGTCCTCGCTATAGGCGGAGAACTCTTCCCGCAGCAGGGCCACCGTCTCGGGGTAATTCGCGTAGGCGGTGTCGCCCTCGGCGGCCAGAATGGCGTATGCCCGCTCCGAACCCATGACGGCCATAATGTCCAGGCCCTTGGGGGGAAAACGGTCGGGGACCTTTTCGTCGATGAGCAGGCCGTGGATATAGCTGTCGGGGACAAAGCGCTGGCCCATGAAGCGAAAGCCCTTGGTGACCTCCTCCTCGTCCATAAAGATGTCCACGACCATGCCCAAAATGCGCGGCGGGCGCAGTTCCTCGGCCCCCTCCATGAATTGGGTCAGCTTCTGGTCGTCGGCAAAGGCCTCGGGGGCGGGGACGCCGCCATAGACCTCCTGCATCAACTCCAGGTACTCGGTATAGAGCAGGTCGTCGCTGCGGCCGACGAAAAAGACGGTGGGCTCGTAGAGCGCCTGCCAGAGCGCCTGCGCCTCCGGGTCGTTGGCCAAGGCCTGGACGATGAGCAGGGCGCGGCGGGTCTCCTCGCGTCCGTCGGGGTCGTCCGGCTGGATGATGCGGAAGGTCATGCGCCCGTACCACATCATGCTGCGGAAATAGGCCTCCAGGTCCTCCCCCAGGGTATAGTGGCCGCGGGGGATATACTGGGTATAGTCCTCGCCGTAGGGCAGGCCCGGAAAGAGGGGCGAGGGCATAAAACCGCTGTGCTGGTCGATCAGGGCCAGCTCGGCCTCGACCAGGTCGCCGGCATAGGCCGGCACCTGGGCGCTCGGGTCCAGCAGGCGGCTGCCCACGCCGAAAAAGGCCACGTTGCGGCGGGCGTGCTCCTCCAGGGCGGTGCCCTGCAGGGCCTCGTACTGGGCCTCGCTGGAGGCCAGCATGCGCGCGTTCAACTGCTGCAGGATGGGGATAAAGTACTCGCGCTCGGTGGTGCGCAGGACCTTGTCAAAGAGCAGGTGGTAGACGTGCAGCAGCGAGTCGCTGGTGACGAAAATGGGCACATAGTCATAGCGGGCCTTTTCGTAGAGCATGTAGAACTCTTTTTCCTCGCTGGGGCTGACCACGAAACCGTTCCGGGCCAAGAGTTCGCGCTGGCCGGGAGAGAGCAAAAAGCTGCTGCTGACGTTCGAGAGATCGGCAGCGATGGGCTCGTGGCTGACGGAGGGCTCGACGGTCACGGGCTCGGCGTTATAGGGGGCAAAGCGGGCGCCGGCGGGGATGGGCGTGGCCGGCGGGGCCGTGGCCGGCGCTACGGTGGGGACGGCCGTGTCGGCCGGCGGGGCCGTGGGGACGGCCGTGTCGGCCGGCGGGGCCGTGGGGACGGCGGTATCGGCGGGGACGGCCGTCGGGGGCACCGCGGTGGGCGGCACGGCCGTGGGCGGCGGGGCTGCGGTCGGCGATGGCGAGGCCGGCCCACACGAGGGCATCAGGATCACGAGCAGGAGCAGTAACGGTACGATCTTGGCGTGCTTGGACATGGCTTACCTCCCGTATCGGGGAATGTTGGTCTGGACGCCGTATTCCTACTTCTAACCTCCAACTTTTAACTTCCAACCCCTATTATACTAGATTTTCGTCGCCTTGGCGAGTATTCGTCTCAAGCCGTGTTGCAGCGCGGCGGCTCCCGCCGCGGCATCCGGGCCAGCGCGACC
>JAFGKG010000135.1 GCA_016928715.1 Chloroflexia bacterium
CTGGGCCTCGGCCAGCTCGGCCACGCTCTGGCCCTCATGCAGGGCCTCCGTTAGTTCCTCCACGCTCAAGCCCAGCGTCTCGGCCACTACTTCCACCTGGCCGCGGGCCTGCCAGCCCCAGAGGGCGGCGTCCGCGCCCGGGCCGCCGCGCCTGCCGCTACAGTCCCCCTGCCGCTCCGCTTCCGGGGCGACATCCGGTCCCTGGGCGGCGATCTCGTTCACCCCGTAGCCCAGCGCGACCAGCAGTACGATCGCTGCGGTCACCGCGCCGGCAATGATGGCCCATTTTCTGCTTTTCATCGTGCGACCTCCTTGTCTTCTCTGCTCCTGCCTGGCCGTTTCCCTATCGTTCCTGCGGGCCAGGGCCGTTTTCTCTCTTGCATCTACAGTATAGCAGAGGCGTGTGAAGGTAGAGTGAAGGCGTCGAGAAATTTCTGTTTAGGTGTTCCACTCTAGCCAGCCGCGGCGCTGCCGCAGGCCCAGGTGGCCCGGCAGCGTCTCGGCCAGCAGGAACCAGGCCCCCAGGGCCAATATGGCGGCCCCGGCCGGATAGAACAGCAGATGGAGAGACGCACGCATCGCCATGGCGTTCTGGGCCAGCATCATGCCCAGTTCGGGCAGCGGGGCCATGGGGCCTCTCCCCAAAAAGCCCAACAGCATCGTGGCCATGGCGCCGCCGGCCGCGTACAGGGCCAGGTTGCCGAGCAGCAGCCCGCCCAGCCGGCGGCCTCTGCCCCGCCGTCCCGGCGCCTGCCAATCGGCCCGCAGGCTGCGCACCAGCCGCGGCAGGAGCACCAGGGCGATGGCGATCCCGGCCAGCAGCAAGCGCTGGCTCCCCAGTTCGATTTCAGCAAAGGTTTCCACCGCAATCGATGGCTCCGTAGGTTGGAACAGGAACTTGCGCAGCAGGTCGTTGGCCCACCCAATGTACAGCAGCAGCAGGCCGACGCCGGGCACCAGGGTGCCCAAGCGCAGCGGGAGGGACAGCAGTTCGGCCAGCCAGCCGGCCCAGCCCTGCCGCCGGCGGCACAGCACGTCGAGCAGCCAGGCCCAGGGCGCCGCCAGCAGGAGCATGCCCAGGGCCAGGGCCAGGCCCACGCCCAGGTCCACGCCCAGGGCCACCACCAGGCGGTGATAGAGGTCCCGGCCCAGGGCATCCCGGCCCAGGGGCTGGCCCGGTCCGGGGGCCAGATCCTCCTCCGACAGCGGCCGTCGTTGTTCGATCGCCCCCCGGTAAAAATCGGGGCTAGCCCAGGAGACGACCCCGGCCAGGAGGGGCAGGAGGGCCAGGAGCAGCGCCAGCGCCAGCCAGAGCCGGCGGCCGGGCGAAGCCGGCTGCGGGCCCGCGTCACCGACCGGGGGAACTGCCTCGACCGGCGGCGGATCGGAGATCCAGCGCCGGCCGGCCTGGACCAGGGCCCGCAGCAGGACCGCCGCGACGCCCATCAGCAGGAACACGCTTATCATGGCCAGGACCAGGGTGTGGTCGCTGAGGCCCACCCCGATCAAGAGCAGGCGGCCCAGGCCGGGAGCGAGCGCGAGCTGCTCCACCACCACGGCCAGGCCCAACATGGCCGGCAGTTGGGCCAGGGCGCCGTCCAGGCCCAGCAGGAGCAGGCGGCCCCTGGCCTCCCCGGCCCGCGCGCTGCCCAGCTCGCCCAGCACGGCCCGCGCCAGCAGCAGGGCCGGCGCCGGCGCCAGCAGCAGCAGCGGCAGCGCGTACTGCTCCGGGCCTTGCTCCGACACGATCAGGGCATGCCAGCCCCACTCGGCGAAAGCGTGGAACAGCAGCAGGCCGCCGGCCAGGGGCAGCGCGGCCAGCGAAAAGGCGGCCGCGAGCTGGCCCAGCCGCCGGCCCAGCAGGGAAACGACCGGCGACCTTTCCCGCAGCCGCCGGAGGAACCGGCCCAGGCAGATGAGCCCCAGGGCCAGCACCACGGAGAGACCCCAGGCCGGCAGAACGAACTGCAGCGTCACGGGCAGCCCGATCGCCGGGTCCCCCGCGTCCGCGCCCAGACCCAGAAAGGTCGAGACCGGCCGGTCGGTTTGCAGGGAAGGGCCGAGATCGAGACCCCACAGGCCCTTCAAAAGCAGGCCGTACTGCCGGCCAAAGGGCTCCCGGGGGCTGTAGCGCCGGGCCAACTCTGCATATACAGAATCGGGCACATTGTCCAGGTAGGGAAAGGTGTCGAACAGCGCCCGCATCCCGACCAGCAGCAGGGCCAACAACAGCAGGGCCGCCAGCAGGATGCCAACCAGCCGGCCGCAGAAAAACAGTACGGCTTGTCTTGGGGATGACATCACTCCTCCTCCGGTCTCGGCTTTAGGACATTGTACGAATGTGGTAAAAGTGTAGGGGCAAGGCATTTCCGACAATTGCTTCCTACAGATTGAATACGAAAGGCCGGCTCGAAAAGTTGAGGGACAAGTTTCCCAAACAGAAATGCCTTGCCCCTACAAAATTTGCAATGGAGGGTTGGTATTACACCCGCACTCGAGAGCCCCCCAGATCCTCCTTGAACTTGTAGCCCAAATAGACCAGCAGGCCGGGCAGGACCATGCCCAGGACGGCCAGGGCATCCATCTGGTAGGCCGTGTCCCAAGAGACCCCCCACCAG
>JAFGKG010000136.1 GCA_016928715.1 Chloroflexia bacterium
CCATACCCCTCACTGTCTCGGACAGGGCGCCCTCCCCCGCCGTCGAAGCCTGCGCCGTGCGTTGGGCCAGTTCGGCCACCCCGCGCGCCCGCGTCGCCGTTTGTTCGGCTATGGTGCGGACCTCGTCAATGGTGGTGCTGGTCTGGGCAATCGCCGTCGATTGCTGGCTTGCCCCGGCAGCCTGCTGCGTACTGGCGGCCAGGATCTCGGCCGCCGCCGAACTCAGGTTGTTGGCCGCAGACCGCATCTGCTGGATCATCCGCTGCAGGCTGGCCGCGGTCTCGTTCAGGCTCTGCCCCAACAACAGCAGCGGGTCTTCCTCGGGCAGGGCCTCGACCAGGGACAAACGCTGGGAGAGGTTGCCCCGGGCCACCTCGCTCATATAGTCCACGTACTGCTGCACGGTGCTGCTCAACTGTCGATTGCGCTCCTCCAACGCACTGCGGATCGCCTGGAGCTGCTCATTGCGTTCGGCCAGGGCCACCTCTTTGAGACGCGACTGCTGCAGGCCTCGCTGAATACTGCTCACGGCCAGGCCCAACAGGATGGCAATCACAATGTAGACAACCGCGTGGGTGGCGAGCATATCCTGGGGACGCATGTCGGTGATCGCATAGGCCGGCAAAAGATCATTTTGCTGGGCCATCGCAATGATCACCTCGCCCAAAACGCTCAAAAGGGTGACCACGGCACCGGCGCGGAGGCCCAGCAATAACCCCCCCATCAGGATCACGATGGTATAACCAATCGTTCCCGGGCTGTACAGCCCCCCCGAAGTCCACAGTGCAGCGGAGATCACCCCCCAGAGAAAGAGCGTCTGCAGCCAGGCCGCCAGACGCACCCGCCCACAGCGGTTGAAGCCGTACACCACGAGTTCCAACAAGTCCACGGCCCCAACGATCAACAGTGTGGAACCCACCGCAGGGCCCTCTTGGGAGGTAAAGAGCATGGACAGCGCGTAGGGCAGGGAAAGTCCCAGCAGGAGCAGCACAATGATGTGCAGTAAACGGGCAATGCGGCTTTTTTCCTCGTCCTCAAAGGCAGGGGCGCCCAAGAATTTGCGCCAAACTGGCGGTGCCGACGAGTTTGAATTCATCGCTATTCCTCCGCATTACTCTCTCAAGCGCTGCCGCACTGCATGCAGCAGCCGGCCGGCCGTCATCCCATCTGACCAGGGAATGGGCGCCAGTACAGGCAAATCCTGGAGCAAAGCCCTCGTATTCTGCAGCGACTTGCGGGCCCGGGCCTCATCGCCCAATTCCCCATAGATGTTGGCCAGCCAAAAGTGCCCCAAGACGGCTTTGCGTTCCAAATAGACCACGCGCTTCATCGAGGCCAAGGCGGCCTCAAAATTGTCCTGTTGGCTATGCACCAGGGCCAGCAGGAAATGCCCCTCGGTCAGCAGGGGGTTTTGGGCTACCGCCTTTTCACACCACTGCTGCGCCTCCGGCCAATAGCCCCGGTCTGCCTGTACTTTGCCCAGCAGATAATAGGCCCGGGCGCACCCCCGATCCTGCTGGAGCACCTGCTGCAGGATTTCCAGGGCCTGTTCTGCCTGGCCCTGCTGCAAAAAGGCCTCGGCCTGCTCACAGGGCTCTACGACGGGCTCCTGCGCCGCAATAGGTTCCGCTTCCACCGCGGCCGGCGGCACCAGCGGTGGTCGCAGTACGGCCAGCGGCGGCAGCTCCAACCAGGTCGGCGCCTCCCCAGGCCGGCCCGACAGGGCCTGCTCCAACCAGGAAAGCTGCAAGGCGCCCTCCTCTTTAGCGCTCTTTTGATAGAGCACGGCGCCGGGAAAGTTGCGCGGCTCAAAGCGCCGGTAGATCAGCGGGGAAGGCTCGGAATGGCCTACAATCAACCAGCCCCCCTTGACCAGGGCCTCGTAGAGTTGCTCCACCACCCGCTGGGTAATTTCGGGGGTAAAATAGATGGTGACGTTGCGACAGATAATCAGGTCAAAAGCCACCGTGTTGTTGGCCAGAGAGGGATAGGTATCCTCTACCAGGTTGAGATAGGCAAACGAGACCATCTCCCGGACGACCGGCGCCAACTCCCAATGCTTGTGCTCCCGGCTAAAATAGCGCTGCTGAAACTGTTCCCAACCCTTTTCGCGAAAGGACCAGTTGCCATAGCGGCCTTTTTGAGCCTGCGAGAGGGCTTCCCGGTTAATATCCGTAGCCAGGATCGTCACGTTCCAAGCGGACAGGTCCGGAAGCAACTCGCGCAGCAGCATGGCGATCGAATAGGGCTCCTCGCCAGTAGCACAGCCGGCGCTCCAAATACGCAAATACTGGCCCTGAGATCGCTTGAGCTGGATCAGCTCGGGCAGAATACGCTGCCTCAGCGCCTCAAATTGGGGCCGATTGCGGAAAAAATAAGTCTCCCCGATGGTGATCTGGCAAATCAGACGCTCCCAAACCTCCCCATCGGTGGACGAGGCCAGCAGCAGTTGGTAATAGGATGTCCAATCAGGTGAGTCCATCTCCTCAAAGGCCCGCTTTAGGCCACGCCAGAGATCCTGGCGGCGTTTGTCAGGGAAATGCAGGCCACTGCGCTCCTGGATCAGCAGACGAAAGCGCTCGTATTCCTGGTCAGAAAGCACCGAGCTCGCCTGGGACATGGCCAATCTATTCCCCCTAAGAAGACGACAGTAGAAAAGCCAGCCTCTCGGCCTCTTTGGAAGATAAAAAGCTGTCGGGATCCAGAACAAGCAATAGGTCCTGCTCGCGACGGGCCACACCGACGAGGTGTCGGGCCTGCAGGATCATATCGGCGGTAAAGATTTCGCTGGGCACGTCGACGTTCTCGGGCCGTAGTTCCTCAACACCGCTGACCCGATCCACGATGAGCGCGAGGGTCCGCCCATTGAGCCAGGCCACAATGAGGGGAGTGCCCAAGGAATAGGGCCGGAGAGGCCGCTGGAGGCGCTGGCGCATATCCACTACTGGGATCACCCGACCGGCGAAATCAATGACCCCCACCACGATCGGCGGTGCGGCCGGCAGGCGGGTGATCTCGACCATGTCGATAATCCGGATCACATGGCCTACCGGCAGGCCATAGGCCTGCCCGGCTACCTCAAAGACGAGCACCACCCCACCGGTCTGGGACAAAAGCGAGTCCTCCTCACCCGGAGGTTCATCTGCCGGCTGGCAGGCCTGGGGAAGGCCCCCTGCCACGGCCTCGTCAGACGAAAGGTCCGCCTCCAAAGAGGCCGGCCCGGTTTTGACGGATTTTCCTCGAGTCATGCCACCGCACCTCGCCCTTTATGATGCCGCTCACAGGATGCTATCGCCTCCAAACGGCTAGCCCGTAGCCCCTGGATATCACCGGCAATTATGGTCCATTCTAACATAGCGGCGAACCTGTGTCAATCAATTCAGTGCGTCAGGCCAAGCCCGACCCAAACCAGCCCCCTCCCCAACTGCTGGGGAATTACGAATCCATGGCCGCAGGGGAACGCGTCCAATGAGCATAGCGATGCTGGTACAGTTTGCGCCGGCCCAACGGCCCTTGTACGGCGTAGGTCTGCCGAAGGGTACGCAACTGGCTGCTCAGGGCAGGGAGCAGATCTTGCAGCGATGGCAGGACGACATCGGGCGACAGGCCCGCTTGGCGCAAGGGGCCGGCCAGCGCCTCTGTGCTCAACAGGCGATCCGTCGCCGAGAGTGCCCAGGAGGGCAATCCCGTCGGCGCGGCCAGATGTACCGAGAGGGTCGGACCGGGCAAATCCAACAGACCACGCAGGGTTTCGGTCATTGCAGTGGACAGGGCCGTGGCCGGCTCGCCACAGCGCTGTCGTCCCCGCGGCGCGGCGACCAGACAAAGCACGGGCAGCTCAAAGCGGGCCGCCATTTGCAGCAGGCGCGTCGCTTTGCGCCAACCGGCGGCGCTGATGGCGCCATGGTGACGCCGGGCTTTTTCGTGCCAGCCCTTTCCCTGGGCCGTGACTAGGACCAGCAGGGGCTGGCCGTCCTCCCGCAGGCGGCCCAGTCCCCCCACCAGGGCCGCATCGTCCTCCTGGCAGCGGTCCCCTTGCAGTTCGTAAAAGGGGCTGCATAGTTGCTCCAAGACCTGCAGTGGACGGTCCCAATGCCGGCCCGCGCTTTTCGGCGCGGGTGGCGGCGAGGACGGGGCACCCGGCGGGTTCAACAGATCGAGCAAAGCCGCTATGGACTGGCGCTGCTCTGAGCGCGGGAGCACCTGATCGGCCCAACCCTGCCGCAGCAGTCGACGCGGGGAGCGGTCGATCTCCCGGGGCAGGCGACCGGCCGGCGCGTCCGCCGGCCGCGCTACCGTGCCCGGTTCGGCCAGGACCAGGTCGGCTTGCAGGGCCAGCGCTGTCACCGGGCCGTAGCAGGGTCCACTGAGTAGGGTCAGCCAGGGCAGGGAGGACCGGCGCAGTTGGTCCAGGGCGGCCAGCAAACCTGGCCATGGCAGATCCCCGGCGGCGCCGTGGGCCGCGGTCAGAATCCAGAGCAGGGGCCGGTGCTGCAAGCGAGACTCCTCGGCCAGCTCGATCAGGGCCCGGACCCGCTCTGCGTTCCAACTGGCGGCCGGGTCCCCCACCACCAGGGCCAGGGGCCGTCCCCGCAGGCCGGCCCAACCAAAAAGTGTCGGTCCGGAGGGGGCCGAATCCAGGGGCACAAAACTACCCTCGTCCAGCAAAAGTTCCCGACGCGAACGCGCCTCCAGGGGCAAGTGCCAGTCACACCAGGGGCAAACCATGTGCCGGGATTCGAGTTCCTCCAGGTCAACCCGCTCTCTACATCCAGGACAACGCAGTCGCACCTGCCCCAGGACACTGCCCGGGGGCGCCGTCGGTAAGCGAATAAATTTCTGCGGCAAGATCGGCCTCCTTAGAAAGAATGACTTTTCGCTTTCGCTGCCTGTGCTCCGCCGCCGGTCAAAGAACGGCAAGACATTTCTTGACCGCGCCTTAGCCTATTCGGCCTACGAACCTACTCTATGGTACACCATGTAGGGCGGGAATGTCAAGGCCTGTCCGAAAATAGCTGGCCTCGGTGGGGCAGGCGCCATAAGGGCAGTTTCGTTCTTTACGGTGCCCGTCCCGGCTACGCCGGGGTGGGGCTGTTGGCTGGTCAGGAATTGCCGCCCAGTCCCCCATGTGCTATAATGAGCGCAAACAAGCCGGCAGAAAGGATTCCTCCTATGGAAAAACGAGAACGACTGTATCGTCGGATAATCAACGCTTGGTGCATGTACGACTGGGCCAACTCGGCTTTCGCCACGACCATCCTGGCCGCCGTACTGCCCGTCTATTACAGCCAAGTGGCGGGGGCGACCCTGCCCAGTGAGGCCAGGGCCACCGCTTATTGGAGCCTCGGACTGAGTATCTCGCTGCTCGTGGTGGCCGTGCTCTCCCCAATCCTGGGCACGGTCTCGGACGTCATGCGGGGTAAGAAACGCTTCCTGTCGATCTTTGCCGGCCTGGGCATTATGGGCACAGGCCTGCTGGTACTGGTGGATACAGGCGATTGGCTGCTGGCCTCGATCCTATTTGTGTTGGGACGGATCGGCTTTACCGGGGCCAACGTGTTCTACGATGCCCTGCTGCCCCACGTCGCCCGGGACGAGGACCGCGATCGCGTCTCGGCCCGTGGTTTTGCCATGGGCTACCTCGGCGGCGGCATCCTCCTGGCGATCAATGTCGCCATGATCCAGTTCCTGCCCGGCACCTGGGGGCCGCGTCTATCCTTTTTGAGCGTGGCGATCTGGTGGGCGGTCTTTTCCATCCCCATCCTCACTCGGGTGCCCGAGCCGCCCGCCGCCACGGCCCGGCTGGGCCCGGGTGAGAACGTGGTCGGAGCCAGCTTTAAGCGGCTGGCCCTGACCTTCAAGCACATTCGCCGCTATCGCGAGTTGTTCAAATACCTGGTCGCCTTTCTCATCTACAACGATGGCATCGGCACCATTATTGGCGTAGCGGCCATCTATGGCGCCGAACTGGGATTTGGCAGCGTGGAGTTGATCCTGGCCCTGCTGCTGGTGCAGTTTGTCGGCATTCCCTTCAGCCTGATCTTTGGCCGACTGCCCAGCCGCGACGAAAAGCGGCGCCCCTTTTTCCTCGGCTTTATCGTCTTTAACCTGGTCATGTTGCCCCTGGTGGGCGCCGTGGGAGCGCAGGTTCTGCCCAGCGAGATCAGCGGCGCGGCGCCGCCGCCCTACCAGGACAGCGGCCAGTACCTGGGAGAGGCCCTGTACACCGTCGATTCCGCCGCTGTGAGCTGCCAGGGGGATTGGCAAAAGCAGCTTCTCTCGGCAGAGGAATTGGGCACGGAAAGCGCGGTGGTTTATGCACTCAGTGAGGCCGAGGGGGCCGGCTGTGAGTTCCTGTTCAACGGGCAGCGGGTCGATCTCATCTACAGCATTGGCCCGGACCAGGGGGTCTGGACCGTTCTGATGGACGGCCAAGCCCTTCTGGACAAGGATGGGGAGCCCATCCGGATCGACAGCTATAACCCCACCGTGCGCTATGGCGTGCGCAAGACGCTGCAGGCCCCCACGGCCGGACAGCACCGGTTGGAGTTGCTCAACAGTGGGGACAAGGACCCCGATAGCCAGGGCACAATCCTACGGTTGAGCAGCCTCAAGGTACTGCCGCCCCTGCGCCAGAGCAACCTGGGCCTGATCCTGGGCCTGATTTTGGGCCTGGAAGCACTGGGGGCGGCTTTTGCCTGGCTGCTGGGGCGAGCGCTGTTCAGCCGCCTGGCCGACACGCTGGATACCCGCCGCAGCATTGTCCTGGCCCTGCTGGTCTATGCTGTAATCGCGGTCTGGGGGTTCTTTTTGGATTCGGTGGTTGAGTACTGGTTCCTGGCCTGGATGGTGGCCATCGTGCAGGGCGGCAGCCAGGCCCTCAGCCGCAGCCTCTACGCCAGCATGTCGCCCAAGGCCAAGAGCGGCGAGTTCTTTGGCCTCTATGGGGTGATGGAAAAGTTCTCGGCCATTATCGGCCCGCTGCTCTTTGCCGCGGCCGCGGCCGCCTTTGACAGCAGCCGGCCGGCGGTGCTCAGCCTGATCCTGCTCTTTGCCCTGGGCACATTCCTGCTGATGCGGGTCAATATCGAGGAGGGCCAGCAGGTGGCCCGGGAGGAGGACGCCGCCCTGGCCATGCTGACCGCCAGTTCCCCAACCGTTGGGGAATAGCTTTGATGCGCATCACCATATTGAACGGCAACCCGGATGCGGGAAATCAGGCCTTTGACGACTATTTGCGGCAGCTCGCCGCAGCCTTGCAGGGACAGCACGACGTCGCCATCCTCGACCTGCGGGAGTTGGACATCCATTACTGTACCGGCTGTTTCGGCTGCTGGGTCAAGCGCCCCGGGCAGTGCGTGGTGCAGGACGAATCGGCCCGGGTCTGCCGAGCCGCCGTCCAGTCCGATTTCCTACTGCTGGCCTCGCCCCTGATCATGGGCTTTGTCAGCGCCCTGCTCAAGAAAACCAACGACAAGATGCTGCCGCTGATCCACCCCTATTTCGCGGTCGACCAGGGCGAGGCGCACCACCGCGCCCGCTACGAACGCTACCCCCTGCTCGGCCTGCTGCTGGACAAGGGGCCCGACAGCGACGACGAGGACGTGGTCATCACCACCGAGATCTATCAGCGGACGGCGCTGAATATGAAGAGCCGGTTGGCCTGGGCCGGACTGACCCAGGAGCCGGTACAGGAGGTCGCCCATGCGATTGACCGTCTTTAACGGTTCGCCCCGAGGCCGCGGCAGCAACACCCGGGCCATGCTGGAGCACCTGTTGAAAGGCTTTGACACCGTTCCGGGCAACAGCCACGAGATCCTTTACCTGAAACGGGTCCAGGAGACAGAACGCCTTGTACAGGCCTTTGCCGAGGCCGAAAGCGTGCTGTTGGCCTTTCCCCTCTATACCGATTCGATGCCCGGCCTAGCCAAGGCCTTTATCGAGGCCCTGGCGCCGCTGTGCGGCCGCGAGCACAATCCGCCCCTGGCCTTTATGGTGCAGTGCGGCTTTCCCGAATCGGCCCACTGCCGTTACGTGGAAAGGTACCTGCAGAAACTGGCCCGACGGCTGGGCAGCCGCTACGTGGGGACAATTGTCAAGGGGGGCTGCGAGGGCGTGCGCCTGATGCCGGAAAGGATGAACCGCAAGCTCTTTGCCCGGCTCGAGGGGATCGGACGGACCCTGGGCCAGGACGGCCGGCTGGACCCGGAGCAACTGCGCCGGCTGGCCCGGCCGGAGCGCTATCCTGCCTGGAGCATGCCGGTGTTCACACTTTTGATCAAGACCGGCCTGCTCTCGTCGTATTGGGATCGGCAGCTCAAAGAGAACGGGGTCTATGAACAGCGCTTTGCCCAGCCATATCACTAGGGCAGAGGACCATGCCCAGTAGCGCCCGGACGAAAGCGTAGGCCAGCAGGGCCAGCGACAGCCCGCGGAGCAGGAGCGGGAGACGGCGGCGCTTTGCGGCGGTCAACCGATCCTCTCACACGGGCCCGGCGCGAGCTGCTGCAGCCGTCGTCTCTCTTGATGCTCCCGGAGGGCAACCCTCACCCGGTCGCGGATTTCGTGGACGGGGCATGGCTTGATGAGATAATCGTAGGCGCCCTGGCGAAAGGCGCTGATGACGGTTTCCGGGCAGGCGTTGGCCGTCAGCACGATCACCGTGACCTCGGGCCGGCTCTGGCGCAGGCGCCGCAGTACCTCCAGCCCCTCCAGCCCCTTCAACTTGAGGTCGAGCAGTACCAGGTCGAATTCGCGGGCAGCGAACTGCTCCAGGGCGGCCTCCCCGCTGGACAGGGCGACTACCTGGTGACCCTCTCGCTCCAGGATCTCTTGCAAAAGAAAGCAGATCTTGGGCTCGTCGTCTACGACCAGGATGCTGCTGGTGGATAAAGGCATGGATCCATCTCCAAAACGCGCTGGTGTAACGATATCGTAGCAGATAGGGGGCGTGGTGCGGTTAGCGTTGTGTGGCAGTTCTGTAGCAGTTGCGTTGGAAAGCTAGCGATTACGAATTGTCCACCGTATAGCCCACCCCGCGCACGTTGCGGATGAGGTCGCTGCGGCCGGCGGCCTTTTTGATCTTGCGGCGCAGGCGATAGATATGGTAGCGGATGGTGTCCCGGGCCTCCCAGGGCTCACTCTCATAGCCCTGTACCTCACGCACGAGCTCTTGAGGCGAGATCACCCGGGGCGCCTCGCTGACCATGTAAGCGAGCAGGTCGAATTCGGTGGGGCTGAACTCCAAAAGTTGCCCGTCCAGGGTGGCGACGTGCCGCATCAGGTCCACGATCAAGCCGCCCTGTCGTAAAAAGCGCTCCTGCCCCTCGGGCGGGATGGCAACCGACGGGACCGGCTGATCCTGGCGGGGCAGGTCCTGCTCATCGCTCAGGTGCTGCTGCAGTTCGGCCAGCAGGCGCTGGCGCTCCTGCTCCTTGCGCCCCCGCAGCAGGCCGGTGCGCACGCTCTCGCGGATCTGCATTGTCTTGCAGGGCTTGAAGAGATAGTCGTGCGCCCCGTGGCGCAGGGCCTCGACGGCGCTCTCCAGAGAGGCGTGGGCCGTCAGCACAATGACCGCCGTCTCGGGCGACTTTTCGCGGATGACCGCCAGCACTTTGATGCCACCGATGCCCTTCATCTTGAGGTCCAGCAGGGCCAGGTCAAACGTCTGCCGCTCGATCTGCTCGAGGGCGGCCTCCCCGCTCTCCACGGCGGTCACCCGGTGGCCATCGCGGGTGAGCACCTCCTCCAGAAAAAAGCGGATGCCCGGCTCGTCATCGACGACCAGAATATGGGTTTGTGCGTCCATGCGAACTCCTTCCTCTGAGCGTCCTACCGTTCAACGCTGCGGGGGCTGCTCCTCGGGCAGCAGCATGGTAAAGATCGTCCCCTTGCCCTCCCGGCTCTCCACCGTGATCCGGCCGTGATGGTCCTCGATAATGCCATAGCTGATGGCCAGCCCCAATCCGGAGCCGTGTTCCTTGGTCGTAAAAAAAGGCTCAAAGATATGGGCAAGCACTTGGGCGGACATACCCTGGCCGGTATCGCGAAACTCGATGCGCACGGCCGGCCGGGGCAGTTCTTCCGACCCGGAATCCATCTGGGCACGGGCCGTGCTCAGCCGCAGCGTCCCCCCGGAGGGCATGGCATCGACGGCGTTGAGCACCAGGTTCAAAAAAACCTGCTTAAGGTGGTCGCCATTGGCCTCGACGCGCGGGAGGTCGGCCGCCCAATGGCGCTCGACCGCCACGTAGCGGTGCTCGAGCTGCTTGCCCACCAAGTCGAGCACGCTGTCCAGCACACCGTGCAGGTCGACGGGCTGCAGGCCCTGGCGGGCCGGCCGGTAGAAATCCCGCATGCGCCGGACGATACCGGCGGTGCGGTCGATTTCCTCCCGGATGATGTTCAGGTAGCGTTCCATCTTTTCCTGGCGGCGCTCGCCGACCCACTCTTCCATCACCAGGGTCAGACAGCCGTCCACGGACTGCAGGGGATTGTTGATCTCGTGGGCGATGGAGGCGACCAGCCGGCCCAATGCGGCCATCTTTTCGCTGTGGACGAGTTGGGCCTGGGCCTTTTCCCGTTCGCGCAGCAGGTAACGCAGCCGGTCGTAGAGACGGGCGTTCTGCAGCGCCTGCCCGGCACGGCTGATCGCCGCCAGTGCCAGGGCCCGATTCTCCTCGGTTAGCGATCCTTCCATAGAGGGACCGCTCAGGATCAGCAGCCCGATGATATCCTCATCCCCCCGAATGGGCATGGCCAGGCCCCCGTGCTCCGGAGGCTGGGGCAGCCAGGCCAGTTCGGCAGCGCCCAGGGCCTGCGCTTCCTTTTCATCGAGTCGGGACAGCAAGCGGTACACAGCCGCCCGCTGCTCGGCCGTGCCCAGCGTGTGCCATTGCCCATCCGGGCCCAGAACCCCTACGGCGGCCTGGTCCGAGAAGGAGGCGAGCAGGATCAGAAAACCGGCCGGCGCCTTGAGCGCGGTAACAATCCGCTCGAGGGTGACCTGGGCCACCTGCGCCGGATCCAGGGTCGCGCTCAGGGCCCGATCCAACTCGTTGAGCACGCGCAACCGGTCGACCTGGCGAGCAG
>JAFGKG010000137.1 GCA_016928715.1 Chloroflexia bacterium
CAGCGGGGGCAGGAGCAGCGCGAGCAGCAGCAGGCCCGCGGCCAGCATTACGACCGGCGGGCGGAAGCGGGGGGAATGCTTCTTTCGTGACTGGGACCGAGTTCTACACAGCATCTTGTTCCTCCTTGCGCTGGCATGAAAATAGGCGATCGTCTGGCCCCTTCTCTACCCTGTCCATGAAGGTTGGCCCTTTACGGCTACAGTCTGCGGTTCAATCTTTTCATCCATAGCCCTCCTACCCGCTCGCATCGCCATTCGACACATCACACGCAGCGAGCAGCCGCTCCGCAGCGGGCTGGTCCTGTTCCCGCAGGAAACAGAAGAGGCTTTCCAGATCCGGAAAGCCTCGCGTTTCCCCTGTTGCGGTGCACTGCAGCGTGGCACGCCAAGTCAGGCGATCGACCTGGCGTACTTGCCACATCCGCAGTAGGTAGGAAGCGTAGGTTCGGCGGTGTTCCATTGGCGGGCTCCTAAAGATACGTTAGGATACCATGCGTTGCGTGAAAAAAACGTGAAAAGATGGTATAATAGCAATGGCCCGGAGGTTTTTATGCCCCGATTGCAGATCACCCTCTTGGGAGCGTTTCAGGTCACCCTGGACGAAGAACCCCTGACCGGCTTTGCCACCGACAAGGTGCGGGCGCTGCTGGCCTACCTGGCTGTACAGTCCCACCGGCGGCATCGCCGGGGCGTGCTGGCGGCGCTGTTGTGGCCGGAAAAGCCGCGCCAAAAGGCCCTAACGAGCCTGCGCCAGGCACTGCGCAGCTTGGGCAAGGCCCTGGGCAGCGGCCAGTCGGCACCTGACTTTATAGTGATCACCCCTAAGTCCGTCGCCTGGAACGCGGACAGCCCCTACGAGGTGGACGTCGCGGCATTGGAGCAGCACCTGGCCGTCGTTCAGCAGCACGACCACCGTCGGCCGGAGGCCTGCTCCCTGTGTCGTGACCGGTTGGAAAAGGCGGTGACTCTGTACCAGGGCGAATTCCTGGCCGGATTGGCTCTCCGTGACAGCGAGCCTTTTGAGGAGTGGCGCCTGCACTACCAGGAACGCCTGCACCAACAGGTCATGGAGGTCCTGGTCCTGCTGGCCGACTATTACGAGCAGCAGGGCGATTTTTCTCGCGCGCTGAGCTATGCCCGGCGACAGTTGGCGCTAGAGCCCTGGTTTGAGGGGGGCCACCGCCAGTTGATGCGTCTGCTGGCCCTCGGCGGTCGCCGTGGTGCAGCCCTCGCGCAATACCGCGAATGCCGGGAGGTCCTGGCCGCCGAGTTTGGGGCCGAGCCCGAGGAAGCCACGACGGCCCTATACGAGCAAATCCGCAGTGAGCAAACCCCGACCACAGTCCGCCGGCAGCCCCCGCCCCACAACCTGCCGGCCCAATTGACCACCTTTGTGGGCCGTGAAGCAGAACTGGCATGGTTGGCCGAGCAGTTGAACCATTCCACCCACCGGCTGCTGACCGTTTCGGGAATGGGGGGGACGGGCAAGACCCGGCTGGTCTTGCGGGCGGCAGCGGACAACCTCTATCTCTTTCCCGACGGTGTCTATTTCGTCCCCCTCGAGACGGTCCAATCCCGCAGCGGGGTCCTTGCCGCCATCGCCAGAGCCATGGAGCTGCCGCCATTGGGTCCAGGCGGTGCCCTCCAACAGTTGGTGGGCCATCTGCGGTCCCGGCAGGTGCTCTTGGTACTGGACAACCTGGAACATCTGGTGGAGGAAGCCGATCTGCTGACCGAACTCTTGCAGCAGGCCCCCGCAGTCACCATCCTGGCGAGTACCCGGCAGCGGCTCGACTGCCAGGCCGAGGTCGTCCTGAACCTAAAGGGGTTGGACTATCCGGCCGGTGAGCCGCTCGAAGAATCCTGGTCGGCAGAGATCGACGAGCGCTATCCGGCGCTCCGGCTATTTCGCGAACGCGCCGGGCAAGCCCGGCCCGGCTTCCAGCTTACGGAGGAGATGCTGGCCAGTGCGGTGGCAATCTGTCGGACCGTCGAAGGTTCGCCGCTGGCCATTGAGTTGGCAGCCGCTGGAGTGCGGGAGCAGTCGTGCACCGAGATGGCGCGGTTGTTGGCCGAGAACCTGGACGCCGTGTCCGTCTCCTGGCGCGACCTGCCGCCGCGACAGCGCAGCCTGCGAGCCGTCTTTGCCTACTCCTGGCAGCTGCTCAGTGCAGCCCAGCAATCGTCCTATCGGCGACTGGCTGTTTTCCAGGGCGGCTTTTCTCCTGCCGCAGCGCTGGCGGTGACGGGTACCAGCGCCCAGCGACTGGACGAATTGGCCGCCCATTCCCTTTTGGTTGGGCCGACGGCCGGCCGCTATCAATGGCATACCTTCTTGCAGCAGTATGCAGCCGAAAAGTTGCTTCAGGAACCCGAGGCCTACGCAGCGCTCCGCGAACAACACAGCCGTTACTACCTGGGGCTGCTGCGACGGCAGGAGGATGCCGATCTCCGCGGCTGGGAGGAGGTTCTGGAGGACCTGGGCAATATCGAGTTGGCCTGGGAATGGGCGGTCGAACGGGCGTGGGTTGAAGAGATTGGGCACAGCCACCAGCTCCTGGCCCGGCTGTACGATCGTCGGGGGCTGTATTGCCAAGGGGACCAGCTTTTCGGTGCGGCGGCCGCCGAGCTATTGAACCGGTTGGCGGCAAAGGGAGCGGCAGACGTGGCCCTCCAGCGCGTCACCGCCCAATTGCTGGTGGCCCAGGCCCGTTTCCTGGCCCACCAGCCTCGTTACCCCGAGGCCCTGGAGACGGCCCAGCGGGCCGTCCGGCTGGCCCACGGGGTCGGGGATGAGAACACGGAGGCCCAGGGACGCTGCTGCTGGGGCGAGGTTCTCTTTCGCCAGGCGCGCTATGCAGCAGCCCGAAAGCAGCTGGACCGGTCGCTATCCCTGGCCCGGAGGAGCCGGATGCGTCCCCTGGAGGCCGAATGTCTCAGGTTGTTGGCCGGCCTTTGCTGGGGTCAGGACGATCATCCGGGGGCGCGGGCCTATCTGGAGGAAGCCTTGCGCCTTGGCAGAAAAGTCGGCGACCGGCGGCACGAGCTGTCCGTGCTGAACAATCTGACGTCTATCGCCGTGGAGCAAAACGACTATATGGAGGCCCGGCGTTATGCCCGGCAAAGCCTGGATTTGGCCCACGCGTTGGGGGTCCGCCAGAGCGAGGCCCTGGCCCTGATTAACCTGGGCAATGTGCATCTCTACCTCGGGGACTATGCTGTCGCGCGGTCACTCTACGAGGAGTCGCTCCGTCTACACCGGGAGATCGGGGTGCGCTTGGGTGAAACGGTGGTGTTGGGCAACCTGGGCCTGTTGTATTGTTATCAGGGGCAACACGAGCGGGCCCGGGAATACGGCCAGCGGGCCCTGCGGTTGGCCCAAAAGATAGGCCAGCGTTCCCTTGAAGCCTTTATGTGGATGCATCTGGGCTGTGCCCTGGAGGGGCTGCAGGCAGACGATGAAGCGGCTGCAGCTTACCGCCAAGCGCTGGAGCTGCGCCAGGCACTGGGGCAGGAAAAACGGGCCGTCGAAGCCCAGGCCGGCCTGGCCCGTGTCGCGTTGGCCCAGGGCCGGTTCGATCAGGCGGCCGGCTTGGCGGCGCAAATCCTGGACCACCTGGCGAAAGCGAGCCTCCACGGCACCGAAGATCCACTGCGCGTCTATTGGACCTGCTACCTCGTACTGACCGCAGTCCAGGATCCGCGCCGGCGAGAGGTCCTGGACACGGCGTACAGGCAGTTGCA
>JAFGKG010000138.1 GCA_016928715.1 Chloroflexia bacterium
CATGAAAAAGATATGGTACCTTGCCCTGAACGACATCAAAATCGAGTTTTCGTCGCGCTGGACGCTGCTCTTTTTCCTGGTGCTGCCCCTGGTGTTTACCACCGTGCTGGGCGGGGCCATGTCCAACGCCTCCGGCGAGAACAACCCCGACGCCGATCCCCGTTTCCCCGTACTGACCATCGACCAGGATCAGAGCTTGCTTTCGGCAAAGATGGTCACGGCGCTGGAAGCCTCGAACGTGATCCGGCCCGTGCTCAGGAGCGGCTCCGCGGCCGAGACCCTGGCGCAAGACCCGGCAGCGGCGCTGGAGGAAGAAGAGATCCCGGCCCTGCTCGTCATCCCCGCCGGCTTTGGCCGGGCACTGCGGGAGGGGCAGCCAGCGCCCCTGCAGTTGCACAAAGCGCCGGGCGACAACCGCGTGCTGGCCATCGAGCAGGCCGTGGGCGCGACGGCGGGCCAGGTGGACAGCGCCGTGGCGGCGGCCCTGGCCAGCCTGGAAGCCGCAGAGCAGATCGAGCCGTTCGGCAGTGAGGCGGCACGCGAGGCCTACTTCCAGCAGGGGCTGGACATGGCCCAGGAGATGCTGGCCGATCCGCCGGCCCGGGTCGAGGCCACCCAGGCCCCGGAGGTGACGACCGAGATCGCCAGCGGCTTTGAGCAGTCGTCGGCCGGGCAGTTGGTCACCTGGACGCTGATCACCCTCATCGGCGCCGCCGAGGTCTTTGTCGGGGAGCGCCTGGGGGGCACCCTGCGGCGGCTCGTGATCACCCCCAGCCGCAAGGCCACCATCCTCTCGGGCAAGATCGCGGGGCGGCTGGCCATGGGGCTGGTGCAAATGGCCCTCCTCATCGGCTTTGGCGCCCTGCTGTTCAACGTCGAATGGGGGCGCTCGCCCCTGGCCCTGGCCTTGCTGGTGCTGACCTTTGGACTGGCAGCGGTGGCCTTTGGCGTGATGCTCGGCACCTTTGCCCAAACCCGCAGCCAGGCCAGCGGTCTGACCATCCTCTTTTCCATGCTCATGGCCGCCCTGGGCGGTGCCTGGTGGCCCCTGGAGATCACGCCGCCCATCTACCAGACGGTGGTCAAGGTGCTGCCCACCACCTGGGCCATGATCGGCTTTAACAACGTGCTGGTCCGCGGCCAGGGCGTGGCCGGCATCTGGCCCCAGGCCGCCATCCTGTTGGGCTTTGCCCTCGTGTTCTTGGCCATAGGCATCTGGCGCTTTCGCTACGAATGACATAGCACCATTTTGTCGCCAGGCCCAATGGGTGTATAATAATGGCCGCCCTGGTGGGTGCGGGCACATGGTCAATTTGCCCACACCCACCAGGATAACGTGTTGGAGGTTCCAGGGAATGCCGATCTATCTATATCAGTGTGACTCGTGCGGGCTGCGCTTTGAGCGTTTGCAGCGCATGAGCGAAGAGCCGCTCACCGAGTGCCCTGAATGCGAGGGCCAGGTTCATCGCGTGATCCAACCCGTGGGCATCATCTTCAAGGGGTCGGGCTTTTACGTCACCGACCACCGCCAGGGATCGTCCTCGACGCTCACCCCGCCCAAGGAGGACAAGGATAAGGACAAGGACAAGGACAAGACCGAGACCAAATCCGAGAGCGGTGGGACAAAAGACGTGAGCACAAGCTCACCAGAGGCCAAAAGCGAATGAGCCACGCCGGGTGCGTGCCCGGTCACCCATAGAGCGGGTCCCGCACTCCTGGACCCGCTTTTTTCATCGTTCGGGGGGGATGGTGATCCGGCCGCGACCCCTCGACATTACATCTGGAAACGGCCGCTCGCCGGAATCACCTTGTACTGAAAGTTGGTCACATACTCCAGCAGGCGGTCCTTGAGCTCTTCCCACTCTTCGCTTTCGAGGATCTCGCGCATCTCTTCCGCGCTCTCGGTAACGCCGGCAGTCATGATCTGCGGCCCTTCGCCGTACAGCGTGTACCAGGCCTCGGTCGGCTGCCAGCCCATTTTCATCAGGGCAGGAGCAAAGGTCTGCATCGCAAATTCAAAGTAGGTCTGCTCCTGGCCTGGACGGATGTCCCAATTCATCAATAGTTTCACTGCCACGGAATTGTCTACCCTCCAACCTTATCGTATTGCCACCTTAATGTATGCTTTTATTGTAGCCTATCGGGCGCAGGAACCCGGTAAGCTACAATACGGACAGCCGGCTAGAATTCGATTTCCTGCCGGAACAGATCACCGTTTTGAGCAAAGGGGCCAACGACGGCCAGGTTGAGCCGCGACTGCTGAAAAATCCCGGCCGCCAGCGCCTGCACGTCGGCCGCCTGCACCGCCTCCAGGCAGGCAAGGCTCTCCTCCGGCTCCAGGACGTCGGGGCCCAGCAGCTCCTGGCGGGCGTACCAGCTACTCACGGCAAACGAGTCCTCCAGCGACAGCAGCAGGCGCCCTCGCACAAACTGCTTGGCCCGCTCCAGCTCGTCCTCCGGCACCGGCTCGCGGCGCAGCAGGTCCAACTGGCCCAGAATGGCCCGGATCGTCTCGGGCACGCGGTTGACGCCCACCCCCGCATAGATGCCCACGTTGCCGGTATCGTGCATGCCCGAAACCCAGGAATCGACACTGTAGGCCAGGCCCAGGCGCTCGCGCACCTCCTGGAA
>JAFGKG010000139.1 GCA_016928715.1 Chloroflexia bacterium
CAAAACTTTTCAGACGCTGTACTAGGCGGTACTCGTTTATTCCGACTGGCAAAAGAACGTTAAACCGTCAACCTTTAACGTTCAACTGTTTCAGGGCAGCGTAGCCTCAATATAATCGGTGATAGGCAGCCACAATCCCCCCTGCACCTGGTACAGGCGCAGCGCTCGCGCTCCCTTGTGGCTGGTCGGGCTAAAGCTGATCGGCGCGGTCAGCCCTCCGGTATCATAGTTCTGGATGCTCTCCAGGGCCTGGCGCACGGCGGGGCCGTTTAGATCGTCGCCGGCCCGGCGCACCCCCTCGAACATGACCATGGCCGTGGTCCAACCGGCCACGTAGCGAATGGAGACATCGTCCAGCTCTTGCCCGTGCTGGGCCAAATATTCCCGGATCACCTCGGCTCCGGGCACGTCCTCGTAGATAAAGGAAAAGGGCACCGTACCCATCAGGCCCTCGGCGGCCTCCCCAGAGAGGCCCACTGTGATCTCGTCGGCGGCCCAGTTGAGGCCGATGAACTGGGTCGTCAGGCCCAGTCGGCGCGCATCGCGCAAAATGGTAGAAGTTGCCGCCGAGGTCTCTTGGATGATGGCGTAATCGGCCCCGGAGCGGTCCAGTTCCTCCATCTGCGCCGTGGTGTCCTGGGCGGCCAGGGCGACAATGATCTCGGCCACGACGTCAATGTTCCGGGCGGCGGCGTACTCTCGCCCGGCGGGGATGGGGGCACGACCGAAAGGCGTGTCGTTGTAGATCAAGGCCACCCGCGGCCGCCGGGAACTGTCCGCCCAGTTGTCCTCGATGTAGCGCAGGGCGATGCGCATCTGGTCGGAATAGGTCACGCCGATGAGAAAGTTATAGGGCGCCTCCTCCAGCACGGTCAGGCTTTCGGCGTAAGAGGCCGACATCAGGGGGACCCGGTCCCGGGCAATGTTTTCCCGCAGGGCTTCGGTGTCGCCGGTGCCCCATCCCAGGATGACCAGCACGTTCTCCTCGTTGACCAGGCGGTCGTACAGTTCCCTGGCCCGGTTTACGTCGTAGGCATAGTCCTCGTAGATCAATTCGACCGGCCGGCCGTTGATGCCGCCCTGGGCGTTGATATAGTCGACATAGTCAATAACGCCGTCCGAGTAGGGGATGCTCACCTCGCTAGTCGCGCCAGTCAGGTCAAAGATACCCCCCACGCGAATCGTCCTGATTTCGGGCCCACCGCAGGCGCTCACAAGCAGTAGCAACAGTAGCATCGTTCCCCCAACTTTGACTTTCATGATCGACCTCCTTGGCAGGTGTTCGCTGCTATCCTATGGCCCATTCCAGCACCTCCACTCAGAACATGCTTTGTCCTCGCAGTTGCTGCGCAACTGTTCCTCCTCAGAAGCCGTCTCAAAATGTCAATCGTGCGCCTATTGCCGCAGCCGGCCCAGGGCATAACTGACGCCACTCTGCAGGTCCGACCGCGTCGTCAGGCCGGCCAGATCCACCCCTAGAGAGACGATGGTCTCTGCTACCTGGGGCGTAATCCCGACCAGCACGGGCTCTGTCCCCAGCAGCCGGGCGGCCTGGGCCGCTCCCAACAAGGCCTGGGCTACAGCCGTGTCCACGACCGGCACACCGGTAATGTCCAAAATTACCACCTGCGCCCGTTCCTGCTCGATCGCCGCCAGCAGCGCCTGCCGGATCTGTTGGGCCCGTTCGCTGCCGATGGCGCCAATCAAGGGCATGACCAGGACCCCTTCGCTCACCGGGACCACCGGGGTGGACATCTCTAGGATGGTTTTCTGCAGCTCGGCCTGTTGCTCCTGGCCCTCCTGCACTTTCTGCAGGGCTAGCTGCAGGGCGGCCGACTGCTCCATCTGCTGCTGCAGCGACTGCGCCAGCTCGTTGTGGCTCGACTCCAGTTGGGTGGTCATCTCGTTAAAGGAATCGCCCAACCGACCCATCTCGTCGCCACTGCGGACCTGCGCCCGGCGGTTCCAGTTTCCCTGGGCCACCAGGCGCGTCAGGGTCAGGAGTTCATCCACCGGGGAGAGGACCGTGCGATGCAGCAAAAAGAACAGGGCCGCCAAGGCCAGTACGATCGCCAGGGCGCCTCCACCGCCGAGCCAGAGGGTGATGCTGTTGGCTGTCTGCCGATAGTCGCGCAGGCCAAAGTCCACCAGGCTGACCCCCAGGGTCTCCCTGTCGGTCAGGTGGCAGGACTGGCAGCGGGGTTGGTTCTTGAGCGCGATCACCGTGCGGATGACGGTCTCGCCCTCCAATTCCAATTCGACAATGTTGGGTCGTTCTCTCGGAGCGATCCGGTGGCAGATATCACAAGCGGGATCCTGCTGTTCCTCCTCCAGGCTGGCCTGTTGAATGGTCCGCCCGTTGGGAAAGCCAGTGGCAAAATTGACCAGTACGCTGCGGTGATAAACGTAGCCGGTGCCCTCTTCCTCCACAAAGGCATAGATGGCAATGTCCTCGATCTGGGCGCCGCCGGCCTGCTTGCCGCGCTCGCCCGATCGCGTCCCCAGCTCCTCGATGGTTCCCTGCACGACCCCCCAACCCTCGCGCATGTGGGCGCTTTCAATGCTGGCCCCGACCAACTCGTTCAACTGTAGGGCCGTCTGCTGCTCGCGCTCTTTGAGCTGGTCGCGAATAGATTGGAGCGCGCTGTAGAGAACCAGCCCCAAGACAATCGACAGGATCAGGACGACCCCCAGGATAAACTTGAAGCGCAGCCCACGCTGCCGCCACCAATTCATCATTGGATCCCTCGCTCAGAACTCCGGGCTAAGGTCTGTTGATCCGCCGGCCCTTGTTCCAACACGTAGCGCAATCCCTCCTGGAGCGAGGCCATCGTAACGACCCCGGACATATCCAGTCCCAGTTCGACGATGGTCTGGGCGACCTCGGGCAGGATCCCCGTCAATACCGGCTCGGCGCCCAGCAGGCGCACGCCGGCCATTGCCCGCACCAGGGCCCCCGCCACCGCTGTGTCGACCACTGCCACCCCCGTAATGTCCACCAGGACGGCCTCGGCCTGGTGGTCGGCCACGCCCTGCAGCAGGGAGCGCGTGATCGCCACCGCCCGACCGCTGTCGATCGCCCCGATCAAGGGCATGGCGATCACGCCTTTGGCCAGCGGGATCACCGGGCTGCCCAGCTCCTGCACGGCCTCTACCAGCCTCTGGCGGGCCCGCTCGCGCTGGCGCAGCTCGGCCAGCAGTTCCCCCTTTTCCGCATCGGCCGCGCGTAGGGCGGCCTCGCGTTCCATGGACTGCTGCAGCGATTGGGCCAATACGTTCAGCGTCTGTACGGTTACCAGGGTCAGCAGGCCCAGGGCCACCGCAGTGAGGGCAATTCCACTGGTGGGGGAGTGCCCGATGGGCGGGGTGTACAAATGCCAGTAATGTTCGGCCAGCACCAGTAGGACAAAGAGGATAAATTCGACGATGGTCGTGATCCAGGCGGCGCGCCGGCCGATGGCCATGCCGGCAAAGACGACCGAGGTAGTCAGTACGACCACCGATACGGAGAGGCTGCCCCGGGCATAAGCGGCGTAGAGACCGATCCCGGAGGCCGCCACCACGATAATGATCGCGGCCAACGGTCCCCGGCCGCTGCGGCACAGTCGGTAGGCCAGACCGCTCATGCCCAAGGCCAGCAGGGCTCCGATGATGGAGGCTACCTGAAGCTCGCCCTCGAAGAAAAAGAGGAGCAGCAGGGCCAGGAAATAGGCCAGGCCGCCGATCATTCCGCCCAGGGAGAGAATGTTGACCAACTGCTCCTGGCGGGCGGTATTGGCGTCGGTGGAAAGCGGCCGGATCCATCGTTCCCAGGTCATGGCTTGCTCCTTTTTTCCACCTGGCCCGCGCTGGTTCGCGCCGAGATGCGGTTGGCCACAGAACCCTGCCGGCTCCGCACAATGCTCAGGGCGTACTCCAGGCCCTCCTGCATGTTGGCCCGGCTGACGATGGCCTCCATATCCACTCCCAGCTCGACGATGGTCTGGGCTACCGCCGCGCGAATGCCCACCAGGACCGGCGTGGCTCCCAGCAACTGCACCCCGGCCATGGCCCGCATCAGTGCGCCCACGACCGCCGTGTCCACCAGGGGTACCCCGGTAATGTCCACCAGGACCGCGCGGGCGCGGTGCTCGGTGACCCCCTGCAGCAGGGCCTGGGTGATGCCTTGGGCCCGCCCGCTGTCCACCGCCCCGACCAGGGGCATCGCGATCACCCCTTCCGCCAGGGGGATGACCGGGCTGCCCAATTCCTGGATCGTCTCCAGGAGGTGCCGGCGCGATTCCTCGCGTTGGCGCAGTTCCTCCAGCAGGCGGTCCTTTTCCTGGGCCAGCCGCTCGAGCATTGTCTCTCGCTCCCGCCGTTGGTCGATGTAGCGCTGCTGGGCCTGCATGGTCTGCCAGAGGACCAGCGTTACGATCAGCAGGGCGACCGAGGTGAGGCCTACGGCGGTAAAGGGGGAATTCTCTATCTGCAGATCCAGCCAGCCAAGGCCCTGGCCCAGGGTGATCCCAGCGTACAAGGCTAACTCGAGCACGGTGATGAGCAGGCCGGCCCGCCCGCCAATGACAATGCCGGCGAACACAATGCCCGGCGCCAGGGTGACGGCGGCCACGCTCAGGCCACCGCGCACGTAGGCGGAATAGATCCCGATCAAGACGGCGGCAAATACAATGAGATAGGCGGCTGCCCGCACGCGCCCGCGCCGGGAGAGGTAATACGAGAACAAGGCCATCCCGATGCAGATACCGGCGCCCACAAAGGAGAGCGGTGCGGCCGGTTGGCCCAGCACGGTCACGACGATCAAGACGAGCCCGTAAATGGCGCCGGCGAGCACTGCGGCCAGGGCCAGGATGTTGACCAATTGTTCCCGGCGGGCCACGCTCTCAGCGGTTGCGCGGGGCGCGGTCCAACGATCCCAAACCATGCCAGCCTCCTGAGCGATTCAAACTCTGCTCCCCACTTATCCGTTCGGCGAGTTGCCGGTTCCGGACGATCTTTTCCAAGGCATAGACCAGCCCGGCCCGCAGGCTGACCCGGGTGACGATTCCCCGCAGGTCCACCCCCAGGTCGACCATGGTCTCGGCCGCCTGGGGCTGGATCCCCACCAGGATGGGTACGGCCCCCAGCAGGCGGGCGCCCTGCGCCGTCTGCACCAGGACCTTGGCCACCATGGTGTCGATCATGGGCACGGTGGTCACGTCCACGATCACGGCGCGGGCCCGTTCCTCCTCCACCTCCAACAAGACTTGCTCCATAATCTGCCGAGCCCGCTCGCTGTCCACCGCCCCGACCAGGGGCACCAGGACCACCCCCTCCAGGATCGGCAGCACCGGGGTGCCCACCTCCCTGATCACGGCCAGGCTGGCCTGCAGCTTTGCATTTGCCTGCTGCAGCTCGGCCAGGCTGGCCTCCAGTTCGTTCCGATAGAGCGACAATTCCCGTGCCTGAGACTGCGATCGGTACTCGGCCTGGCGCAGGCTGCGAGAGGCCAGCCAGGCCAGGAAGGTGACGGCACAGTAGATGATCAATACCTCCACCGTCATGGTGATAAAGTTAAAGACGACGGTCGGTTCGTGGGGCTGGTGCCAATAGGCGAAACGCTCCGCCAGAAACATGGGCACAGTGCGCCCCGCCAGCAGATTGAGGCGCAGCAGTTCGCTCAGGGAAAGGCCCAGGTAGGACAGCCCGACCAGGCCGGTCGTCAAAAAAGCCAGGGCTGGTTCCAGCAGAATGGCGGACACCATGATCGGCCAGATGTAGAAATAGGGGATAGAACCCCGGGTGCCGTAAAAGGCGGTGAAATAGATCAGGCAGGCCAGCACGCCCAGGATCAGCAGGCCCACTCCCCCGCGCAGACTTTTGCGCCGGGCCAACCAATAGCCCCCAAACGAGAGCACGGTCACCAGCAAGCCCAGGATCACCACCATGATTAGATTGGTCGCGTTGTCGAGGCTGTCCAGGACGCCGCTGACGACGAGCCCCAGCGTGGTGCCCATCTGGATGACGAGCAGGGTACGAAAGAGGCCTAGTCTGCGGCTGCGTTCCTCCGCGTTCAGCGGGGGGAAGCAGGTTGCGCGCAGTTGCTTCATGAACGTTCCTCCAGCACCAGCGCCAGGTTCTCCAGGCGGTCCTCTTGTACTTGCTCCAGGGCGTAGAGCAGGCCTTGCTGCAGGCCGGCCTGGATCACAATGCCCTGCAGGTCCACTCCCAGGTCGACTATAGTCTCGGCGATCTCGGCGCGGATGCCCACAAGTATAGGCAGCGCCCCCAGAAGGCGCACCCCCTGGGCCATCTGCACCAGCGCCTTGGCCACCATGGTGTCCACCACCGGCACCCCGGTGACGTCCACGATTACGGCCCGGGCCCGTTCCCGCGCCA
>JAFGKG010000140.1 GCA_016928715.1 Chloroflexia bacterium
AAAGGCAAAGGGCGCGTTCGCCAGAACGCGGCCTTTGCCAGGGGGAGGGGTGAGGTGGGAATGGCGTTATTTACGGAACAGCCGGGTCAACAAAGGCCCTCCCTCTTGCGCCATTCACAGACCGGGCACCACGAACTGTGGTATAATGGGTCTGTAACGATCATCATGGGGTCGCATACCGGCCTCGTCCCGGGAGGATATTGCCTAATGTCCGAATCACCGCCTAACGGGCCAAAGAAAACCCTTCCACAGGCCGCCCTCCTGCGGCGGCTGGACGTGCTTCAGCAGGCCGATCTTATCCTGCACCACACCGAGGATCTGGATCTTTTACTGCGGCGTTTTTTGGAACTGCTCTTGGAAACCACCCAGACCGAATCGGGCACCCTCTATCTGGTGGACGAACAAGAGGAGCAATTGGTCTTTGCCGTGGTGATCGGACCTACCGGTGTGGATGAGGCCCTACAGGGGCACCGCATGCCCATCGGACGGGGGATTGTCGGCCACGCCGCCCAGAAGGGCGAGCCCATCTGGCTTTCCCAAATTGAGCACAGCCGCCACTGGGCCCGTGACCTGGCCAAGCGCAGCGGCTATCGCCCCCGCAACGTGCTCTGCCTGCCCCTGAAGGCCCAGGGCCAGGTGATCGCAGTGGTACAGCTCTTTGACCGGCCGGCAGAGCAACCGCTTGACGAGAACGAACTGGAATTCTTGGTCGGCCTGGTCAACGACCTGGCCCTCAAGGTGGAGAATGCCCGCTTACTGGACGAAACGCGCGAGATGGTCGCCCGCCAACGGGCCCTGCTGGATGTCAGCCTGGAGCTGGGCACCACCCTGGACCGGGACCGCCTGCTGCAGTTGATCCTGGAGCGGATCATTGAACTGCTGCGGGCGGAGGATGCCTCTATTTTTGAATTGGACGAGCAGAAAAAAGAGTTGGTCCTGCTCAAGGCGACCCGGATTGCACCGGACCTGTTGGGCACCATCCGGGTGCCCGTGGGGACAGGCATCGCCGGTTGGGTGGCCGAGCACGGTGAGACGGTGCTGGTCCCAGACGTGACCCAGGACGAACGTTTTTATGCCAAGGTGGACCAAGAGACCTCCTTTGTCACCCGCTCCATCCTCTGCACCCCGCTGGTGGTGCAGGAGCAGGTACCGGGGCAGGAGGGTCTCTCCCGCCGGCGCCTCGTTGGCGTGGCCCAGGTGCTGAACAAAAAGGGCGGCGGTCGTCTGAGCCGCGTCGACCAGGAGATCTTTGAGGGACTGGCCGGCCAGGCGGCCATCGCCATGGAGCGAACGCGCCTCTATCAGCAGATCAATGAACTCTTTACCAGTGCCATCGCGGCGTTGGCCGAAGCCATGGAGGCCAAAGACCCCTATACCCGCGGCCATACCCGCCGGGTCACCGCAATGAGCGTGGCGATTGCCAAGGAATTGGGCCTGTCGGCAGAGGAAGTGCTGCGCATTCGCCTGGCAGGGCTGCTGCACGACATTGGCAAAATCGGCATGCCCGACGCCATCCTGAAAAAGGCCGGCCGGGTCAATGAGGAGGAAATGGCGATCATTCGACGCCATCCCCTGGAGGGGGCGCGCATCCTGCAGCCCCTGCACCACCTGCAGGACATTGTCTGTGGCGTAGCCGAGCACCACGAGCGCTACGACGGTAGCGGCTACCCCTCTGGACTGCAGGGGGAAGAAATCTCGCTCGCCGGCCGCATTATCGCCGTAGCCGACACCTTTGATGCCATGACCTCGACCCGCCCCTATCGCCAGGCCCTGCCCGCTGAGGTGGCCCGGAAAGAGCTGTGCGATCAGGCCGGCCGCCAGTTCGATCCCCAGGTTGTGCAGGCCTTTTGCAGCGCCTGGGACAAGGGCCGCATCAGCCCGGAAAAACAAGATTCCCTGTCCGAGCCAACAGCCGCGGAGTAAGAACATGCATCTGCCGGTCGTCGTGCTGCTGGGCCCCACCGGCGTGGGCAAGACCGCCCTGGCGGTGGAAATGGCCCCCAACCTGGGGGGCGAGATCGTCTCGGCAGACTCGCGGCAGATTTACCGCTATATGGACATCGGCACGGCCAAACCCACCCCAACCGAGCGAGCCGCCGTTCCCCACCACATGATCGACCTGGTCGATCCCGACCAGCCCCTCAGCCTGGCCGAGTACTGCGACCAGGCCCGGGCCGCCCTGCAGGATATCTCCCGGCGCGCTCGCCTGCCCTTTTTGGTGGGAGGCACCGGGCAGTACCTGGCGGCCCTGCTGCAGGGCTGGAAGATCCCGCGAGTTCCGCCCCAAACCGACCTGCGGGAACGACTGAGGCAGCAGGCCCAAAGAGAGGGCGTGCACAGCCTCTACGAACGGCTGCAAGAAATAGATCCCCCGGCGGCGGCCAATATCCTGCCCAACAACCTGCGGCGGATCATCCGCGCCCTGGAGGTGTTCGAGGTCAGCGGGAGGCCCTTTTCGGAGCAGCGGGGCCGGGAAACGCCCCCTTATGACTTTTTGATCCTGGGCTTGACGATGGAACGGCCCGCCCTGTACGAACGAGTGGACCACCGGGCCGAACGCATGGTGCAGCAGGGCCTGGTGCACGAAGTGCACTCCCTGCTGCAGCGGGGCTATGAGTGGGACCTGCCGGCCATGTCCGGGCTGGGCTATGCCCAGTTCCGACCCTGCCTGGAGGGCCGCTGTTCCCTGGAGGAGGCCCTGACCCGACTCAAGTACGATACCCACGCCTTTATCCGGCACCAGTACACCTGGTTTCGCCGCTTTTCCGTGCAGCGTTGGTTTGACATGTCCCAGGCAGACGAACAAAAGGCCGTCAAAGCACATGTGCAGGAGTGGCTGGAATCCACCGACAAGCCATCTGAATCAATGGAGGAATGATGCGTTTTGCCCTTTCCACCGGTTCCCTTTATACCTACGGCACGGAGCGCGTCTTTGCCCTGGCCGCCGAGGTCGGCTTTGATGGACTGGAGGTATTGATCGACGAACGTTTCGACACCCGCCAGGCCGGCTATTTACGCCGCATGGCGGAGCGCCACGGCCGGCCCATCCTCAGCGTGCACGCCCCTTTCTGGCCCGAACGGGTATCCTACTGGCCCAGCAGCCAGCCCCACAGCGTCATCGCCGCCGCCGAGCTGGCCCGAGATCTGGGGGCCGAGGTCGTGGTGGTCCACCTGCCCCGCCGCTGGGAAAAAGATTTTGAGCGCTGGCTGCTCCAGGAACTGCCAATTTGGCAAGAGGAACACCCCCATCCCAAGATCGGGCTGGAGAATATGCCCAGGAAACGTTTCACTCGCTGGTTCATCCCGCTGAACTATTGGCGTATGAACACCCTGGAGGAATGGGGGCAATTTGAGCACTTGACCCTCGATACAACCCACTTGGGCACCAAGGGCCTCGATGTGCTGGGAACCTACCAACGACTGCGCGAACGCGTCGTCCACGTCCACCTGTCCAACGCCCGCCGCAAGGGCCAACGCGTGCTGGAGCACCGCCGACTGGAGGACGGCTTTCTGCCCCTGGATGCATTCCTCCAGCAACTGGAGCGCGACGACTACCGCGGTGTGGTCACCGTAGAACTGCACCCTGCCGCTCTGGAGGCCAATGACGAGGATCGGGTGCGCCGCCACCTGCAGCGACAACTGGCCTTTTGCCGCCAACACGGCCGGGCGGAGTAGCTCCGCTCAAACCCCTTCGCCGGGGTACCCTTCGGCTTCGCCCCCGCGCAGACGCTTGACCCAACGGCGCCAGGGATTTTCCTCCTCTTCTTCCACCGCGGCGGCCTCGCTCGGTTCCTCCACCGCGGTCTCCAAGGCCGTCTCTAGCGCAGGATCGGGCGGCGCCTCCTCGGTCAAAGCCATCCCCTCATCCCCCTCAGCGGCTGTTCCCGCACTGACCGGCGGCGGCTCGACTGGGACAATCCGCTCCGGAGTAGAGAGGGGTGGCATGGCCGGCTCCAAGCTGCTGGGACGGCCCTCCGTCACGGCCGGATCGGGGGTAAAATCCGCCTCAGCCAGTATTTCCGGTTCCGGCTCTGGCGGGCGGGGCTCGCGGTGCGGCGGCGGTGCGGGGGTCTCTTTTTGGACCACCAATACATCCGGGCCAATCGTACGGATCTGTTCGGCGGGAATCCGCCGCCCCTCGCGCAGAAAGGCCTTGAGCAGAACCGCCTGGATTTCAAACGTTTCCGCGTCGATCAGTACGTCGGCCACCCGACCCAGATTTTCGCCCTCCTCGGTGAGCACCGCCTTGCCTCGAATGGCGGACTTGGTCTGGGCCAGGGTCTGAAAGCGGGGGATACGCGAGATAGCCACCATGGCGCCCCGATCTTCCACCGTGATGGCCGCCTCCCCCACCCGGTAAATGTTGGCCGTGGCGATCACCTGGAGCTCCCCGGAGGGCGTCCGCTTGTTCAGCACCAGCGCGACCACCCGGGCCGAGTCCGGATCGACCAGCATCCCGCTGATCCGGCCCAACTGCTCCCCTTCCCGCAGTGTCAAGACGACCATTCCCTTGAGATCCCGCATCTTTTTCATGCCTGTCCTCCTGGCAATTGACGATTTGCAATCATTCGCTAGCGTGTGCCCTTGGGCAGCGGCAGGGTATTTCCGCCTACCAACCTCCAAACCATTTTACCTCATAAAGGCAGGTTTTGGCAAGGCCCTTGCACGCCGGCCTTTCATTTGGTACAATAGCCTGGCAGATAGCTGGAAAACCGCCATCGTTCAAGGAGATAGACAATGTTCCAAAAATTTTCCAACAGTTGGAAGCTGATCAAGGCCAGCGCTGCAGTGCTGCGGGCCGACAAAGAGCTCGTCGTCTTTCCGATCGTCTCGGCCCTCGGCGTGCTCATCGTCACGGCCACCTTTGCCCTGCCCATGTGGCTGGCCGGCACGTTTGATGCCATGCTCAACGGGGGAGAGGGGGAGGGCACCGGGCCGCTCAGCTTTATCGCTCTCCTGCTATTCTACATTGTCCAGTATTTCGTCATCTTTTTCGCCAACTCGGCCCTGGTCGGGGCCACCATGATCCGCCTGCGCGGGGGCGACCCCACCCTGGGCGACGGCTTTCGCATCGCCACGCGCCACCTGGGCCAGATCCTGGGCTACGCGCTGATCGCCGCCACCGTGGGCATGGTCCTGCGCTGGCTCTCGGAAAAAGCCGGTCTCCTGGGACGCATCGTCATCTCGATCATCGGACTGGTCTGGAACGTGGCCACCTACCTGGTGGTGCCCATCCTGGTCGAGGAGGACACCGGGCCGGTGGACGCCATCAAGCGCAGCGTGGAACTGCTAAAAAAGACCTGGGGCGAACAGATCGCCGGCAGCTTCAGCATGGGCCTGGTGTTCGGCCTGCTGTCCTTTTTGCTGATCGTTGTAATGGGCATCCTGATCGCCATGGCGGCCGTGTCCGAGTCGTTGGGCCTGGCCATTTTCCTCGGCGTGCTGCTGGTCCTGGCGCTGCTCGCGATCGCCCTGATCAATGCCACCCTGAGCGGCATCTATACGGCCGCGGTGTACCAGTATGCCGTCACGGGCGAGATCAGCGACTACTTTGAGACCGGCCTGGTGCAGGGCGCCTTCCACCAAAAGTAGCTACGCGGTCTGCCCGCTACCCTTCCAGGCCCGGGCGATCTGGGCGGCGACACGGCCGTTGTTGATCAGCAGGGCCTCGTTGGCGGTCACGCTGCGCCCCTTGGTGGCCTTTTCTACGGCGGCCAGCAGGTAGGGGGTCAGGGCGCGGCCGTGGATCCCGTCCTTGCGGGCGTCGCGGACGGCGCGGTTGATCAGCTTTTCCATCTCGCGAAAGTCCAGCGCCTGCTCCGTGGGCACGGGAACGCCCACCACCACCGAGCCGCGCAGCCCCAGGTCCCACTTGGCCCGGGCGACGGCGACGACCTCCTCGGGGGTCTCGACGTGCTGGTCGACGGGAAAGCCGCTGTGGCGGGAGTAAAAGGCGGGGAACTCCCCCGTCTGGTAGCCCAACACCGGCACGCCCCAGGTCTCGAGCTGTTCCAGGGTCAAACCGATGTCCAGGACCGACTTGGCGCCGGCACAGACGACAATGACGTCCGTCTGGGATAGGGCCGGGAGGTCCGCCGAGATGTCCAGTCGCCGCACGGCGCCCCGGTGCACACCACCGATGCCACCGGTGGCAAAAATGCGGATACCCACCTGTTCGGCGACCCAGGAGGTCGCGGCGACGGTGGTGCCGCCGTTCTCACGGCGGGCCAGGATCAGGGGGATGTCCCGCCGGCTGACCTTGCTCAACCGGCCCGGGGTCGCCGCCGTCTCGAGTTCCTCAGCCGAGAGACCCACGTGAATGATGCCCTCCAGGATGGCGATGGTCGCCGGGACGCCGCCCGCCTCGCGGACGGCCTGCTCTACCTCCTGGGCCACCTCCAAATTGCGCGGGTGGGGCAACCCGCGGGCGATCAGGCTGGATTCCAGGGCCACGATGGGCTGGTTCGCCTCCAGGGCCGCGGCCACCTCTGGATGCAGTTGAATGCGCTGCTCAGGCAATAGCTGCCTATCGTTCAAAACAACCTCCCTCTCCGGACAAAAGCCGGATACTGTGCTGTGCGGCCGGAACCCCGGCCCATAATTATCTCCTGCTGGGGACTGCCTGTTTTAGCTGGCAGAGGAAAGCAGGAAGCGTAAGCGCTGCCCCAGCTTGACATTGTAGAACGCTCGTGCTATACTATTCCTGTACCTTAACAAGTGAGTGTAGCTGGTTCTGGATGCCAAACCTCATCCAGGTAAAACACTCAAGGTTCCAAGGA